>JAMLIM010000001.1 GCA_023954175.1 Rhizobacter sp.
GAATGAGCCGGCCGCCTAGCCGGTGCCGATAGTCTCAGGCGCGCAGGCTGTCGGCAAGGCGCTCGGCGCAGGTTCGGGCCTGCACCGCGTCACGCGCCTCGACCATCACGCGCAGCACCGGCTCGGTGCCCGAGGCGCGGATCAGCACCCTGCCGTCGACCCCGAGTTCGCGTTCGACCCGCTCCTGCTCTACCCGCAGCGCGGGCTTGGCCGACCAGTCTTCACCGCGCGCGATGCGCACGTTGATCAGGGTCTGCGAGAAGAGCGTGACATCGGCGAGCAGTTCCGGCAGCGTGCGACCGCTGCGCCGCACCGCCATCAACACCTGAAGCGCGCTGATGATGCCGTCGCCCGTCGTGTGCTTGTCGAGTGCAAGCAGATGCCCGGAGCCTTCGCCCCCGAGCGTCCAGCCGCGCGCATTGAGGTCCTCGAGCACGTAGCGATCGCCGACCTTGGCGCGCACCAGGGGCACGCCGCGCGCGCCCAGCGCCTGCTCGACGCCCAGGTTCGTCATCAGCGTACCGACGGCGCCGGGCACGCTCTGGCCGCGCGCCAGGCGGTCTGCCACCATCACGTAGAGCAGTTCGTCGCCGTTGTAGAGGCGGCCCGCCTCGTCCACCAGTTGCAGCCGGTCGGCGTCGCCATCGAGCGCGACGCCGTAGTCGGCGCGGTGGTCCTTCACCGACTGCAGCAGCGCCGTGGGTGACGTGGCACCGAAGCCGGCGTTGATGTTGATGCCGTCGGGCGCGCAGCCGATCGCGACGACTTCGGCGCCGAGCTCGTGGAAGACGTCCGGTGCCACCTGATAGGCGGCGCCGTGGGCGGCATCGACGACGATGCGCAGGCCCTTCAGGGTCTGGTCGCTGCCGATCGTCGCCTTGCAGAACTCGATGTAGCGGCCGCGCGCGTCCTCGAGCCGCCGCGCCTTGCCGAGGTCGGTCGAGCCGACCCATTGGGCGTCTTCGGCCAGCGCGTCCTCGACGCGATGCTCCCAGACGTCGGGCAGCTTCTCGCCGCTGGCCGAGAAGAACTTGATGCCGTTGTCTTCGAACGGGTTGTGCGATGCGCTGATGACGACGCCCAGATCGAGCCGCAGCGCGCGCGTGAGGTAGGCGACGCCGGGCGTCGGCAAGGGCCCGGTGAGCAGCACGTCGACACCGGCCGAAGCGAAACCGGCCTCGAGCGCGGATTCGATCATGTAGCCCGAGATGCGGGTGTCCTTGCCGATCAGCACCGTGGGGCGCTCGGTGTCGAGGCGCAGCACGCGGCCGACCGCATGGCCCAGGCGCAGCATGAAATCGGCGGTGATCGGGCTCTGGCCGACCGTGCCGCGAATGCCGTCGGTGCCGAAGTAGGTTCTTGTCATGGATAGGGAGGCGGCTCGTGCACCGCGTCGGTGGATGCGTCATTGTCGCGCGCCGCACGCCATACCTCGAGCGCATCGACCGTCTCTGCGACATCGTGCACACGAACGATGGCGGCGCCGTTGTCGACGGCGGCGAGCGCGGCGGCAATGCTGGCCGCCAGCCGATCGCCGACCGCCTTGCCGGTGAGCACACCGAGCGTCGATTTTCTCGACCAGCCGACCAGCAGCGGATAGCCCGGCGCGAGCAGTTCGCGCTGGCGCCGCAGCAGTTCGAGGTTGTGCCCGGCAAGCTTGCCGAAGCCGATGCCCGGATCCAGCACGATGCGCCGTGCGTCGACGGCGCGGTCTCGCAGCGCCTTCGCGCGCGCGGCGAGAAACGCGGTGACTTCGGCGACGACGTCGCCGTATCGAACGTCGCCCTGCATGCTGCCCGGAACGCCCCGCATGTGCATCAGGCACACGCCGCAGGTGGGATGGCTGGCGACGGCGTCGAGGGCGCCCGGCGCCTGCAAGGCCAGGATGTCGTTGACGATGTCGGCGCCGAGTGCCAGGGCCGCGCGCATCACTTCGGGTTTGCAGGTGTCGACCGAGACCGGTACACCGAGCGTCAGCGCGCCGCGCAGCACCGGCAGCACGCGCGCCAGTTCGTCCGCCACGGAGACGGGCAAGGCGCCCGGACGGCTCGACTCACCCCCGATGTCGAGGATGTCGGCGCCCTCGCGCACCAGGCGTTCGCAATGCGCGAGGGCTTGCGTGGCCGTCGCATGCGCACCGCCGTCGGCGAACGAGTCGGGCGTCACGTTGACGATGCCCATCACGCGCGGACGCGCGAGATCGATCGCGTGGCGTGTGGTCTGCCAGATCATGGGCCGTGCGCTTCAGCAATGCGGGCCGCAAAGCAGAGCGGGGCCGAAGCCCCGCTGCATGCCGCGAGCGGCGGAACTCAGGCCGCCGCAGGTGCGCCGTCGGGGTTGATCGGGGGCGCGCCCACCGGCTTGACGGGCGCCGTCGTCCAATCCTTCGGCGGACGCGGCGGCTTGCCGGCCATGATGTCGTCGATCTGGTCGGCGTCGATCGTCTCCCACTCGAGCAAGGCCTTCGCCATCGCGTGGATCTTGTCCTGGTTGTCCTCGATCAGCTTGCGCGCGATCGCGTACTGCTCGTCGATGATGCGGCGGATCTGCTGGTCCACCTTCTGCATCGTCTCTTCCGAGACGTTGACCTGCTTCGTCACCGAGCGGCCGAGGAAGACCTCACCCTCGTTCTCGGCGTAGACCATCGGCCCGAGCTCATCGGTCATGCCGTAGCGCGTGACCATGTCGCGCGCGAGGTGTGTCGCGCGCTCGAAGTCGTTGCTCGCGCCGGTCGTCATCTGGTTCATGAAGACTTCTTCCGCGATGCGTCCGCCGAACAGCACCGAGATCGTCGACAGCATGCGCTCCTTGTCCATGCTGTAGCGGTCGACCTCGGGCAGCTGCATCGTCACGCCGAGCGCCCGGCCACGCGGAATCACCGTCACCTTGTGCACCGGGTCGGTCTTGGGCATCAGCCGCGCGACAAGGGCGTGGCCCGACTCGTGGTAGGCGGTGTTGCGCCGCTCCTCCTCGGGCATGACCATCGACTTGCGCTCCGGCCCCATCATGATCTTGTCCTTGGCGCGCTCGAAGTCGGCCATCTCGACGACGCGGCCGCTTCGGCGTGCGGCGAACAGCGCCGCCTCGTTGACGAGGTTGGCCAGATCCGCGCCCGAGAAGCCCGGCGTGCCGCGCGCGAGGATGTCGGAGCGGATGTCCTGCCCGATCGGCACCTTGCGCATGTGGACGTTGAGGATCTGCTCGCGTCCGCGCACATCCGGCAGCGTCACGTAGACCTGACGGTCGAAGCGGCCCGGGCGCAGCAGTGCCGGGTCGAGGATGTCGGGCCGGTTGGTCGCCGCCATCACGATCACGCCGACGTTGGTCTCGAAGCCGTCCATCTCGACCAGCATCTGGTTGAGCGTCTGCTCGCGCTCGTCGTTGCCGCCGCCCAGGCCCGCACCGCGGTGGCGCCCGACGGCGTCGATTTCGTCGACGAAGATGATGCAGGGTGCGCTCTTCTTCGCCTGCTCGAACATGTCGCGCACACGCGCCGCGCCGACGCCGACGAACATCTCGACGAAGTCGGAGCCGCTGATGCTGAAGAACGGCACCTTGGCCTCGCCGGCAATCGCCTTCGCGAGCAGCGTCTTGCCGGTTCCCGGCGGGCCGACGAGCAGCACGCCGCGCGGAATGCGGCCGCCGAGCTTCTGGAATTTCTGCGGGTCCTTCAGGAAGTCGACGAGTTCGCTCACCTCCTCCTTCGCCTCGTCGCAGCCCGCGACGTCGGCAAAGGTGGTCGTGTTGTTCGCCTCGTCGAGCATGCGCGCCTTGCTCTTGCCGAAACTGAAGGCGCCGCCCTTGCCGCCCCCCTGCATCTGGCGCATGAAGTAGACCCAGACGCCGATCAAGAGCAGCATCGGGCCCCAGCTGATGAGGATGCTCATCAGCAGCGAAGGCTCTTCGCGCGGCTTGACGTCGAACTTGACGCCGCTGTTGATCAGGTCGCCGACGAGGCCGCGGTCGAGGTAGGTCGCCGTGCTGCGCAGCCGCTTGTCATCGTTCGTGATGGCGACGATCTCGGTGCCGTTGGGGCCCTCCTGCAGCGTCACCGAGCGGATACGCTTGGCGCGGACTTCCTCGAGGAAGTCGGAGTAGCCGATCTGGCTGCCCTGCGTGACACCGCGATCGAATTGCTTGAAGACGGTGAACAGCACGAGGGCGATCACCATCCACACAGCAACTTTCGAGAACCATTGATTGTTCACCGCGGCTCCTTCCTGCCTACGAACACCGGGCGCACATGAAGGCACGCCGTATCCACGGTATCTGGGGACGATTCTAGTCGAGTCAAGCTGTGCAGCCCTCCCATTGCGGCAGTGGCAAGGCGCGTGCCGGCCGAGGTCTGCAGGACTCTCATCGAGGGGTATCGACCGGACGCCCCGTTCGCTTGAGACCCCTGCCGACGAGGAAGGTTTCAGCCGATTTGTCGCGCGAGGCCTTCGGCTTGATCGGTTTGACCAGCTTGAAGGTCTGCTTCAGGCGCTCGACGATCTGGCTGTACCCGCTGCCGTGAAAGGCCTTGCAGACGAGGGCGCCCTGCGCGACGAGGTGTTGTTCGGCGAACTCGACCGCGAGTTCCACCAGATGCGCCATCCGCGCCGCGTCCGAGCTCGCGATGCCCGACAGGTTGGGCGCCATGTCGGAGACGATCAGATCGACCGCGCGCCCGCCGAGCCGGTCTTCGAGCTGCCGCACGACGGCCTCGTCGTGAAAATCGCCCTGGATGAAGTCCACGCCCTCGATCGGCTCGAAGTCGAGCAGGTCGAGCGCGATGATGACGCCGTTCTGTGCGCCGGCGGCCGCGCCCTTCGGCGCGAACCTGCGCCGCAGATACTGGCTCCACGCGCCCGGCGCGGCGCCGAGATCGACGACGAGCTGCCCCGGGCGGACCAGACCCAGCGTCTCGTCGATCTCCTTGAGCTTGTAGGCGGCGCGCGCGCGGTAGCCTTCCTTTTGCGCCAGCTTGACGTAGGGATCGTTGAGGTGGTCGTTCAACCACGCCTTGTTGAGCTTCTTGCCTTTGGACTTGGCCTTCATCCGCACACCTCGCGCTGCCACGATAATCGACGGATGACCGCGATCGAACTCCGCCCCGCGCAGCGCAAGGACCAGCGCGCGCTTGCCCACCACCTCGACCCGGTCGCCATGATCGGCGGCGACGGCCTGACGCCTGCCGTCGTGCGCGAGATCGACCATGCGCTCAGCGCCCATGGCCTGATCAAGGTGCGCGTGCTGTCGGACGACCGCGCTGCGCGCGAGGCGATGCTCGCCCAACTCGCCGACGAGCTCGGCGCCGCGCCCATCCAGCACATCGGCAAGTTGCTCGTGCTGTGGCGGCCGATGCCGCCGAAGGAGAAGCTGCCGCGCGAAGACCGCGGCGCAGGCCCGAAAGTGGTCAAGGTGCTCAAGTTCTCCAAGAGTGGCAATCACCGACCGCAGGTGAAGAAGATCAAGGTGCTGGGCAACCAGCGCGTCGCCGCCGGCGGCGAGCTCAAGCGTGCCCGCAAGCGCGTGACGACGAGCCCGAAGAAAGCCGCATCGCGATAAGGATTTTGGCCGCCTTCAGCGCGGCCCCAGACGCCATGCAAGCGCCAGGACCAGCAGCGTCTTGAGGCCGAAGAACGCGACCGAGACGGCGTGCAGCGTGCCGAAGCCGACGCCGCCCTGCCCCGCTCGCGCGGCCTCCATCATCGGCTGCAGCGCGAAGTAGCCCGCCACGGTGCAGAACAGGGCGCCGAAGACGAGCAGCACGTCCCCGCTCATGACCGACCCCCGGCCCAGTGCCGCGACGCTGCGCGCCTGCCGGCGAACGATGAGATAGAGGACGACGGCGAAGCCGACGCTCGCGTTCGCCTCGTAGGCGAGCACCCGGCTCGCGACCTTGCCCGCTTCGGGCGCCACCAGCACGGCAAACGGCGCCCGCGTCGCGATCGCCGCAACGCAGACCAGCATCCCTGCCCAGAGTCCCGCCAGCAGGCAGCCGGCGCGGTCTTGCCAGCGCGTCGGCCGCGCCGTGTCCGACGCCGCCTCAGATATAGCGGACCTCGACGATCTCGTAGCGCCTGACGCCACCCGGCGCCTGCACGTCGGCGACGTCGCCGGCGGCGCGGCCGATCATCGCGCGCGCGATCGGCGAGCTGATCGAGATCAGGCCCTGCTTCAGGTCCGCCTCGTCGTCGCCGACGATCTGGTAGGTCACCTTCGCGCCACTGTCTTCATCCTCGAGATCGACCGTCGCGCCGAACACCACGCGGCCGTCGGCGTTCAGGTTGGCCGGATCGATGATCTGCGCTGCCGCGAGCTTGCTTTCGATCTCGAGGATCCGCCCTTCGACGTGCCCCTGCTTGTCCTTGGCCGCCTCGTACTCGGCGTTTTCGGACAGATCCCCGTGCGAGCGCGCCTCGGCGATCGCTGCGATCACCGCGTGGCGTTCGACGGACTTCAGCTGGTGCAGCTCCTGCTTGAGCTTTTCCGCGCCGCGCAGCGTGAGGGGAATCGTGGCCATGACAAGATCGAATGAAGTAAGAGGATTGAAACAGGAGAAGCCAGGTGAGTGGCGCCGCGCGCCGGTCGGCAGGCGCCGCACGCGAGCACCAATGTCAAACCGCCGCCCACTCCCGAACGACGAGAGCTTTGGCGGCGGTGAGGTGCCAAGTTTAGTTCAACTCGGCATGCAAAGTCTGCAAGGGCGTGACGACCAGATCGGCCTGGTGCTTCATGCCCTCGACCGCCGCCTCGCAGCCGGCCATGCTGGTGTAGTAGGTCACGCGCTGGGCGAGCGCCGCCTGGCGGATGTGGCGCGAGTCCGCAATCGCCGTGCGCGTCTCGTCGACCGTCGTGAAGACGAGCTGGATGTCGCCCCCCTTGAGCATGTCGACGATGTGCGGCCGCCCGTCCTTGACCTTGTTGACCGCGCGCACCGGTATGCCGCCGGCCGTGATCGCCGCCGCCGTGCCGCGCGTGGCGACGATCTGGAAGCCGAGCGTGTGCAGCTCGCGCGCGAGCTCGACGGCGCGCGGCTTGTCGCCGTCGCGCACCGTGATGCAGACGTTGCCGGTGCCCGGCAGGCGCGAGCCGGCGCCGAGCTGGCTCTTGAGCATCGCCTCGCCGAAGCTGCGCCCGCTGCCCATCACCTCGCCGGTCGAGCGCATCTCCGGCCCGAGGATCGGGTCCACGCCCGGGAACTTGTTGAACGGGAACACCGCCTCCTTCACCGAGAAGTACGGCGGGATCACCTCGCGCGGTGCAAGGCCGTCCCGCCCGCGCTGGGCGCGCAGCCGGGTACCGGCCATGCAGCGTGCGGCGATCTTGGCCAGCGGCTGGCCGGTCGCCTTCGACACGAAGGGCACGGTGCGTGACGCGCGCGGGTTGACCTCGAGCACGTAGACGCTGATCTCGGCACCCGGCGCCTCGACGTCGCCCTGGATTGCGAACTGCACGTTCATCAGGCCGCACACCTCGAGCGCCCTGGCCATCAACGTCGTCTGGCGGCGCAGTTCGTCCTGCAACGGCGCCGGCAGCGTGTACGGCGGCAGCGAGCAGGCCGAGTCGCCCGAGTGCACGCCCGCCTGCTCGACGTGCTCCATGATGCCGCCGATCATCACCTCGTCGCCATCGCCGATGCAGTCGACGTCGACTTCGATCGCGTCGTCCAGAAAGCGGTCGAGCAGCACCGGCGACTTCTCCGACACCTTGACCGCTTCGCGCATGTAGCGCTCGAGGTCCTTCTCGCCGTGCACGATCTCCATCGCGCGGCCGCCGAGAACATAGCTCGGCCGCACGACGAGCGGGTAGCCGATCTCGGCGGCGAGTGTCTTGGCGGCCTCTTCCGTGCGCGCGGTGCGGTTCGGCGGCTGCCTGAGCCCGAGCGTGTGCAGCAGCTTCTGGAAGCGCTCGCGGTCCTCCGCGATATCGATGCTGTCGGGCGAGGTGCCGATGATCGGCACGCCCGCGCGCTCGAGGTCGAGCGCGAGCTTGAGCGGCGTCTGCCCGCCGTACTGCACGATGACGCCGGTGGGCTTTTCCTTGTCGACGATCTCGAGCACGTCCTCGAGCGTCACCGGCTCGAAGTAGAGGCGGTCGGAGGTGTCGTAGTCGGTCGACACGGTCTCCGGGTTGCAGTTGACCATGATGGTCTCGTAGCCGTCCTCGCGCATCGCCTGCGCGGCGTGTACGCAGCAGTAGTCGAACTCGATGCCCTGCCCGATCCGGTTCGGCCCGCCGCCGAGGACCATGATCTTCTTGCGCGATGTCGGCTCGGCCTCGCACTCCTCCTCGTAGGTCGAGTACATGTAGGCGGTCTGCGTCGCGAACTCGGCGGCGCAGGTGTCGACCCGCTTGTAGACCGGCCGCACGCCGAGCGCCTGGCGCGCTTCGCGCACCGCGTGCTGGTGCGTGCCGAGCAGCTTGGCGAGCCGTCGATCCGAAAAGCCCTTGCGCTTGAGAAAGCGAAGCTCGGGTTCGGTCAATCCACCCAGTTCACGCCCCGCAAGCGAGGCTTCGATCCGCACAATGTCCTCGATCTGGGCCAGGAACCAGGGGTCGATCGCAGTTTCCTCGAACACCTCGTCCAGGCTCATGCCGACGCGAAAGGCATCGGCGACGAACAGGACGCGCTCCGGGCCCGGCTCGCCGATCTCCTGCATGATCTCCTCGCGGTCGTCGCTGCGTTCGGAGAGGCCGTCGATGCCCGTCTCGAGCCCGCGCAAGGCCTTTTGCAGGCTCTCCTGGAACGTGCGGCCGATCGCCATCACCTCGCCGACCGACTTCATCTGCGTCGTCAGCCGCGAGTCGGCCGCGGGGAACTTCTCGAACGCGAAACGCGGCACCTTCGTGACCACATAGTCGATGCTCGGCTCGAACGCGGCGGGCGTCGCGCCGCCGGTAATGTCGTTGCGCAATTCGTCGAGCGTGTAGCCGACCGCGAGCTTGGCGGCCACCTTGGCGATCGGGAAACCGGTCGCCTTCGAGGCGAGCGCCGAACTGCGGCTGACGCGCGGGTTCATCTCGATCACGACGAGCCGCCCGTTGTCGGGGTTGACCGCGAACTGCACGTTCGAGCCGCCGGTGTCGACGCCGATCTCGCGCAGGATCGCGATCGACGCGTTGCGCAGGATCTGGTATTCCTTGTCGGTCAGCGTCTGCGCCGGCGCCACCGTGATCGAGTCGCCCGTGTGCACGCCCATCGGGTCGAAGTTCTCGATCGAGCAGACGATGATGCAGTTGTCGAGGCGGTCGCGCACGACCTCCATCTCGAACTCTTTCCAGCCGATCAGGGATTCCTCGATCAGCAGTTCCTTCGTCGGGGACAGGTCGAGGCCGCGCTTGCAGATCTCCTCGAACTCCTCCGGGTTGTAGGCGATGCCGCCGCCGGTGCCGCCGAGCGTGAAGCTCGGGCGCACCACCATCGGGAACCCGGTGCCGCCGATTTCCTGCGTGATGCGCCGCTGCACGGCGAGCGCTTCGTCCATCGAGTGCGCGATGCCGCTCCTGGCGGAGTGCAGGCCGATGCCCGTCATCGCGTCCTTGAACTTGAGCCGGTCCTCGGCCTTCTCGATCGCGTGCTCGTTGGCGCCGATCATCTCGACACCATGCTTCGCGAGCACGCCGTAGCGGTGCAGATCGAGCGCGCAATTGAGCGCCGTCTGGCCGCCCATCGTCGGCAGCAGGGCCATCTTCTCGTCCGGATGCGCGGCGCGCTCCTTCGCGATCACGCTCTCGACGACCTGCCAGGTGATCGGCTCGATGTAGGTCGCGTCGGCCATCTCCGGGTCGGTCATGATCGTCGCCGGATTGCTGTTGACGAGGACGACGCGGTAGCCCTCCTCGCGCAGCGCCTTGCAGGCCTGGGCGCCGGAATAGTCGAACTCGCAGGCCTGGCCGATGATGATCGGGCCGGCGCCGATGATGAGGATCGATTGCAGATCAGTGCGCTTGGGCATGGTGCTTCTCGGGTTGCGCAGCGCGGATCAGGTCGATGAACCGGTCGAAGAGGTAGCCGATGTCGTGCGGGCCCGGCGAGGCTTCCGGATGCCCCTGGAAGCCGAACGCCGGACGGTCGGTGCGCGCCATCCCCTGCAGGGTGCCGTCGAACAGGCTCACGTGGGTCGGGCGCAAGCTGGCCGGCAGGCTCGCCTCGTCGACCGCGAAGCCGTGGTTCTGGCTCGTGATCGAGACACGTCCCGAATCGAGGTCCTTCACCGGATGATTGGCGCCGTGGTGGCCGAACTTCATCTTGAAGGTGCGCGCGCCCGACGCGAGCGCCATGAACTGGTGACCGAGGCAGATGCCGAAGGTCGGGATGCCGCGCTCGATCAGCGTGCGGGTGGCCGCGATCGCGTAGTCGCACGGTTCGGGGTCACCCGGGCCGTTGGAGAGGAAGATGCCGTCCGGTGCAAGCGCGATGACTTCCGCCGCCGGGGTCTGCGCCGGCACCACCGTCAGGCGGCAGCCGCGGCTCGCGAGCATGCGCAGGATGTTGCGCTTGACGCCGAAGTCGTAGGCCACGACGTGAAAGCGGGGCGCCGTCTGCTGGCCGAAACCCGGGGCTGCACCGCGGTCGAGGGACCATTCGGTCTGCGCCCATTCGTAGCGCTCGTGCGTGCTGACGACGCGCGCCAGGTCGAGGCCGGTCATGCTCGGCGCCGAACGTGCGCTGGCGATCGCGGCCTCGCGGTGCGACGCCGTCAGCGCCTCGCCCGCGCGCAGCGCGAGGATGCAGCCGTTTTGCGCCCCGCCCGTGCGCAGGATGCGCGTCAGGCGCCGGGTGTCGATCTCGGCGATCGCCACCGTGCCCCGCTCGGCCAGGTACGCGGCGAGGGTCTGCGTGCTGCGAAAGTTCGACGCCCGCAGCGGCAGGTCGCGCACGATCAGGCCGGCGGCCTGGATGCGGTCGGACTCTTCGTCCTCCGGGTTGACGCCCGTGTTGCCGATGTGCGGATAGGTCAGCGTGACGATCTGACGGCAGTAGCTCGGGTCGGTCAGGATCTCCTGATAGCCCGTCATCGAGGTGTTGAAGACCACTTCGCCGACCGTCTGGCCCGCCGCGCCGATCGAGACGCCCTCGAAAACGGTGCCGTCGGCAAGTGCGAGCAGGGCAGGAACTTGCAAGGGCAGCAGTGGCGGCGGCACGCTTTTCTCCGAACTTGTGCGCGCCCGGCGCTGCAGGGAGCGCACGAAACCGGAAAGGGGGACTGGCCGGGTTTCGCCGGAGCCCGGACCGCCGTCGGCGTCGAGCGGCGTGCGGGCCGCCAGGCGGCGGTGAATGGGGGTCAACCGCGAAATTGTAGCCGAGCGCGGCCCTGCCGCCCGGCGCCAACGGGCGTTCGTCAAGGGGCGCCCCGTGGCGCTCGAGGCCCGGATTCTCGCGAAAACGGCCAGGGAACTACAATGGGCCCGGCAGGATCACACCCTGCGTAATTTCCCCCACTCTGGAGGCTTCATGAATCAAACCCTGCAACCTGTCTACGCCGGCCGTACCGGCAGCGCCGACGTCGTTGCTCAGCGCAACCGCGTGCTGCGCAACACCTACTGGCTGCTGGCGCTGTCGATGATCCCGACCGTGCTCGGCGCCTGGATCGGCGTCGCCACCGGCATTTCCGCCGCGATGTCGCCCGGCATCAGCCTGGTGGTGTTCCTGGTCGGTGCGTTCGGTCTGATGTTCGCGATCGAGAAGACGAAGAACTCGGCGGCCGGCGTTCCGGTGCTGCTCGCCTTCACGTTCTTCATGGGGCTGATGCTGTCGCGCCTGATCGGTGCGGTGCTCGGGCTTGCCAACGGCACCGGTCTGATCATGACCGCATTTGCCGGTACCGGCGTCGTGTTCTTCGGCATGGCGACGCTGTCGACCGTGATCAAGCGCGACCTCAGCAACATGGGCAAGTGGCTCTTCATCGGCGTCATCATGCTGCTGGTGGCGGGCATCGCGAACGTGTTCATCCAGTCGGGCCCGCTGATGATCACCGTGGCCGTGCTGGCGATCGGCATCTTCTCGCTGTTCATCCTGCACGACCTGAAGCGCGTGCGCGACGGCGAAGAGACGAACTACATCACCGCGACGCTCGGCGTCTACCTGAGCCTGTTCAACGTGTTCCAGTCGCTCCTCGCGCTGCTGGGCATCTTCGGTGGCAGCAGCGACTGAAGTCGATCCACGCTCTTCGGAAACGGGGCCTTCGGGCCCCGTTTGCATTGACGGCGCCGGTTTGCCGATCCGCCCGGACGCGCCGTCAGCCCACGCCGGCGTGATCCGGTGGCGCCCGATCGAAGACGGCGATGCTCTCCACATGCGCCGTATGCGGGAACATGTTGACGACGCCCGCAGCGGCGCAGCGATAGCCCGCCTCATGCACGAGCAGCCCCGCGTCGCGCGCCAGGGTCGCCGGGTTGCAACTGACGTAGACGATGCGGCGCGGCGGCACCCAGCCCGGCGCCTGCGCGGGGTCGGCATGCAACTCCGCAAGCGCCTTGACGAGCGCGAAGGCGCCTTCGCGCGGCGGATCGACAAGCCATTTGTCGGCCGCGCCATCGCGGGCGAGGACCTGCGGCGTCATCTCGAACAGATTGCGCGCGACGAACCGGACGCGCCGGCCGAGGCCGGGATGCGCCGCTTCGTTCAGTTCGGCATTGCGGCGCGAGCGCGCGACGAGTGTCTCGCTGCCCTCGACGCCGAGCACCTCGCGCGCGCGCGTCGCGATCGGCAGCGTGAAGTTGCCGAGGCCGCAGAACCAGTCGATCACCCGTTCGTCGGACCGGGCATCGAGCAGGCGCAGCGCGCGCCCGACCAGCACCTCGTTGATGCGCGGGTTGACCTGCGTGAAGTCGGTCGGCGCAAAGGGCATCGTCAGGTCGAACTCGGGCAAGGCATAGGCCAGGTGCGGTCCTTCGGCGTCGGCGTCGGCGCTGTCGGGGAGCAGCGTGACGCTGTCCGGGCCCTTCGCTTGCAGCCACCATTGAACGCCGTGTTCACGCGCGAACGCGCGCAGGCGTGACAGATCGGCCTCGACCAGCGGCTCGAGGTGACGCAGCACGAGTGCGGTCACCTCGTCACCGGCGGCAAGTTCGATCTGCGGCAGGCGATCGCGCTGCGCCATCGAGAAGATCAAGTCGCGCAGCGGCACCAGCAGTGCGCTCACGTGCGGCGGCAACACCGCGCAGCTCGTCATGTCCGCCACATAGCTCGACTTGCGCTCGTGAAAGCCGACCAGCACGGCGCCCTTCTTGTGGACGTGGCGCACCGAGAGCCGGGCGCGAAAGCGATAGCCGGTGCTCGGCCCCTCGATCGGGCGCAGCATGCGGTCGGTCCGCAGCTTGGCCAGATGCCACAGGCTGTCTTCGAGCACACGCTGCTTGACGGCCACCTGCGCCGAAGGGTGCAGATGCTGCACCTTGCAGCCGCCGCACGCGCCCGCATGAAGGCCGAAGTGCGGGCACACAGGGCGCACGCGCTGCGCGCTCTCGCGCCGCAGCGCGATCATCGTCGCCTGCTCCCAGTTGTTCTTGCTGCGCGAGACCTGTACCCGCACCTCTTCGCCCGGCAGCGCCCCGTCGATGAAGACCACCTTGCCCTGCGCATTGCGCGCCACGCCGCGCCCTTCGAGATCGAGCGATTCGACCGTCAGCCATTCGTCCTTGTCCGTCATGGGGCGGATTATCCGGGGCGCGTGCGGTGGCCGGATTTCGGCGGCGGCCGGTCGCTCATGCACAATCGGTGCCCGCCGCTCGTCAACGCCAGGCCAGATGAAAACAGTCGCCCTCCTCGTCGCCGTCTTCGGCCTGCTGTTCGCCGGCACGGCGCCGGCCCAGATCCTGAGCGAAGTGGCGGCGTCGCCGATCTCGCGCTTCAACGCAGCCGACAACCGGCTGCTGCTGGGCGCGATCGACAAGGCCTTGAGCGAGAACGCCAACGGCGTCGAGCTCGCCTGGAAGAGCGAGCAGACACCGGCGCGCGGCAGCGTCACGCCGCAGCGCAGCTTCGATGCCGACGGCATGCAATGCCGCGACGTGCTGATCGCCAACGAGTACCGCTCGCGCAAGGCACAAGGCGTGCACACCTTCTGCCGCGACGCTGCGGGCGCCTGGAAGCTGCGCTCCTGAGCGCGCGGCACTTCGCATCGACCGTCCACCATTGAATCGCATGCAGCCCGTGCAAAAGCCCCAAGGCGACCTGGTACGCACGACGCTCGGCGTGCTGGCCATCGGCGCGCTCATCATCACGTCGTTGTGGATCCTGCGGCCCTTCCTGGCCGCGACGATCTGGGCAACGATGATCGTCGTCGCCACCTGGCCCCTGCTGCTGTGGTTCCAGGCGCGGTTGTGGGGTCGGCGTGTCCTGGCGGTGGCGGTGATGACGTTGCTTTTGCTGCTTCTCTTCGTCGCGCCGCTGATGCTCGCGATCGGGACGATCGTGCAGCACTCGGCAGCGATCGTCGGCGCGGCGAAGACGCTCATCAACTTCCGGCTGCCGGCGCCGCCGGACTGGTTGGGCGGCCTGCCCTTCGTCGGCGAGATGGCGGTCAGCGCCTGGGACCAGCTTGCCTCGGCCCGGCCGCAGGATCTGATCGCACAGATCACGCCCTACGCCGATGACATCGCCAAGTGGTCGGTCTCGCAGGCCGGCAGCCTTGGCGTCCTCTTCGTCCAGTTCCTGCTGATCGTCGCGCTCGCCGCGCTGATGTATGCGAGTGGCGAAACCGCGGCCCGGGCGGTGCGCCAGTTCGGCGAACGCCTCGCCGGCAAGTACGGGGTGATCGCCGTCACCCTCGGGGGCCAGGCGATCCGCGGTGTCGCGCTCGGCGTCGGCGTCACGGCGGTGATTCAATCCGGCATCGGCGGCATCGGGCTGGCGCTCGCGGGCGTGCCGCTTGCCGGACCGCTCACGGCGCTGATGCTGATGCTGTGCATCGCCCAGCTCGGCCCGGGCCTGGTGCTGGTTCCGGCCATCGCCTGGGTCTACTGGACGGGCGACACCCTGTGGGGCACGGTGCTCCTCGCGCTCGGGACCGTCGCGATGACGATCGACAACTTCGTGCGGCCGGTGCTCATCCGGCGCGGCGCGGACCTGCCCCTGCTGCTCATCTTTGCCGGCGTGATCGGTGGCCTGCTCGCCTTCGGCCTGGTCGGCATCTTCGTCGGGCCGGTCGTGCTCGCGGTCGCCTACACCCTGGTCGGCGCCTGGATCGCAGACGCCGGCGCCCTTGCGGCCGGCGACGCCGAGCGTTGAACGCCCCGCCTGCGCCATCTTGACTTCACCTCGGCGCACTGCAAGCATTGCGCGTCACCGACGCCTTCGTTGAGCCCACCGAGATGTCGCACCAGCTGATCGTTCTGCCCGATGACACGGCCAGACCGCTGATCGAAGCGATTGCGGGGGCGACGAAGTCGCTCAACATCCGCATGTTCCTGTTCACCGACACGACGCTGCTCGATGCGGTGATCGCCGCGCACCAGCGGGGCGTCAAGGTGCGCGTGATGCTCAACCCGGCGCGCCGCAGCGGCGAGTCGGAGAACGAGGAGTCGCGCAAGGCGCTCGTCGATGCGGGCGTCGAGGTGCGCGACAGCAATCCCGCGTTCGCGCTGACGCATCATACCAACTCGCGTTCAATAGATTAGATATGATGTCACTCCACGCAACTCCAGGAGGCGTGGATGAAGAGTCTGATCGTTGGCGACAAGCCCACCGTGGCGCGCTTGGCCGAGCGGCTCAAGCGGGCCGCAAGTCACGCCGAGTACCAGCGGATCCAGTGCGTGCTGATCCGCGCCACGCTGGGTAGCTCGGCGGCGCAAATTGCGCAGTTGCTTGGATGGTCCACGGCCACGGTGCATGTGCTGCACTCGCGCTGGGCCAAGGAGGGCGACGCGATCTTCGAACTTCGCGGTCGCGGTGGTCGGCGCCACCAGTACCTGAGCGTCGAGCGCGAGCAGGCGCTGTTGGCGCCGTTCGTGGAGCGGGCCCAGGCCGGTGGGATGCTCAGCGTCGGCGAGATCCAGCAGGCCTACGAGGAGCACACGGGCATGCAGGTCGCACCCTCCACGGTCTACCGGCTGCTGGACCGGCACGGTTGGCGCAAGGTGGTGCCCCGCCCGAGGCATCCCAAGGCGGATGTTGCGGCGCAGGCCGCGTTTAAAAAAACTGCGCCGCGCGGTACGCCAAGAGGTCGATCGCCAGGCTGAACGGGGGCGCGCGGTGCGCCTGATGTTCCAGGACGAGGGCCGCTTCGGCCTGCTGGGCACGCCGCGGCGGTGCTGGGCGCCGCGCGCAATGCGCCCGATCGTTGGCGCACGCCTGGAGCGCAAGTACATCTACGCCTTCAGCGCCGTCAGCCCGCACGACGGCGTCATGGACAGTCTGGTGCTGCCCTGGGTCAACGCCGAAACGATGTCGATTTTCCTCGCCGAGATCGCGCAGCGTCACCCCAGCGAGTTCGTCCTCATGGTCATGGACCAAGCTGGCTGGCACCTCGCCGGCGAACTGCGCGTGCCGCAGAACATGCGCTTGATGTTTCTGCCCGCCTACAGCCCGGAACTCAACCCGGCCGAGCACCTGTGGGAGGCGCTACGCGAAGACTGCTTCGCAAACCACGTGTTCAGGGACCTCGACCACGTCGAGCAAGCGCTCACCGAAGGCCTGGTCGCACTGGAATCCAACCCACTCCGGACTCGCTCAATGACAGGGTTCGGGTGGATTACTTCTATATCTTTGAACGCGAGTTAGTATAACAGCATCAGCCGAACCACGTGCTGATCCGCGTCTCGAAATCGCGCACTTGGCCAGAGGACATCGCGCTGAATGAAGCGACGCGCGAAGTCGAAGACCTTCTGGATCGGCTGTCGCTGATCGACAACCATCGAGTCATCGGCGTGCGCTACACCGGATATCAAGACGACAAAGGCACGCCACACCAGCCGCGCCAACGCGGTGACAGTACCTGTAATCTCACGGCCGGACTTTCGGATCCACTCACCTACTACGCGCTTGAGCGCCAGAGTCGACTGCTCGCTGGAAAGCTGAACTCCGGGCTTACCCGGCTTCACCGAACTGCGCAGGGAATGCCGGATGGCATCGGCAAGTATTTGTTGCTCTACGGTGCGCTTCAAGTCATGTACGGTGACACGCAGGCGAAGGTCGACGCCGAATTGCTAAAGCGGCGTCCTGACACCCTGTTGATGCAAGGCAAGCGAAGACCTGAAACGATTGTGAGTCACGTGCGAAATCTCATTGCGCACCCCGAAGGCGACATTGATATTCAAACTATTGCACGTCAAGCCGAAGCCTACTGTCCAATGCTCAGCGAGATCGTGAGAGATGAACTCATTCGCCAAGTTCAGTCTTGAGGGCAGTCTAGCCCGTCGTTCCAGCCGACCGCTTTCGGCGGCGGCTGAGTTCCAACGTTACGCCGCGCGGCAAGCAAGTTGCACTCGCACACTGCCGCTTCAGTCCTTCACCGCCGAACAACAATGCTCAGAACTTCATTCTTCCTGACCGTGGTAGCGGGACTTGTGTTCGTCGCCTCAGGGGTCGGAGCTGCGCCCACGAACAAGTGTGTGGTTGACGGCAGGGTGACCTATCAGCAAAGCCCCTGCCCATCTGACCAGGTTCGGAAGCCTCCGACCATTCAAGAGCTGAACGCCGAAGAGAAGACGCGACGTGCAGCGGCGGCGCAAGCATCCCCAGAAAAGGTTGCGCCCGCGACGCCGCACGCGTCCAACGGGTTCAGTTGCGACGGGCGACAGTACTGCTCGCAGATGAAGTCATGTGCCGAAGCAAAGTATTTCCTTGCCAACTGCCCCGGGGTGAAGATGGACGGTGACAGGAATGGCGTCCCATGCGAGCAGCAGTGGTGCGCTCGCTAGCGCCAACATGATGTCGATGCCCGACTTGTCGTCGGTGGCCTCGCTTCAACGACTGGCACGCTGATCGATCGAACGAATGGCGCGAACTCATCGCCAGAGATCTCGATCGGCGCCCTATCGAATCTCGCCCTGGTGCCCGGGACGGGGATCGAACCCGTATGCCCTCTTGCGAGAGGCGGCGGATTTTAAGTCCGCTGTGTCTGCCAGTTTCACCACCCGGGCGGGTGCCGGATGGATTGTCGGCGACGCGGACTGCAGGCATGCGGCTTGGCATCGTACTCAGGGCATCGGGGCACCGTCGGCGCGTCGGAACTCGTCGTGGGGCACCGGCACGATGCTGAAGACATAAGGCACACTTTCAGGTAATATCGTGGCCCATGAAGCCGTTTCGGTGGGCGCCCGAGAAGAACGACTTGCTCAAGAATGAGCGCGGCGTCTCGTTTGAGGAGATCACCGTGGCGGTGGAGGCCGGCGGCCTGCTCGAGATCGTGCCGCATCCCAGCCCGGCACGGTATCCGCGGCAGAGCATCATGGTCGTTGAGGTCGGCGGCTACGCGTATCTGGTTCCGTTCGTCGAGGAGCAGGAGTGCTTCTTCCTCAAGACCATCATTCCCAGCCGCAAAGCCACACGCGACTTCATCGCGAAGGAGTCTGATGATGTCTAAGCTCGATCCCTACGAACGCGAAGTTCTTGAGGCCTACGAATCCGGCAAGCTCAAGCCGGCGGCAAGCAAGACGCAGTTGCAGCGCCTGCGCGCCGCGGCGCGTGCCACCGCGATCAAGGACCGGAGGGTGAACATCCGCCTCTCGTCTGTCGATCTGCTCGATATTCAGGCCAAGGCGCTCGAAGAAGGCATGCCGTACCAGACGCTGATCGCGAGCGTTCTGCACAAGTACGTGACCGGCAGGCTTGCGGAAAGGGAGCCGTCGGCCGCAGCCGAAAGCAGGCGCCAGACGCGTTCAACCGGACGGCCCGCGGCCGCCGGTTGACTCCACCTCAAAGGCTTGCTTGTTGTTCAGGGGAGGACAAGCCCTGAAGCATCGCGTCGCGCGTCAGAACTTGCGCCCCCAGCCGATGCCGAGCGAGAACTCGCGCATGCTGATCGTCTCGGACCCCGCAACCGGCGCCGGGAACACGTTGTTGAAGAGGGACGAGCCGGTGACGGAATTGCGCTGCGCGTACATGAACGCACCGCTGATCTCGTCCGCCTTGCTCGGCGCGAAGGTGAAGCCCAGGGTGTAGTGGTTCTTCACGACGCCCGGCGCGATGATGTTGAAGGTCACGTCCTGTGACTGGATCGGGTTGCCGCCGATGTCGATGCCGGCGCGCAAGGTCCACTTGTCGTTCATCGCGTAGGCGACACCGAGCTTGAATACGTTGATGTCCTGCCAGCCGAAGCCGGGGCCGTTGTCTGCGCCGAGCGGCGCCGGCGGGTTCGGCGCGCTCGGGTTGCCGACGGACGCGATCTGGCTGTAGTAGATGCGCTGGTAGTCCGCCGCGATCGTCCACTGGCTGTTGGGCGTGAGCGCGATGCCGAGGCTGAAGTTCATCGGGATGTCGAAGTCCCCCTGCTCGGCGAAGAGGCCGCTGTACTTGTCGAACTTGCCCATGTAGACCTTGGTCGAATAGGTCGCGCCGAGCGCAACCATGTCCGACACGCGGCCCTGCCAGCCGATGCGCAGGCCGGCGCCGTAGGCGGTGTCAGTGCCGTTGTTGGTGACGTGACCCGGATCGCTCGTGAAGGGCGGGAAGCCCGGCGCGTTGTCGAAGGCCTGCAACCCGTAGGCCTTGAAGCGCTGGTAGCCGAGCAGCACCGAAGCGCCGATCGCGTTCCTGTCGTTGAGCTTGTAGGCCATCGTCGGCGCGATGATGAGCTGCGACATGTTCACCCCCAGCGTGCCGCTGCCGCACAGCATGTTGGCCGGCCCCGCGCCGCAGTTGAAGTTGCCCTGCGGGTAGTTGGTGTTCATGCCGCCATTGCCGTAGACCGACACGCCGAGCGAGAGCGCGCTGTTGATCATCGCGTTGTAGCCGAACTCGGGTATTGCGAAGTCCTGGCTGCCGCTGTCGACCTTGCCGTTGAGCGAGGGGATGCCGGCGCCGCTGCGCTCGGCGTAGCGCTCCGGGTGGAACCAGGTCAGCCCGAGGTCCATGCGCGGGCCGACCCAGACCATGCTCGCCGGGTTGTTGGCGCCGCCGAAGGTGTCCTGCGCGAGCGCGGTGGACACGCCGCCCATGCCGGCCTGCTTCACGCCGTAGCCGTGCGCGAAGTAGCCGTTGGTGGCGTGGGCAGGCATCACCGCAGCGCACGCGGCGGCGGCGGCACTTGCCAGCGCGAGGCGGCGCGCACCGGCGACGCGAGGAAGATCTCTGATGTGTCCTGTGGATTTCATGGCGGGTCTCCTTGGATTGAGTGATGACGCTCGCCGGAATATCGCCGGCGCGATGAACGGAAGCCTAGCGCCGCGCGCGACCTACCAGCGCGCCATCAGGCGCCCCTTGACGACCTTGCATTCCCATTGCGTCAGGGCCTTGTCGCCGATGCGAATGCATGCACCGGTGCGGATGTCGAACGCCCACTGGTGCTTGGGGCAGGTCAGCGTCGCGCCTTCGAGCGCGAGGTGCGGAATGTCGGTCGTCTGGTGCGGGCAGCGGCTGTCGAAGACGCGCCAACCCTTGCCGTGGCGGTGAACGAAGAGGCCGCGGCCGTCGCATTCGACGCGACGCGTCTCGCCCGCCTTGAAGCCCTTGGTCGCCAGCACGTCGTGCCATTCGCCGGCGGCGCCGAGCGCGGCCGGCTGGAACGCTGGCAGGCCCATCGCGAGGATGATGTCCACCGCCCAGACGATCTTCGCCAGGCCGAGCGCCGGAAACGCCATCAGCAGCGCATCGAGCACTTCCGCCGGCGTGCAGCCTTCGCGCAGCGCGCGGCCGAGGTACTGGCGAAAGCCGCGCTCCGTCTGCGCATGCACCTTGGTGATCAGCGAGATCAGCGCGCGCGTCTTCGGATCGAGCTGCTTGCCGCAGTCCTTCAGAAACGCGAAGTAGTGCCCCATCGCCTCGGGACGGGCCTTGACGAGGTAGTTCAGTGCGTCGCTCATGCGGCCGTCACCCCTTGCTGAGAAACGTGAACCAGGCCGGCGCGGACGGCACGGGACTCTTTGGCATTAGCGTGCATCGTCCGGAAGGCGTCTATTACCGCGAAGGAGTGGCGGCTCTAGCCCATTCGGGCTATGCAGCACGCAACGCCCTTTGCGATACTGCAGCGCCCGCCTGCTCAACGCGCTCTGCGACTCCCCGAACCGTGCCCAGCATCGAACCCGCCGACCGCGAACGCGTCACACGACCCCCGCGTGAACGAAGCGGCGCCCCGGCATGAAGCTGTGCATCGTCTCGGACAGCCACGACCGCGCGCCGATGCTCGCGGCGGCGGTCGCTGCCGGGCGTGACGCAGGCGCGCAGGCCGTGCTCCACTGCGGCGACCTGATCGGTGCGATGACGCTGCGCCCGCTGCTCGCGCTCGGCCTGCCGGTGCACCTCGTGCATGGCAACAACCTGGGTGACGCGCAGGCGCTCTGGTCGCTGTGCCGCGCCTCCAACGGGCTCATCAACTACCACGGCGCGGACGCGACGCTCGTGCTCGGCGGCCGCAGCCTGTTCGCAACGCACTACCCGCACTATGCGAAGGGCATGGCCTGCACCGGCGAGTACGACATCGTCTGCTGCGGCCATCTGCACGAAGCGTCGATCGCCGAACAGGTCAACGTCAAGGGCGGCAAGACGTGGCTGCTGAACCCCGGCACGGTTGCCGCACTCGGCGCGCCCGCGACCTGGATGCTCGCCGACCTCGAGCAACTGCACTTCGAGGTGCGGCCCGTTCCCGGCTGACGGCGCACGCGGGTGCTTCATCGCGCGCGCGGGAACGACAACGGCAACAAGTGCAGCCGCCCCGGCTAACCGGGCTTGCCCAGATCCTTGCGCAGTTGCTTGCCGACGGTCAGCATGAAGCGCAGCGTGTCCTGCGTTTCCGGGTCGCGCAGCATGCTCCACAGGCCGCCGAAGCCACCCGGTGAAGCAGGCGCAGTGCGGCTGGTCGCCGCCGCCGCGTCGATCGACTCGAGCGTCTCCTGCAGCATCGCGAGGCGGCTCTCCAGCTTCGGCAGCGTCGCCGCGATCCGCTCCAGCGCGCCGCTGCCTTGGAGGTTCTCGAGCATCTTGACGATGTCTTCGGCACCGCCGCGGCTGAAGCGGTCGAGCAGCGACAGGCCGTTGCCCAGGGTGTCGGTCAGGCGGCCGACCATCTCGTCGGTCAGCGCGTCCTCGGCCGAACCGTAGACGCGCGCGAGCTTGACGAGGCGGTCCAGGTCGCCGTTGTTGACCATCTCGGCGATCGCCGGAATCGCGCGCGCGAGCCCGGCGCGGTTGACCTGATCCATCAGCGCGAGGCCGTCGCCCGCCGCCTGCGTCAGGCGGCCGATCATCTCGTCTGTCAACGCGTCCTCGGACGCGCCGTAGACGCGCGCGAGCTTGGCCAAGCGATCCAGGTCCCCGTTGTTGACGAGTTCGGTCAAGGCCGGGATCGCGCGCCCGAGCCCGGCGCGGTTGACCTGATCGAGCAACTCCATCGTGCTGCCCGCAGAGGACGCGAGGCGGCCGACCATCTCGTCGCTCAGCGCGTCGCGCGCCGCGGCGATCACGCGCTCGACCTCGACATCGACCGCATGCGTTTCTGTCCGATCGTTCATGTCGGCTCCTTCACAGCAGGCCGCGCGCGGAGATCCAGTAGAGCTTGTTGTAAGCCATCTTGAACCAGTGCACCGCCTTCGTCGGCGGCTTCGGGTCGGGCGGGTTCAGGTAGTCGAACATCGCGTAGGTCGCGCGATCCTTGCCGGCCTCGATGAAGCAGAACACCTTGCCGTCGTAGTCGCGCACCGGCGCGCCGAGCTTGTAGAGCGCGGCGATGTTCTCTCCCAGCGTGTCGGCCTCGAAGTGCGCCGTCGAGCCGGCCTTGCTGATCGGGATGTTGGTCGTGTCGCCGAGCACGAACACGTTGGTGCGGCCTTCCATGTTGAGCTGCTGGCGATTGGTCGGAATCCAGCCGCCGGCGCCGAGCTTGTTCTTCTCGATCACCTCCATGCCGCGGTGCGCCGGGATCGAGATCAGCAGGTCGTATTGCGTCTCGGTGCCCTCCTCGCCGCGGATCACCTTCGCCGCGCCGTCGACCTCCTTCAGGTTGAACAGCGTCTCGTACGTGATGCCGAGGCGGTCGAACTCGGGCGCGGCCCACTTGGCGACGTTCTCGAGCGAGTGCACGCGGCCGATCGGGTAGGTGTAGTGCAGCTTCACCTTGTCCGCCATGCCGCGATCCTTGAAGTAGTCGTGCAGCATGAAGGTGATCTCGAGCGGTGCCATCGGGCACTTGTGCGGCACGCCGACTGCAATCACGACGCGCCCGCCCTGGAACTCGCGCAGCGCGTGGAACATCTTGAGCGCCGTCTCCTCGGTGTAGAAGGTGTGCGAGTTCTCGGCCAGGCCGGGGATCAGCTCGGGCGCCGCGCGCGAGCCGGTTGCGATCGCGAGCACGTCGTAGTCGAAGGTCTTGCCGCTCTTGGTCTTGACGCGGTTGTCGTCGAGCATGAACTCCTCGACCGGATCGACGTGCAGCGCGATGCCGGGCTCGAGCAGCGAGGCCTGGTCCTTGTACAGCTCGTCGGGTGTGATCCGGCCGAACGCGAGGTAGAGCAGGCCCGGCTGGTACATGTGCTTCTCGGATGCGGTCAGCATCGTGATCTTCACCTTGCCGGAACGCAGCTCGGGCGTCAGCCTGCGCGCCAGGTTGTTCGCCAGGATCGTGCCACCCATGCCACCGCCAATGATCAGGATCTTCATTGCTTCTCCTTTTGTCTAAGCAGACACGCCGCTGCTGGGCTACTTCGTCTTCTTCACCGTGATGTGCCAGACACCGGCCTCCTCGCGCGAACCGAGGTATTCGTGCCCGACCTTCTTGACCCATTCGGGAACGTCGTCTGCCGAGCCCTTGTCGGTGGACAGCAGTTCGAGTTCATCGCCGATCTCGGCGAGCTTGATCCAGCCGATGAGTTCCATCAGCGGGCCGGGGCAGTAGCTGCCACGTGCATCGATCACCTTCTTCTCGGCCATGTCGGGTACCCGCCGTTGTTCTAGAAAGTAAAGACCTGCGTGCCCTTGGCGTCGTGCAGGAACTTGGTGAGGCCGAGCGCCGCGCCGAAGTAGGACGGCAACATGTCGCTCTCGATTTCCAGCACGTCCATCGCCATCGAGCACGGAAACACCTTGGCGTCGCCGAGTTCGACCGCCTGCTCGATCAGGGTCCGAAAGCCGGGGATCTTCTTGCCTTCCATCAGCTTGCCGAAGGCGCCTTCGGCCGGCGGCGTCTCGTCGCTGCCCTTGACGAAGAAGGCGAGCGAGTTCATCGACAGGAACACGCTCACCTCGTTGCCGCTGACGGCGCCGACCGAAGCGAACATCGCCGCCATCTGCAGCCGCTCGCGCGTTCCGGAAACGACGACGATGTTGATCTTGCTGGCTTCCATGGCGCCCCATTCCTTCACGTCAGACCGCGAGCACTGCGCGTGCGCCCGGATGTGATGTTTGTAGACCGCGCCGCAGGGCGGACCGTTGATACGAGTCAATGTCTTCCGCCGTTGGCGCGGCCTGTTGGCGACATCGTCCCCCAACCACGCAGCACGGTCAACCGCGTCAGCCCCGATATCCGGTCGATCAAGTCGCGCCCGGATCAGCGCAGCTTATGGAGGCATAGATACTTTTTGCCGGCGAACCCGATGGCCGCCTGTAGCATCGGCCGCGAGCAGCCCCGGGCGGGCTCATCCTTTGGACCGCGCGCACGAGTCCCGACCTCGGCGCAGGGAGGAAACGATGTTTGCCAGCAATCCGTTCGCCGAGATCTCGGCCTCCATTGCCCCCGCCGTGATGCAGTGGTATGTCGTCGCGATGATCGTGCTCGTCATCGCGGGGACGCTCTTCGACGTCATCCACAAGGGCAGCGCGAAGTACTTCTTCGAGAACATGCGCAGTTCCAAGGGCAAAGGCGCGCGCCCGGTCGGCGGTGGTGAGTTGATGTCGATCGCGGTGCAGACCGGCGTCGTCGATGTCCTCACCTCGGGCGAGTTCTGCAATCAGCGCCGTCGCCTTGCGCACCTGCTGACGATGTACGGCTTCGTGCTCTACCTCGTGACGACGGTCATCATGATCTTCGGCTACCCGACGCCGGCGACACCGGCACCGGCGATCGTTGCGGCACTGTGGTGGCTCGGCGCGCTGATGGTGTGCGTCGGCGGCTACTGGTTCTGGTTCTTCATCCGCGTGGACGTCGCCGCGGAGGGCAAGCCGGCGCTGCGCGTGATGCGCGCCGACCTGTTCGTCATCTCGCTGATGGTGAGCGCAACGCTCGGCCTGATCTGGGCCGCCCTGCAGGTCAACGGCAGCGCCGGTGCGGGTCTCTTCTTCGTGCTCTACATCATCGCGACGACGGTGCTGTTCGCCGGTGTGCCGTGGTCGAAGTTCGCGCACATGTTCTTCAAGCCCGCGGCGGCGTTCGAGAAGAGAGTGTCCGAGGCCAACGGCACCGCCGCGAACCTGCCGACGCAGACGCGTGATGATCCCGAGCAGCAGCAACGACACTCGATGGAACTGCTGCGCGACGCCCCGATGAACATGGGGCTCGGCATCAAGCGCGAAGCGCCGCGCCACTACTGAATTGGCAAGCAGCCCGCAAGTTCTCTTGGGCAAACAAGGAGCCTGAACAATGCCTACCTTCGTCTACATGACGAGGTGCGACGGATGCGGACACTGCGTCGACATCTGTCCCTCGGACATCATGCACATCGACAAGACGTATCGGCGCGCCTACAACATCGAGCCCAGCATGTGCTGGGAGTGCTATTCCTGCGTCAAGGCGTGCCCGCAGCATGCGATCGACGTGCGCGGATACGCCGACTTCGCGCCGCTCGGGCACAGCGTGCGTGTCCACCGCGACGAGGAGAAGGGCACGATCGCCTGGAAGATCAAGTTCCGCAACGGCACGGAAAAGAGCTTCCTGTCACCCATCACGACCAAGCCCTGGGGCACGGCGATCCCCAAGCTCGCGGACGTTCCGGGGCCGACCCAGGAAATGCGCGACGGACATCTGCTGTACAGCGAGCCGAAGACCATCCGCATGGATGACGGCGGCCTGCATACGCTCGAGTCCGCCGGCCTCAAGATGAAGCAGGGGGTGTACTACTGATGGCTTACGAAACGATCGTCGAAGACGGCATCGATATCCTGATCGTCGGTGCGGGCCTGGGCGGCACGGGTGCCGCCTGGGAGGCCCGGTTCTGGGGGCAGGACAAGAAGATCGTGATCGCCGAGAAGGCCAACATCGACCGC
The DNA here is from genome assembly GCA_023954175.1 of Rhizobacter sp. Lineage (GTDB taxonomy): Bacteria > Pseudomonadota > Gammaproteobacteria > Burkholderiales > Burkholderiaceae_C > CAIKUF01. Next base: position 26,279 of record JAMLIM010000001.1, read on the forward strand.
TCCGGCGCCGTCGCCCAAGGTCTGTACGCGATCAACTGCTACATGGGCACCCGCTGGGGCGAGAACAAGCCGGAGGACCACGTCCGCTACGCCCGCATCGACTTGATGGGCATGGTGCGCGAAGACCTGTTGTTCGACATGGCGCGCCACGTGGATTCCACCGTGCACCAGTTCGAGGAGTGGGGCCTGCCGATCATGAAGGACCCGAAGACCGGGCGCTATCTGCGCGAAGGTCGTTGGCAGATCATGATCCACGGCGAGTCCTACAAGCCGATCGTCGCCGAGGCGGCCAAGAAGTCGGCCGACAAGGTCTTCAACCGCATCTGCGTCACCCATCTGCTGATGGACGAGAGCAAGGAGAACCGGATTGCCGGCGCCGTCGGCTTCAACGTGCGCACCGGCAACTACCACGTCTTCAAGGCCAAGGCCGTGATCTGCGGCGCAGGCGGCGCGTCCAACATCTTCAAGCCGCGCTCGGTCGGCGAAGGCTCCGGCCGCACCTGGTATGCGCCGTGGTCGTCCGCGTCCGCCTACGGGCTGATGATCGACGCCGGCGCCAAGATGACGCAGATGGAAAACCGCATCGTGCTGGCGCGCTTCAAGGACGGCTACGGCCCGGTCGGCGCCTACTTCCTGCACCTGAAGACGTATACGCAAAACGGCCTCGGCGAGGAGTATGAATCGAAGTGGTTCCCCGAGCTGCAGAAGATGGTCGGCAAGGAATACCTCGATCCGGAAGCCTCGCACCTGACGCACCGGCCGATCCCGACCTGCCTGCGCAACCATGCGTTGATCAGCGAAGTCAACGCCGGCCGCGGCCCGATCCACATGGTGACGATGCGCGCCTTCCAGGACCCGCACCTGGAAGAAGTCGGCTGGGAGAACTTCCTCGGCATGACGGTCGGCCAGGCGGTGCTGTGGGCCGCCACCGACGTCGACCCGAAGCACGAAAACCCGGAGCTGACGACCTCCGAACCCTACGTCATGGGCTCGCACGCGACGGGATCGGGCGCCTGGTGCTCCGGCCCCGAGGACGTCTCCCCGCCCGAATATTTCTGGGGCTACAACCGCATGACGTCGATCGAAGGCCTGTTCGGCGCCGGTGATGCGGTCGGCGGCACGCCGCACGCCTTCTCGTCCGGCTCGTTCACCGAAGGGCGCCTGGCGGCGAAGGCGGCCTGCAAGTACATCGACGACGGCAAGGCCGAAGGCATCGTCGTCTCCGATGCGCAGATCACGCGCCGCCGGGCCGAGATCTACAAGCCGATGGAGCACTACAAGACCTACCGCAATGCGATCGTCGCCGGCTCGGTCAATCCGCACTACATCAACCCAAAGCAGGGCCTGGACCGCCTGCAAAAGCTGATGGACGAGTATTGCGGCGGCGTGACCGTCAACTACATGACGAACGAGAAGCTCTTGAACATCGGCCTCAAGAAGCTCGCGATCATGGAGGAAGACCTCGAGAAGCTCGCCGCCGAGGACATTCACGAACTGTTGCGCGCGTGGGAACTCAAGCACCGTCATCGCGCCGCCGAGTGCGTGACGCAGCACACGCTGTTCCGCAAGGAGACCCGCTGGCCCGGCTACTACTACCGCGGTGACGCGATGAAGGTGGACGACGAGAACTGGCACGTGCTGACCGTCTCGCGTCGTGACCCGAAGACCGGCGAATACACGATGGAGAAGGCGCCTTGCTATCACCTTGTTGCGGATGACGAATAGCCACCTGCCCCGGCAGACGCTCGCACTGCCCGCCCGCCTGCCGCACGCGGAGCCGCCATGTCGTTTGTCGTGAGCCCCGGGAATCCAGCCGCTGCCGGCCATGCAGAACCGCGTGTGAACATCATCGACAAGACCGACGAGGAGATCCGGGCGATTGCGGACCTGTTGTGGCGCGACCTCGTCAAGCACTCGAACGAAGGCAAGTACGGCGACTTCGTCAAGAACTTCTCGACGTCCCTGGCGCTGGCCATGAATCAGGTCGTCGCGGGCCACCAGTTCGCAAACAGCGAACTCGCGAGAAGCCTGTCCGCCGACATCGACCCGCTCGGCATCATCCGCCGCGGCGAGCACGTGACCGTGCTCTACCGACAGCGCAGCACCCGGAAGCCGGGCGAATGGCTCGGCCGCCTCGTGCTCGGCTACGAAGGCGGCGTCGTCAAGATCTTCGGTGCCTCCATCTTCTGAGCGCGTACGGATTCGACATGGGTGAAACCATCCGCGACGGCAAGTTCGTCGAGCTGACCTACAAGGTGACCGACGGGAAGTCGAAGCACGTCCTCACCCGGGTCGACTTCCCGTTGGGCTATGTCCACGGCCACAATGAAATCCTGGCGCCGAGCGTGCACAAGCAGCTCGAGGGCAAATCCGCCGGCGATGTGATCGAAGTGCCCATCGATGGCAACCAGATCTTCGGCCCGCGGGACGAATCGCTCGTCTTCACCGATGACATCGAGAACGTCCCGGAGGAGTACCGCAAGCTCGGCGGCTCCATCCTCATGGAAAGCAACACGGGCCAGACGCGCAGCTTCATCGTGACGTGGATGGACGACGAGAAGCTGACGGTCGATGGCAACAACCCGCTCTGCGGCAGGGCCGTCGTCTTCACGCTCGAGATACTCACCGTGCGCGACGCGACGGCGGAAGAGACACAAGCCGGCGGGGCGATCCTCGCCGATGCGGCGATCGACCCATCCCTCCTGCGCCCGGTTTGAGCCGGGGCGCTGAATGACGCCGGTTCATCTCGACCGCAATGCCCTGCCCCCACAATTCCGACTTCACGCAAAGAGGCGACCCATGAGCGAGCACAAACCCGACACCAAGGTTCCGGACGGCCAGACGCGCTTCTTCACGACGCGCCCGATGGCGCCGAACGAAAAGGGCTTCGTGGGGTTCGAAACCGTCTGGAAGCCGTTCCAGAAGGAAGTCGAGTACAAGACGCCAAAGCGGCCGTAGCGCCGCTTGGCGCCATTGCGGGGGCGCCCGTTTCCGGGCGAGGTGTGGACGGACAAGGTGCGTCCGTTCGTTGAAGCCGCTCTGTCTGGAGCAAAATCCGTCGACCTTTGCTCCGGGTAATTGCATGTTCAAGTCGGCCTGTCTCGCATTCCTCTTTCTGGTGACCGGCTGCGCCGGCACCTCGCAACCGCGACAGGCTTCGGGCTGCATCCCCGGCGATCCCAGCGGCCCTGCTGCGTGCCAGGCCGCGACCTATGCCAAGGCCCGCTGAAGCGCAACGCCGCGTGTGACGCGATCCGCAGTCCCTGCGGCGCGACCAAAGCTCACCACCGCCCGGAACCGAAGCGCGCAGTTCGGCTGCGAAGCGGCCGAGGAAGCTGCGCAGGTTGCCGCAGCGGACGATGAAGACCGTCGCCCCTTGCCGCTCATCAACTGGCGCTGGACGCTGTTGACAAGGCCTTCGTCGATCAGGCTCTGCAGGCATCGGGCTGCTTTCTTGCATGCCCTCTCCACTGCGGTGGGCGCTGTGCTTCAATTCAGCGGTCTGCACTTTCCGGGGCGCATCGATGGCAGATCGCCGTCTTCAAGTTTTTCACGCGGTTGCGAAGCAGCTCTCGTTCACCAAGGCGGCCGAGGCGCTATGCATGAGCCAGCCTGCGGTCACGGCGCAGATCCGGCAGTTCGAGGAGCAACTCAACACGCGGCTCTTCGACCGCGGCCACGGGCGCATCACCTTGACCGCGGCCGGTCGGCTCGCGCTCGAATACGCCGAGCGCATCCTCGACATCTCGGCCGAACTCGACCATCGGCTGCAGAGCATGAGCGGGCAGATCGCCGGCTCGCTGCTGATCGGCGCCAGCACGACGATCGCCGACTACCTGCTGCCGCGCGTGCTCGGCGCGTACAAGGCGCGCTACCCCGCCGTCGTGCCGCAGCTCTTCGTCGCCAACTCCGAATCGGTGCAGAACCGTGTCGCCGAGCGCAGCCTCGACATCGGTTTCATCGAAGGCGACTCGCACCTGCCGCTGCTCGCGGCGGACGTCTGTTGCGAGGACGAACTGCAGGTCACCTGCGCACCGTCCCATCCGCTGGCGACACTCGAATCGGTGACGCCCGAGACGCTGACGCACCACGCCAACATCAGTCGCGAGCCGGGCTCGGGCACGCGCGAGGTCATCGATCACTATCTGCAGACGGCCGGCGTCGCGCCCGACACGCTGCAGCGCGTGATGGAGCTCGGCAGCCCGGAGGCGTTGAAGGGCCTGCTTGCGACCGGGCTCGGTTACTCGATCATGTCGCGCGCAACGGTCGTCAACGAGATCCGCCTCGGGCAGCTGGTGCAGGTTCCCCTCGCGCCGCGCCTGATTCGCAGCATGTCGGTCGTCTATCCGAAGGAGCGGATCCACTCGCAACTGATGAACAGCTTCCTGAGCTTTGCGAAGGAGCACCTCGGCGCAACGCCGCTGGCCGAGGTCGACAGTGAGCGGGCGCGGGATCGCGCGCGTGCATGAAGCGGGGCGACGATCGCTCGACCGCCCGCGGGCGCAACGAGCCCGCGATGATGGCCGTCGGCGTCATGAACCCGGGCTGACGGCCGCGGTCGATCCCTACGAGGATGCGTCCAGCGACGTGTAGTAGGCGCGAAGGATCTCGAGCACCTCGGGCCGGCTGAACTCGGGAGGCACTTCGGAGCCCTCCGACAGCCATTTGCGCAACTGCGTGCCCGAGACCTGCAGCCGATCGGCATCGTCGTGCGGGCAGGTGCGCCCCGTCGCCATGCCGCCGCAGCGGTAGCACCAGAACGCGATGCCGATCCGAAGCGGCTGCGTCTGCAGCGCATCCTTCGGGATCGTATCGAAGATGTGGTGCGCGTCGAACGGGCCGTAATAGCTGCCGACGCCGGCGTGATCGCGCCCGAGGATCTGGTGCGAGCAGCCGTAGTTCTGGCGAAAGAGCGCGTGCAGCAGCGCCTCGCGCGGGCCGGCGTAGCGCATGTCGAGCGGGTAGCCGGCCTGCACCACCGTCTTGCCGACGAAGTAGTGGGCCGTCAGCGCGCCGATCGCTTCCGTGCGCACCTCGGCCGGGATGTCGCCCGGCTTCAGCGCGCCGAGCAGCGAGTGCACGAGCACGCCGTCGCAGACCTCGATCGCGATCTTGGCGAGGTATTCGTGCGAACGGTGCATCGGGTTGCGCGTCTGGAACGCGGCGATGCGCGACCAGCCGAGCGACTCGAACAGCGCGCGCGTCTGCGTCGGCGTCTTGTAGAGATCGCCGTACTTCTCGGGGTAGCCGCCGGTGGAGAGCACCTTGACCGCACCCGCCAGGTTCACCTCGCCTTGCGCCATGACGAGCGCGACACCGGGATGGGCGGTGTCAGTCGTCTTGAAGATGGAGGTGCATTCATGCGCCTTGTCGATCGCGTACTTTTCCGACACCCGCAGCGTCGCGAGGATCGAGTCGTCGTCAGGATCGACGAGCGCGATGTCGTCGCCGATCGCAATCGCCGCCGCGCGCGCGGCGTCGGCCGACAAGGTGATCGGGATCGGCCAGAACAGGCCCGACGCGGTCGCCATGCGGTCGCACACGCCCTGCCAGTCGGCCTGCGTCATGAAGCCTTCGAGCGGCGTGAAGCCGCCGATGCCGAGCATCAGCAGATCGCCCTTCTCGCGCGAGCTGACCGGCAGGCGCTTGAGCGACGCCGCGCGGCGCCGTTCGACGCCAAGCGCCTCGCCTTCGAGCAAGAGTGGCCGCAACGCGCCGCCGCCGTGGGGATCGACCAGAGCCATCTTGTCCGTCCTTTCGAGTGTTGTCAGGTGACCGCCTGGTAGTAGAGATTTTGCGGATGGTTCGCCTGCGCGAAGAAGAACCAGCGCTCGGCGATGAGGCCGACGTACTGCGTCGCGAACGCAAGTGCGAGCACGGCGGGCGACGCACGCCACGAACCGGCCGCGAGCAGCAGCACCGGCAGCGCGAAGGCGAGCAGCAGGAAGACCCACTTCACGCCGCGCAGCGCGCCCGCCGAGCGGCCGTGAAAGAACTCGCGCGTGTTGAACGAGCCGCCCATGAAGCCCATCGACTTCTGCACGATGCGCGGATGCTTGATGCCGATCGCGGTCTGCAGATTCGACATCGGTTTCAGCCGCGCATTGCGCACGAGCGACGCGATGCGCGCGGCGGCGCCGAGCAGCGTGAGCGCGATCGCCCAGCCGGCGAGAAAGCGCATCAGTTCCGGCGCCGCCCATGACGCGAACGCGGCGGCGAGCGTGAAGCCCGATGCCGCGCCAAGCAGCGTGTAGTTCACCACCGTCAGCGGCGTCGCCCATTCGCGCAGGAAGCGCACGCCCGCATAGATCATCGCGGTGCAGACGAAGAGCGCCGCGGCGACGAGCGTGCCGAGCACACCGAGCGCGAAACTGGCGTCGATCACGATGCCCTTGCCCAGGGTCACGAGCGCCGGCGCGATATCGAGCAGGTGCGCAACGCCATACCCGAACACGAGGCCCATGAACGCCGGCAGCACGATCACCTCGCGCGACAGCCACGAGGTGCGCCACATCGTGGCCGTGCGCCAAGCGCGCTCCGGCCGGCCGAGGTGAAAGAACGACGCGATCAGCCCCGCGACCAGCAAGACGAGCGCAGCCAGGCTGCCGTGCGCGTAGAACAGATGCGCGTCCGGCGCCGGCAGCAGGCCGAACAGCGCGTAGACCTGCACCGTGAAGAGCGCCAGAAACAGACCCTGCCCGGCACCGACGAGCGTCGTGAGCAGGATCACCGACCAGGCGGGGTTCATCGTGCTGCGCCCGCTACCAGGACATGACGTCGTCGAGCGACGGTTCGGACTTCGCCGGCTTCGGCAACAGGCCGTCCTTCTTCAGCGGATTGTCGGCGCGCGCGAGCTCGTCCTCGTGAATGTGCATCGGCGTCCTGCGCCGCGGCAGATAGTGGTTCGCCGGATGGGTGCCCCACTCGGGCATCAGGGCATAGCCGGCGTTCTCCCGGATCGCGACCGATACCTCCGAGTCCGGGTCGTGGATGTCGCCGAACAGGCGTGCGCTGGTCGGGCACGCGATGACGCAGGCCGGGCGCCGCTCGGCGGCGGGCAGCGCGGCGTCGTGGATGCGATCGACGCACAACGTGCACTTCGTCATCACCTTGCGCTCTTCGTCGAACTCGCGCGCGCCATAGGGGCAGGCCCAGCTGCAGTACTTGCAGCCGATGCACTTGTCGTAGTCGACGAGGACAATGCCGTCCTCGGCGCGCTTGTAGCTCGCGCCCGTCGGGCACACCGGCACGCAGGGCGGGTCCTCGCAGTGCAGGCAACTCTTCGGGAAATGCACCGTCTGCGTGTTCGGGTACTCGCCGACCTCGAAGGTCTGCACGCGGTTGAAAAAGGTGCCGTTCGGGTCCGCGCCATAGGGGTTCAGATCGGCGAGCGCGCCGGCCGAACCCGAGGTGTTCCACTGCTTGCAGCTCGTCACGCAGGCGTGGCAGCCAACGCAGACGTTGAGGTCGATGACCAGCGCGAGCTGCGTCACAGCGAGCGCTCCAATGGCACGAGCTGGGTCACAGCGAGCGCTCCAGTTGCACGAGCTGGGTCACAGCGAGCGCTCCAGTTGCACGAGCTGCGTCACAGCGATCGCTCCAGTTCCACGGGCTGCGTCACAGCGAGCGCCCCCATTTCACGAGCCGGGTCATGGCGTCACCTTTCCGCCCGCCATCCAGCTGCGCTTCTTCGGCGCCGCGCCCATGCCCGGCGCGGGCTGCAGCGCCTCGAACTGCGGCCAGGTCTGCTGCGGCTCGCCGGCCTCGGCCGGATAGATGCGCACCCGCACGTCGTACCACGCGGCCTGGCCGGTGACGGGGTCCGAGTTCGAGATGCGCGCGCCGTCGTCGCCGATCAGTTCCTCGCTGATCAGGTGGTTGAGCAGGAAGCCGCGCTGCGACTCGTTGGCGTCGGGCGCGAGGTTCCACGCGCCGGCGGCCTTGCCGATCGCGTTCCAGGTCCAGACCGTACCCGGCTCGACCGCCTCGGAGTAGCTTGCGATGCAACGCACCTTGCCCCACGGCGACTCGACCCACATCCAGCCGCCGTCAGCAATGCCGTACGCGCGTGCCACCGCCGGGTTGAGGTGCAGGTGGTTGTGTGCGTGGATCTGGCGCAGCCAGGCGTTCTGCGAATCCCAGGCGTGATACATCGCCATCGGGCGCTGCGTCACCGCCGCGAGCGGGTAGCGCGCGCGGTCGGTGCGCTGCGCCTCGAGCGGCTCGTAGTGAAACGGCAGCGGGTCGAAGAACTCGGCGATGCGCGCCTTCAGGTGCTCCGGCGGCTTGCGCGAGATGCCCCTTCCCTGCGCCGCGAGGCGGAACTTCTGCAGCACCTCGGAGTACAGGTGGATCAGGATCGGCTCGGCGTAGCGCTGGATGCGGTTGCGCTGCGACCATTCGAGATAGCCCTTGTTCCAGTTGCGCATGTACTGGTAGGAGGGCGGCAGCTTGTACTGGTAGACGCAGTTGTTCTGGGCGTACATCTCCCACTGGCGCGGGTTCGGCTCGCCGCGCATGAACTTCTCGCCGCCCTTGCCGCGCCAGCCGGCCAGGAAGCCGATGCCCGAACCGGGTTCGGTCTCGTAGTTGACGACGAAGTCAGGGTAGTCGCGGAACCTGCGCGAGCCGTCGGGCCGCACGAAGGCGGGGAAGCCGAGCCGCCCTGCCAGCTCGATCAGCACCTCCTGGAACGGCTTGCACTCGCCCGTCGGCGGCAGCACCGGGATGCGCACCGAATCGACCGGCCCCTCGAACTCGGAGATCGGCCGGTCGAGCATCGACATCACGTCATGCCGCTCGAGGTACGTGGTGTCGGGCAGCACGAGATCGGCGAATGCCGTCGTCTCCGACTGGAACGCATCGCAGACGACGAGAAAGGGGATCTTGTACTCGCCGCGCTTGTCGCCATCGACATGCCTGTCGTTGAGCATCCTGCGGACCTCGGACGTGTTCATCGTCGAGTTCCACGCCATGTTGGCCATGAAGATCATCAGCGTGTCGATCGGGTACGGGTCGCCGCGCCACGCGTTGGTGATGACGTTGTGCATCATGCCGTGCACCGACAGCGGGTACTCCCACGAGAACGCCTTGTCGATGCGCACCGGCGCGCCGTCGTCGTCGACGAAGAGGTCGTCCGGCTCGGCCGGCCAGCCGAGCGCGAGGCCGTCGAGCGGCGTGTTCGGCCGGATCGCGAGCGGCGTGTTGGGCGTCTTCGCGCACGGCGGGATCGGACGCGGGAACGGCGCCTTGTGGCGAAAGCCCCCCGGCCGGTCGATCGTCCCAAGCAGGCTCATCAGGATCGCGAGCGAACGGATCGTGTGAAAGCCGTTGGAGTGCGCCGCCAGGCCCCGCATCGCGTGGAACGCGACCGGGTTGCCGGTGACGGTCGCGTGCTCGTGACCCCAGACGTCGGTCCACGGGATCGGCAGCTCGATCTTCTGGTCGCGCGCGGTGATGCCCATCTCGTGCGCCAGGCGGCGGATCACGTCGGCCGGGATGCCGGTGATGCCTTCGGCCCACTCGGGCGTGTAGGCTTCGACGCGCTCCTTCAACAACTGGAACGCGGGCTTGACCGGCGTGCCGTCCGGGAGCTTGAAGTCGCCGAGCAGGAAGGGGTCGCAGCCCTCGGTGTGGGTGACGACCGGCCGGTTGCTCGCGCGGTCCCACCAGAGCTTGTTCTGCGGGTCGAAGCAGCCCTCTTCTTCCGGCACCTCGGTGCGCACGAACATGCCGAACTCGTCGTGCACGTCGTCCAGGTTCACGAGCTGGCCGGCGTTGGTGTAGCGCACGAGGAAGTCGCGGTCGTACAGGCCGAGCGCGATCAACTCGTGGATCAGCGCCAGCAGCAGCGCGCCATCGGTGCCGGGGCGGATCGCAATCCATTCGTCGGCGATCGCCGAGTAGCCGCTGCGCACCGGGTTGATCGAGATGAAGCGCCCGCCGTCGCGCTTGAACTTCGCGATCGCGATCTTCAGCGGGTTGCTGTGATGATCCTCCGCGGTGCCGATCATCACGAACAGGCGCGCGCGCTCGAGATCCGGGCCGCCGAACTCCCAGAACGAGCCGCCGATCGTGTAGATCATCCCGGCCGCCATGTTGACCGAGCAGAAGCCGCCGTGCGCCGCATAGTTGGGCGTGCCGAACTGGCGCGCGAAGAGGCCGGTGAGCGCCTGCATCTGGTCGCGCCCGGTGAAGAGCGCGAACTGCTTCGGGTCGGTCGCGCGCAGGTGGCGCAGGCGATCCTCCAGCATGGCGAAGGCTTCGTCCCACGAGATCGGCTCGAACTCGCCCGCGCCGCGCTCGCTGCCGGGCTTGCGCCTGAGCGGCCGGGTGAGGCGCGCCGGCGAGTACTGCTTCATGATGCCCGACGAGCCCTTCGCGCACAGCACGCCCTTGTTCAGCGGATGCTTCGGGTTGCCTTCGATGTAGCGCACCTCGCCGTCGCGCAGATGGACGCGGATGCCGCAGCGGCAGGCGCACATGTAGCAGGTGGTCGTCTTGACCTCGACCGTCGCGCCGGGCAGTGGCTTGGCGAGCGGATCGTGCAGCGGGGGGGCTGGCATCGGCGGCAGTCGGGTGGGCGGCCACGCGGCTGCGCGACCGGAGTCGTTTGCAACCCGATTAGGCGCAAGGGTCGGCCGCAGCGTCTATCACCGGGACGGGTAATGGGCGCGTAGCCCAAATGGGGACTTGCGCCGGTGCGGTATGGCGGCCGAAGCCCGAGACAAGCTCGCCGATGAGGTACCCTCGGCCTTATGTACGTCGACGCGAAGATGAACGCCGCTGCAATGCCGACTTCGGTCAGCAGGCCGAGTGCATCCGACGCCGGCTTGCTGGCCGAGATCGCGGCCGGGCTTTCCGCCGACAGCGACATGGGCGCGCTGCTGCAGCGCTTCCTGGAGCCGATCGTGCGTCTGGCCGGGGCGAGTGCGGGCGCGGTGCGCGTGCTGTCCGACGCCGGCGATCAACTCGTGATGGTGAGCAGCATCGGCCTGCCTGGCGGCACCGCCGGCAGCGAGCATGCGGTGGACCGCCATTGCGGCCATTGCGGCGCCGCCGCCGACACCCAGACACTGGTCTGGGCCGCGGACATCGACGACTGCAACAGGCGCACCGGCCCCGGCTTCTTCGGCAACGACTGCAGGCGCCTGCTTGCCGTTCCGCTGCAACACCGCGGGCGCGTGCTCGGCGTCTACAACCTCTTCTATGCCGAAGGCGAAGAGCCGACCGCAGAGATCCGCGGCGTGCTCAAGACGATCGGCGAGCTGATCGGCCTGGCGATGAACAACGCCGCGCTCGAGGCCGAGACGCTGCGCACGCGCCTGACGCACGAGCGCCAGGCGATGGCCGCCGAGGTGCACGACTCGATCGCGCAGACGCTCACCTTCGTCAAGATGCGCCTGCCGCTGCTGCAGGACGCGCTGCGCGCCCACGACGACGACAGGTCGCGGCGCTACCTGGGCGACGTGCGCGAGGCCGTCGGCGAGGCCCATCTGAAGCTGCGCGAGATCATCACCCACCTGCGCACCCGCATCGATCCGCGCGGCCTGGACAGCGCGCTGCAGACGCTGGCGACGCGGTTTCGCCAGCGCAGCGGCATCGAGCTGATCTACCGCAACGCGGCGACCGGGCTCAAGCTGCCGGCCGAAGTCGAGACCGATGTCTTTCACATCGCGCAGGAGGCGCTCGCCAACATCGAAAAGCACTCGGCAGCGCGCCACACCTGGCTCACGTTCGACACCGCGCCGGGCGGCTTCGAGATCCGGATCGAGGACGACGGCATCGGCCCGTCGACGATCGACGAGCAGACCGACGACGGCTCGCACTTCGGCCTCGGCATCATGAGCGAGCGCGCGCAGCGACTCGGCGGCGAGCTCACCGTCGCCGCGCGACCCGCGGGCGGCACGCGGGTGCGGCTGGCGTTTCCCGCCGCCGCAACGACGGAGGCGAGGCCATGACGGAAGCGCCGCTCAAGATCGTGCTGGTCGACGACCATTCGTTGTGCCGCAACGGCCTGACCGACCTGCTGCAGCAGCGCGGCGGCATGCAGGTGGCGGCCTCCACCGGCGACCCGACGCTGGTCGTCGACATGCTGCGCGAGCACGCGCCGAGCCTGGTCGTGCTCGACCTGCGCATGCCGACGACCGACGGCCTCACCCTGCTGCGCCAGATTCGCGCCGAGGGCCTGGACACGCCGGCGCTGTTCCTGACGATGAGCGATTCGCAGGACGACCTCGCCGCCGCGCTGCGCGCCGGCGCACGCGGCTACCTGCTCAAGGACATGGAGCCCGAGGACGTCGTCGTCGCGATCGACCGTGCGGCGCGCGGCGAGATCACCGTCGCGCCGGCGATGACGGCCAAGCTCGCGCAACTGCTGCGCTCCGGCGACAAGGCGAGCGACCGACGCGACCTGCTCGCGACGCTGACGGCACGCGAACGCGAGGTGCTCGAGCATCTGGCGCGCGGCGAGAGCAACAAGATCATCGCGCGCGCGCTCGACATCAGCCACGACACCGTCAAGCTGCACGTGCGCCACATCCTCGCCAAGCTCAATCTGAGCTCACGCGTCGAAGCCGCCGTCTTCGCCGTCGAGGCGCGCGCGATCGAGGCGCGCTGAGGCGCCGCGCTTCAGCTCGGCGCTTTGTCGCTGCCTGGCGCCGCGGCGGCGGGCGGCGCACCTGTCAACGCACTCGCGTGTCGTCCCACCAGGCCGCTGAGCAGATCCATCGGCAGCGGCAGGATGAAGGTGGACGCCCGGTCGCCGGCGACCTGCGTCATCGTCTGCAGGTAGCGCAGCTGCATCGCCTCGGGCTGAAGCGAGAGCATCTGCGCCGCCTCGAGCAGCGCCGCGGCGGCCTGCTTTTCGCCTTCGGCGTGGATCACCTTGGCGCGGCGTTCGCGTTCGGCTTCGGCCTGGCGGGCGATCGCGCGGATCATCGATTCGGTCAGGTCGACCTGCTTGATCTCGACGTTGGTCACCTTGATGCCCCAGCCGGCCGTCTGCGCGTCGAGAATGCGCTGCACGTCCATGTTGAGCTTCTCGCGCTCGGCGAGCATCTCGTCGAGCTCGTGCTTGCCGAGCACGACGCGCAAGGTGGTCTGCGCGAGCTGGCTGGTGGCCACGAGGTACTGCTCGACCTGGATGATCGCCTTTTCCGCATCGACGACGCGAAAGAAGACGACGGCGTTGACCTTGACCGATACGTTGTCGCGCGAGATCACGTCCTGCGGCGGCACATCGAGCGTCACGATGCGCAGATCGACGCGCACCATCTGCTGGATCCCGGGGATCACGAGCACCAGCCCCGGGCCCTTGACCTTCCAGAAGCGGCCGAGCTGGAAGATCACGCCGCGCTGGTATTCGCGCAGGATGCGCAGCGAACTGAAGACCAGGATCAAGAGCAGCATCACCACGCCGGCAAGCCCGAACGGTAAGTCGAACATCACACTTCTCCTTGAGTTTCGGGCGCGTATGAATCGGCCAGGACTGCGAGCAGCAGGCCATCGCGCCCGGTCACGTGCACCGCCTGCCCGACCTGCAACGGCGATGCACTGCGCACCTCCCAGCTTTCGCCGCGCAGTTGCGCCCAGGCGCGCGCACCCTCGACCTGCACGATCTCGCCGCGCAGGCCGACGAGATCGTCGAGGCCGCCGACAAGCGGGCGGCCGCGCGCGCGCATCGCCATGCTGCCGCCGAGCAGGACGACGATCGCCGACCCCGCCGCGAGCGCCAGGACCAGCCACAGCGGGACGCCGAAGCCCGGCTGCGCCTTGTCGAACAGCAGCACGCCGCCGGCAATGAATGCGACGACACCGCCGGCACCGAACGCGCCGAAGCTCGGCGCATGCAGCTCGGCCGCGAACAGCAGCATGCCCAGCAGCAACAGGCCGAGGCCGGCATAGTTGACCGGCAACATCTGCAGCGCATACAGGCCGAGCAGCAGACAGATCGCGCCGGCGGTGCCGGCAACGCCGAAGCCGGGCGAGGCGAACTCGAAGATCAACCCGTAGATGCCGATCATCATCAGCACCAGCGCGAGGCTCGGGTTCGCGATCACCGACATCAGCCGCTGGCGCCAGTCGGGCAGCAGCACCTGCGTCGTCAGCCCGCGCGTGTGCAAGGTCTCTTCCTGATCGCGCACGCGCACGGTGCGGCCATCGATCTGGGCCAGCAGGTCCGGCACGTTGGCAGCCACGACGTCGATCACGTTGTCCTTCAGCGCCTCGGCGGCCGTCAGGCTCACCGCCTCGCGCACCGCGCGTTCGGCCCACTGCGCATTGCGCCCATGCTTTTGCGCCAGGCCGCGGATGAACGCCGCCGCGTCGTTCACGCTCTTGGCGGCCATCGCGTTTGCCGGCTGCTCCTGCTTGATGCCGCTCGCCGCCGACGCCGGCGCGGCCGGCGGCTCGCCACCGCCGAACCCGATCGCGACCGGCGTCGCGGCGCCCAGCGTCGTCGCCGGCGCCATCGCCGCGATCTGCGCCGCATACAGGATGTAGGTGCCGGCGCTCGCCGCGCGCGCGCCCTCGGGGCTCACGTACACGACCACCGGCACGGGCGACGCGAGCATCGCCTGGATGATCTCGCGCATCGCGCTGTCCAGCCCGCCGGGCGTGTCGAGCTCGATCAACACCAGCGGCGCGCCCTGCTCGCGGGCCTGCTTGAGGCCGCTCAGCACGTAGTCGGCGCTGCCCGGGCCGATCGCATCGTGCAACTGCAGCACGAGCACCGGCGCCGCCGAGACGAGTGCCGATGTCAGCAGCAGCCAGGCCGACAACGCGAGGCCGCGCGCATGTGACGCCTTCACTACCCGCAGCAGCCGGTGCAAGATCGACATGGCCTCCCCGGTTCGCACGCCGACCGTCCGTGGATGGCGGCCGAAGCGTCGGTACACGATACACGCATAGCCTTGCCGGCAGCGGCCGCAAGGCGATCGACCTTGCTGCACACCCGTCTACCGTGCGGCCGGCGAAGCGCCTGCGGTCATGCATGCCACAACGAGCGTGCGCAGACCCGCCACCTCGACACGGGCTCGACGTGCGCTGCGGCGCGCAGCCAGGCATTCATCGCCGGCGCCGTCAACGCCGGCCCCTCGGACTGCCGGCGCGGCCTCAGGTGTCTGCGGGCTGCTGGTCGTTGCGCCTGAACACGTGCTTCATCACGAAGTCGGGCGTGATCGTCTCGCCGCTGAGCAGCATCGCGATCAGCTCGCCGCCCAGCACCTGCGGCGAGATGACCACGTCGGGTTGCGCCAGCTTGACGCGGGCGAGGTTCGCCGAATCGTTCACCGCCGCTACCGTGCGAGCGCTACCGCCGAGCGCCTTCACTGCCAGGATGACGAAGGCGTTCTCCGAATCGTCGACCATCATCGCCAGCACCGCCTCGGCACGGTGCGCACCGGCCTCCTGCAGCACCTCGATGTTGCTCGGGTCGCCCACCACGAGGTCGGCATCGCCTTCGCGCGGCTCGGGGTTGGCAGCTGCGTTGCGCACGATGCGCGTCACCGGATGGCCGCGACGCGCCAGTTCGCGCGCGGTGTTGATGGCCAGCGGCCCGTTGCCGATGACGACGAAGTGGTTCTCCCGATTCATGCGCGCCCCCTTGCGATTGACGATGCGTTGCAGGCTGTTGCTGATCATCGGCTTGATGACCGCGGTCAGCGACGTGGCGAACACCGCCACGCCAAGCACGATGATCGAGACCGCGAACAGCCTGGCCTCGGTCGTCTGCGGCACGATGTCGCCGTAGCCGACCGTGGCCATCGTCACGAACGCGTAGTAGTACGCGGTGACCAGGTCGGCGATGGGCGGCTTGAAATCCTGCCCCAGGTAGAAAGCCCCGAAGGTGGCATAGGTCAGCAGCATCACCACCGAGGTCACGGCGAAGAGCGTGCTGGCAGCGACGCTGCTGCGATCGAACTGGCGCCAGGCGATGAGCAGGGCCACCATCATCAGCGCGAAATACAACAGCAGCACGTGGCTGCTGATATGCCGGCCCAGCACCAGGCTGACGACGGCTGTCGATACCAGCAGCAGCGCCATCGTCCACGCCAGACGCGAGCGCCACAGCAGCCCGACGGCCATGATCAGCATGCCGCCGCCGATGATCAGCGACGGCAACATCCGCGGCGGAACGTCGACGCCGGAATGCTCCACCGCCTCCACGTACTGCAGCCATTGGTCGCCGAGGCTGAATTGCAACAGCAGCAGGCCGCCGGCCGCCAAGGCGAGCGCCAGCGGAACGTGCGGAAACCAGTATTCGCCGTACATCAACGCGTACCAGCGACGCCGCAACGCCCGCAGGCGCGCGAGAAACGGAAGCTCGATCATGGCCGCAAGGTGCTGCTGTGCATGCCCGATGGTACCGAGCAGCGCCAGGGCTACCGCCGCAGCGATACGGCCGCTACCGGACGCGCCGGATCGCGGTTCGAAGGCTCAGTGCTCGCCCTTGGTCCGCAGCAGGCCCGCGAGGCGGTTGCCCTGCTTCTGCGGCCCGCCGCGCGGGAAGAGGTCGTGCAGGTGGTGGTTGCTGCCGCGCTCTGCGTCCCACACCTTCGTGAAGTGGCGGATCATCACGCGCACCTGCGGCTGCACCGCATGTTCCTGGTAGTAGGCGCGCAGGAAGCGGATCACCTCCCAGTGGGCGTCGGTCAACGTCAGGCCCTCCTGGCGGGCGAGCGCCTGCGCGAAGCTCTCCGACCAGTCGTCGAGGTTGAGCAGATAACCTTCGCTGTCGGTCGCGATGAGCTTGCCATCGACCGGGATGCTGTGTCGGGTTGCAGTCTTCATGGGTCTGGCGGCGCGTTCATGCCGCGCAAGTGTCGATGAGGTGGGAACGCGCCCGCCCGGGCTCACGCCGAGCGCGCACGAAGGCGACGAAGCGCGGCGCCCAGTGCGTCCCGGCCGCGCTGCGCAGGTGCGCGTAGGACGCGAGCAGGTTGCCGCGCACGATGCCGTCGTTGCTGCCGTCGATGCCGTGCCCGCGCTCGACGCGATACGCGAAACGCGTGTCGGGGTCGAGATCCACCAGGCTCGAATGATGGAACTCGTGGCAGCGCAGCAGCATGGCGCCCGCCGCGTCCGCGCTGGACTCGGCGACATGCGGCCACGGCATGGCCGCCGTCTCGCGCAGATGCACGTAGCCGCGGCCCTGCGGGCGCGCGTGCATCAGCGCGTCGCCGGGAATCGCGCCGACCATCTGCGCCGTCCGCCCGCGCCACGTGATGCTGCGCGCGAGGTACATCAGCCCGCCGCACTCCGCGTAGGCCGGCAGCCCGGCCGCGAGTGCATTGCGGAGCGCGCCGCGCAGCGCGACGTTGGCTTCGAGTTCATCGAGGAAGGCCTCCGGAAAGCCGCCGCCGATGAAGAGGCCGTCGACCGCAGCCGGCAGCGCTGCGTCATGCAGCGTGTCGAACGGCAGCAGTTGTGCGCCTGCCGCTTCGAGTGCGGCGAGATCGTCCGGGTAGTAGAAGCCGAAGGCGCGGTCGCGGGCGACCGCGATACGCAGCGGCGCGGCGCGCGACGCGGCTGGCGGCGCGGCATCCACGCGCGCTGGCGCAACGACGACGCCGCGGCGGGCGCCGCCTGCCGCGCCGGCGTCGGCCGGCCAGTCGCCCGCCGATGCGGCAAGCGCGCGCACGCGTGCCAGGTCGACCTGCTCGCCGACGATGCGGCCGATCGTGGCCACCCGCGCCTGCACGTCTTCCACCTCCGCGCACGGCATCAGGCCGAGATGGCGTTCGGACACCGCAAGGCGTTCGTCCTCGGCGACCGCGCCCAGCACCGGCACGTCGGTGTAGTGCTCGATCACGGCGCGCAATTTGGCTTCATGGCGCGAGCCGCCGAGCCGATTCAGGATCACGCCACCGATGCGGATGCCGGGCTCGAACGCCTGGTAGCCGAGGATCAGTGGCGCGATGCCGCGCGTCATGCCACGCGCATCGAGCACGAGCAGCACCGGCAGGCCGAGCCGCATCGCAAGCGCCGCGTTGCTGTTGCTGCCGTCGAGCGCAAGGCCGTCGTACAGGCCCTTGTTGCCTTCGACAAGGGCCAGTTGCGCATCGCCCAGCGCACCGCTGAAGCAGCCCGAAAGCGCCGCATCGTCCATCAGATAGGCGTCGAGGTTGTAGCAATCACGGCCGGCGGCGCGCGCGAGCCACATCGGGTCGATGTAGTCGGGCCCCTTCTTGAACGGCTGCACGCGCAGGCCCTGCGCGCTGAGCGCAGCGCACAGGCCGAGCGAAATCGTCGTCTTGCCCGACGACTTGTGCGCGGCGGAGACGAGCAGGCGGTCGATCTTCATGCTGCGGCCTTGCCGGCATCGACCGGCGGCATGAAATCGAGCACGCGCACGCCCGCCGCAGTGATCACGAAGGCGGCGCCGACCCCGCCGATGCCGAGCAGCCACTCCGGCAGCGAGGGTGTGTAGGGCGAAATGGCGCCGTCGGCGAAGCTGCTGCTCGCGACGTAGCCGGGAAAGATGTCGAGCGGGAACGCCTGACCGCCGACGATGAAGACGTACAGCCAGGCGAAGGCACCCAGCACGACGAGCCCCGCGGCGATCAGCGTGGCGCGCGCGCCGGGCGGATCGGGGCGCAGCAACAGGATCAACGGCAGCACGCTGCCGACGAGCACGTAGCCGCCCCAGAACAACCCCGGGAAGATGCCGCCGTCGAAGAGGATGAAGCGCTCGAAGGCCTGCTGGCGCGCGAAATACAGGTTCGTCACATGATGGACGGCGACGAAGAACAGCGCGGTGGCGACGAACACGCCGAGCAGCCGCGCCATGCGGCGCTCGATCTCGGGCGCGGCGCGCCGGCCGTTCCAGGCGAGCATCGCGGCCTGCACGACGAGGAACACCGCCAGCCCCCAGGTGAGCGACATGACGATGAACAAGGGCGCGAGCAGCGCCGAGCCGTAGGCCTGACGGGCGACGAGGAAGGCGAAGATCGATCCGGTGCCGGTCGTCAGCACGAGGCGCCAGATCAGCACCGCGATGCCGGCGGGCCGCGTCCAGACATTCATGCGCCGCTCGAACATCGTCCACAGGTAGACCAGCGCAAGGCCGACCATGCCCGAGTAGAGAAACACGTTCCACGCGAACACCGAGCTGAAGTTGTAGTGCGTCGCGGCGACGATGACGCGGTCCGGCCGGCCGAGGTCGAGCATCAGCACCATCAGGCCGCCCGCGAGCAGCGCGATGCACAGCAGCGCCGAGAGCCGCGCCCACGGCTTGTACGCGGCCTGCCCGAAGACGGACGCGACCGACGCCACGTTGAGCACGCCCGATGCAGCGACGATCATGAAGATCGCGAACACATGCGGCAGGCCCCAGACGACCTGGTTCGTCATGCCGGTCACGATGTGGCCGCGCGACTCCATGAAGTGGGCGGCGGCGAGGCCGAGCGCGGCGACGACGCCGCCGAGCGCGAGCAGCAGCCAGTAGTTGCGGCTGTCGCTTCGGCTGTCGGCAAGGTGGTGCATCACAGGCCCTCGTAGCGCACGCCAGGATCGAGCTGCAGATCGGCGCGCAGCGGCCGGCTCGTCACCTCGCGCACGCGGCGCGCAATCTCGCTTTGCGGATCGTTCAGGTCGCCGAACACGATCGCGCCGTGCCCGGCCTGACTGCAGGCCTCGGCACACGCGGTCGTCTTGTCGCCGCGGTCGATGCGGTGCACGCACAGCGTGCAGCTCTCGACCGTGCCCTTGCCGCGCGGCACGTCGGGCAACTGGTTCGTGATCTCATCGTGCACGAAGGAGCGCGCCTTGTAGGGGCAGGCCATCATGCAGTAGCGGCAGCCGATGCAGCTGTGCCGATCGACGAGCACGATGCCGTCGGCCCGCTTGAACGAGGCGCCTGTCGGGCAGACGTCGACGCAGGGCGGCTCGGCGCAGTGCTGGCACATGACGGGCAGCGAGGCGGTGCGCCCGGTCGCGACCTGCCTGAGCTCGACCTTGCGGATCCATTGCGAATCGGTGGGCGAGGTGCCGCCGCTCAAGCCGTTTTCCTTGTTGCAGGCGGTGACGCAGTCGTTGCAGCCGGTGGCGCACTTCGTCATGTCGATCAGCATGCCCCAGCGCACCTTGGGGCTCGCGCCGGGTGTTGCCGCCTGCGCAACTTCGATCAGGCGGATGCCGGGGGCGAGCATCACGCCGGCGATGCCGGCCGCGGCGACGCCGAGAAAGCCGCGCCGCGAACCCGTGCGTTGCTCGCCCTGGGTTTCGCGTTCGCTCATTTCTTCCGGGCGACGCTCGTCGCTGGCTTGGCGCTGTGGCATTCGAAGCAGTCGATCTTGACGGCTGCGTAGCTGTGGCAGCTCTGGCAGAAGTCGCCCGGCGCGGCGGCGACACTGCCCGTCTTCGTGCTCGCGTGGCAATCGATGCAGCCCTTGAGGCTCGCCGTCGCGCCGCGGATGCCGCCATGCACCGTTTCATCGCGCTGGTGCTTGAGCATGCCCGGGTGGTCGCGGCGCATCGTCGCCGGGTCGGCGATGCAAGTCGTGCCGGCGCGCGCCGACTCGATCGTCGGCAGCGGCACGCGCGAGTCGCCCGAACTGCCCGTCTGCGCCGAGGCGGTCAACGCACCCAGCGCGACGGCCAGCGTGGCAGCCAGCGACAGCGTGCGCGCGAACCACCTCATCGCGTGGCTACTCCCCGAGCCCCATCTGGATGTAGCCGGTCGGGCAGACGTCCTTGCAGATGTGGCAGCCGATGCACTTGGTGTAGTCGGTATCGACGTAGCGGCCGGTCGTCGACTGCGACTTCTTGACCTTGAACACCGCCGTCTGCGGGCAGTAGACGACGCAGTTGTCGCACTCGAAGCACAGCCCGCAGCTCATGCAGCGCTTGGCCTCGGCGATCGCCTCGGCTTCCGTCAGCGGCAGCACGCGCTCCTCGAAGTTGTTCAGCGCCTGCTCGGCGGTGAGCGTCACCATCTTGCGCTTGTTGCGCGCGTTGTACGGGAAGTGCCCGAGGAAGAGCTCCTCGTGCGGGATCACGTAGCGGTCCGAGCGGTTCTCGAAATTGTGGATCGCGACGTTCTTGCTGTCGGTGCCCCAGATCGGTTCGTGCACCGCGTCGATCGGCAGGCCCTTCTCGATCAGCTTGCGGTTCAGGTCCCAGGTGTGGACGTCGATCTTCGGCCGCTTGCCGAGCGGCTCGCCCTGCAGGTGGCGGTCGATGCCTTCGGCGGCGATCGCGCCGTGCCCGATCGCGGTCGTCAGCAGGTGCGGGCGCACCACATCGCCGCCGACGAACATGCCCGGCTGGCCCTGGACCTGGTAGTTCTTGTCGGCCGCGATGCCGCCGCGGCCGTTGTCGAGCGACTCGAGCCCGGTGAAGTCGACCGCCTGCCCGATCGCCGAGACGATCAGGTCGGCCGGGATGTCCTCTTCGGTGCCCTCGATGTTCTTGATCTCGAGCTTGCCGCCGGCGATCTTCGCCTCGCACTGGATCACCCGGAGCGCGACCGCGCGGCCGCTCGCATCGCACAGTACCGCGACGGGGGCGAGGCCGCCGCGGATCGCGATGCCTTCGGCCAGCGCATGCTCGACTTCGTGTCGGCTCGCCTGCATCTTGTCGATCACGAAGATCGAGGTCAGCGTCACTTCGGCGCCCTGGCGCGCCGAGACGGCGGCGACGTCGTGCGCCGTGTGGCCGGCGATCACGTTCTCGGGCCGATCGCTCTCGTGCACCTGATCGATGTGGCCGAGGCGGCGGGCGACGGTCGCGACGTCGATCGACGTGTCGCCGCCGCCGACGACGACGACGCGCTTGCCGACGTGCAGCATGCGGCCGTCGTTGAACGCCTTCAGGAACGCGGTCGCGGTGACGCAGTTGGGCGCCTGCGCGCCCTCGACCGGCAGCGGCCGGCCGGATTGCGCGCCGAGGCCGAGGAACACCGCGTCGAACTGCTCGCGGATCTCGTCCATCGCCACATCGGTGCCGATGCGCACGCCGGTGCGCGCCGTGACGCCGAGGTCGAGGATGCGTTGGATTTCGGCGTCGAGCACCTCGCGCGGCGTGCGAAAGCCGGGGATGCCGTAGCGCATCATGCCGCCGAGCAGGGCCCGCTCGTCGAAGATCGTCACCGCGTGGCCCTTGCGCGCGAGCTGGTAGGCGGTGGAAAGCCCCGCCGGCCCGCCGCCGATGACGGCGACCGTCTTGCCGCTCGACTGCTCCGGCTTGGGAAAGGCGAGCTTGTTCGCGATCGCGTACTCGCCGAGGAAGTGCTCGACCGAGTTGATGCCGACGAAGTCCTCGACCTGGTTGCGGTTGCAGCCCGATTCGCAGGGCGCCGGGCACACGCGCCCCATCACGGAGGGGAACGGATTCGCCTCGGTCAGCCGGCGCCACGCGTACTCCTGCCACGGCACGCCGGCGGGGGGCTTCTCGATGCCGCGCACGATGTTGAGGTAGCTGCGGATGTCCTCGCCCGACGGGCAGCTCGCCTGGCATGGCGGCGAACTCTGGATGTAGGTCGGGCACTTGTGCGAATGGTCGGCGTCGAAGATTTCCTCTTGCCAGGCCAGCGGCTTGTGGTCGCCGTCCTTGTAGCGCCGGAAGTTCAGCTTCCTCGCGGTCACGGTCTCTGGGATTGCAGCCATTTGTCGGTCCTCTTTCAGTTCGGCTCACCGAGCCGAATGGCCTTGCTCACGAGCTGATGGACGCCGCCGATCATGCTCATGTCGAAGCCGTAGTACGGCAGCACCTTGGAAAACTGCGCCTTGCAGATGGCGCAGATCGCCGCCATGAAATTGACCCCATGCGCATCGACGACGTGCTTCAGCGCCTCCATGCGCGGCAGCGCGCCCTTCACGCGCACTTCCATCAGGTCGTCGGTCAGCAGTCCGCCGCCACCGCCGCAGCAGAAGGTCGCCTCGTGCGTCGTGCCGGGGGACATGTCGTGGAAGTTGTTCGCCACCGCCTTGATGATTTCGCGCGGGATCACGAACTGCCCGCCCGGCATGCTGCCCATGCGCGAGGCGCGCGCGACGTTGCACGAATCGTGGAAGGTGATGATGCGGTCGTCGTTCTTTTCCTTGTCGAACCTGAGCGCGCCCTGCTGGATCAGGTCGTAGGTGAGCTCGCAGATGTGCTGCGGCACCGGGTAGCGTTGATCGAGCCAGTCGAAGGGCCCGATCAGCGTGTTCCAGTAGCTGTAGGCGACGCGCCAGGCGTGGCCGCATTCGCCGACGACGATGCGCCGGACGCGCAGCCGCTCGGCCTCCTCGCGCACGCGCAGCGAGATCTTCTTCATCTGCTCGTAGTTGCCGATGAAGAGCGCGAAGTTGGCCGCCTCGCTCGCCGTCGAGCTCAGCGTCCAGCTGATGCCCGCCGCGTGGAAGACCTTGGCGTAGCCGATCAGGCTCTCGACGTGCGGCTCGGAGAAGAAGTCGGCCGACGGCGTGATCAGCAGCACCTCGGCGCCCTCGACGTCGAGCGGGAAGCGGACGTCGAGCCCGGTCTCTTCGAGCGTGTCCTCTTCGAGCCCGGCGAGCGTGTCGGCCAGTGCCGGCTCGGGGATGCCGAGGTTGTTGCCGATGCGGTGCACCTTGCCGATGATCTCGTTCGCGTACTTCTGGCCGAGGCCGACCGAGTCCATGATCTCGCGCGCCGCCATCGTCACCTCGGCGGTGTCGATGCCGTAGGGGCAGAAGACGCTGCAACGGCGGCACTCGCTGCACTGGTTGTAGTAGCTCCACCAGTCGTCGAGCACGGCCTTCGTCATGTCGGTCGCGCCGACGAGCTTCGGGAAGTGCTTGCCGGCGAAGGTGAAGTAGCGCCGGTAGACGCCGCGCATCAGGTCCTGGCGCGCGACGGGCATGTTCTTCGGGTCGCCGGTGCCGAGGAAGTAGTGGCACTTGTCGGAGCACGCGCCGCAGTGCACGCAGGCGTCCATGTAGACGCGCAGGCTGCGGTACTTGCCGAGCAGCTCGCCCATCTTGGCGACGGCACGATCCTCCCAACCGTCGTTCAATTCACCCGGAAAGCCGATGGCCGTCTGGATCGCCGGCGACGCGATGAACGGCTTGCTGTGCGCCATCGCGCCCGCCCGCACCAGCGGGATCACCGGGTACGGCTTGAGCGCGGGGGTCTCGAACTTGGCGGCGGCCATCTCGACGGCCCGGCTACTTGTCGAGCGCCGCGGCCCAGGCGGCGATGTGGCGCGATTCGCGCGGCGTATCCGCCTGGTTGCGCGTCGGGCTGAAGAAGAGGCCCGGCGCATGCATCAGCTTGCTGATCGGAAACACGATCATCAGCAACGCGACGAGCGCGAGATGCACGAGCAGCACCGGGTCGCCGGGCAGCGGCTGGACGTCGAGCCGCATCAGGCCGAGCATGAAGGCCTTGACCGCGACGATGTCGGTATGCCGCACGAAGCGCATGCCCAGGCCGGTGAGGCCGATCGCGATCAGCAGCGCGAGGTGCAGGTGGTCCGACGGCGTCGAGATGTAGCGCACCCGATCGACGAACCAGCGCCTTGCCCACAGCCCCGCGAGGCCGGCGACCATCATGAAGCCGGCATAGGTGCCGAAAGGCTGGATCCAGACGATCACGTCCCACACCGGCTGCTGGAAGTAGCGCAGGTGGCGCAGCAGCACGAGCAGCAGCCCGGCATGGAACATCCAGCCGAAGATCCACGTCCACTTGCTCGACTTGAACAGGCTCTCGAAGAACACGACCTCGCGCGTCATGCGCAGCGCGACGCCGGACGCCGTCGTCGGCGCCGGCGTGGTCGGGATCTTCAGCGGCGCCGGCGCGCGCGCGTAGACGCGGATCTTCAGCGCGACGCCGACCACGAGGACCGCGGTCGCGACATAGAACAACGCGGCGTAGGCGATCGAGAGCGCGGTCATGGCGTGATCGGCGCAAACGCTTGCGCGGCGCGTGGGTTCGGGACGCGCTCGCGATGCACGTCGGGGTGCCTAGACGCAGCCCGTCGGCTTGGGCAGCCCGGCGATCTTGCAGGCCTGCTTGGCCGGACCGTAGGGGAACAGCTCGTAGAGGTACTTGCTGTTGCCCTTGTCTGCGCCGAGCTGCTTGCCGATCGCCTTCGTCAGCACGCGCACCGCGGGCGCGATCTGGTACTCGTTGTAGTAGTCGCGCAGGAAGTTCACGACCTCCCAGTGGTTCTCCGACATGTCGACGTTCTCGGTCTTCGCGATCGCCTTGCCGATGTCCTCGGTCCAGTCCGAGAGATTGACGAGATAGCCCTCCTCGTCGGTTTCGTAGGTCGTGCCGTTGACTTCGATGCCCATGATTTCGTCTCCCTTTGCGGATAAGTAGCGCGGATGAATGACTCGGATGAATGGCCCTACAGCCAGGTTTGGTTGTTCGTGTGCTCGGCGACCAGGTCGACGAAGCCGGCGTAGTCGATCGTGGTGACGCCCTCGGTCAGCCGCGCGCCCAGACCGCGCGCCGCGGCGTCGGGCTGCAAGACATACACCTTGTGCTTCGCGAGGGCATCGGCGATGCCGGACGCCTGCGCGGCGGCCGCGGTCGCGGCATAGACGGCGTCCTCGATCAGGAGCACGGCCGAGCCCGGCTGCGCGAGACGCAGGCAACTCTGCAGCGACGAGGTCTGCGCGTGCGAGCGGTTGACGATATGGAGCATGGTTCTTCGGGTTCCGTCAGAAGGAAAGCACGACGTCCTGCTCGGCCATCAGCGCCGCCATCTCGGCGCTGCCGAGCACTTCGACCGGCACGATCAGGTCGTCCTCGCTCAGGCCGCGCGCGTCCATCGACTCACGCTCGACGTAGAGCTTTTCCACGTCGTAGCCTTCGAGCGCGCGGTAGGTCTTGGAGTGGTTCTTGATGCCGATGCCCTGCGTGTCCTGGCCCTTCACGAGTTCGTAGACGCCGTCGTCGAGGAAGACGAGGCTCACGTCCTGATCGAAGGTGGCAGCGATCAGCACGACTTCGAGGCTCTCGAGCGCGAAGATCGTGCCGTAGGGCGCGCGGCGGTTGACGAACATGAACTTCTTCATCGGTCGCTCACTGCCTCCACGTCAATCACCGAAGGTCACGAAGCGGTCGGCCTTGATGCCGCTGTCGACCAGCTGGCCGAGGCCCGAGATGCGAAAGCCCGGCGCGAGCACCTCGTCCTTGATGCCGCGGCGCAGTGCGGCGGCGACGCAGACGACGAGATCGACGCCGTGCTCCTTGTTCAGCGCCGACCAGCGGTTCACGATGTGGCGGTCGTCCTGCGGCGGTTCGGTCAGGCGCGTCGAGTTGTAGACGCCGTCGTGATAGAAGAAGACGCGCTGCACCTCGTGGCCCTTTGCGATCGCCGCGGCCGCGAACTGGTACGCCGAGTCGCTCGCCTGGTGGGTGTAGGGACCGGTGCCGACGAGCAGGCCGAATTTCATCGCTTGCACACCGGGTTCAGAAGCGGATGTGGGTCGACGCGTTCAGGCTCGAACGCGAACCGCGCCAGTCGTCGATCAGGTACTTGGTGAACGGCAGGTCGCACTTCTCGAAGAAGCGCGGCCAGCCGATGCGCTCGACCCAGTCCGACAGCCGCTCCCACGCACGCGCGTCGGCCTTGTAGGTGTAGAGGATCTTCTTCACGATCTCGGACACCTCCGGCCAGCGCGGCGGGTTGTTCGGGATGCCCGAGGCGACCATCTTCATGAAGGTCGGCTTGCCGCGCGCGTTGGAATTCTTGCCGCCGACCCAGATCGCGAACTTGGAATGCTCGGGGTCGTTGATCTGCATCGGCGGGCACGGCGGGTAGCAGGCGCCGCAGCAGATGCATTTCTTCTCGTCGACCTCGAGCGTCGGCTTGCCGTTGACCATTGCCGGGCGGATCGCTGCCACCGGGCAGCGCGCGACGACCGCCGGGCGCTCGCAGACGTTGGCGACGAGGTCGTGGTTGATCTTGGGTGGCTTGGTGTGCTGGATGACGATCGCGATGTCGGCCTGTCCGCCGCAATTGATCTCGCAGCACGAGGTCGACATGTGGACGCGATTGGGCATGTCCTCGCGGACGAACTCCGCGTACAGATCGTCCATCAGCGCCTTCACGGCGCCCGATGCATCGGTGCCCGGAATGTCGCAGTGCAGCCAGCCCTGGGTGTGCGAGATCATCGACACCGAGTTGCCGGTGCCGCCGACCGGAAAGCCACTTTCGGTCAGCGCCGAGATCAGCGGCGCGACCTTGTTCTCGTCCGCCACCATGAACTCGATGTTGGAGCGGATCGTGAAGCGCACATGGCCGTCGGCGTAGGTGTCGGCGATGTCGCACAGCTTCCTGATCGTGTGCACGTCCATCTGGCGCTGGGTACCGGCGCGCACCGTCCAGACCTCGTCGCCGCTGTGCGACACGTGGTGCAGGACGCCGGGGCGCGGCCTGTCATGCCACTTCCAGTTGCCGTAGTTCGCCAGCAGCGTCGGATGCATGTACTGCTTGTTGTCGGGCACCCCGCTCTCGATCGGGGTGCGCATCTTGGTGGCGGTGTTCATCGCAGGGCTCCTTGCGCTCAGGCCGCGGCCTTCTTGGCGTTGATGCGTGCGACTTCGTCGTCCCAGCCGTCGGTGCGCACATAGGGGTTGGTGCGCGGCGTGGCGACCATGTTCGGGTCGATGTCGACGCCGATGCCTTCGAGGAAGTTGACGAGCCCGATGCGTTCGATCATCTCGCCGGTGCGCTCGTGCTCGAGCGCGTTCTCGGCGAAGAAGTCGATCGCGCGTTGCCCGAGGTCGACCAGCGCCTCGTAGTCCTCGTCGGTCTTGAGCGGCATGAAGGGCACGACGACGGTGCCCATCAGGTCGCCGATCTTGAGGGTGCGCTTGCCGCCGATCAGGATCGTCGCGCCGGTGTCGGTGCCGTGCGCGAGCGCGCCCGTCATCACGTTGATGCAGTGCATGCAGCGCACGCAGTTGCTGTTGTCGATCTCGAGCGCATGGGTGTCGCTGACCTTCACGCTGGAGATGCTCGGCCCGGTCGCAACGTCCTTGACTTCCTTGAGCATGATCGTCTTCGTCGGGCAACGCGTGACGACGTTGTTGACGAGCTCGTTCATGCCGTGCTTTTCGAACCACTTGCGCGCGAGTTCCTCGTCGGTGCGCATGTTGTCGCGCCAGGTGCCGATGACGGCCATGTCCGAGCGCTGGATCGAGTTCATGCAGTCGTTGCTGCAGCCGCTGAACTTGAACTTGAACTTGTACGGCAGCGCCGGGCGGTGGATGTCGTCGAGGAAGGTGTTGATAACCTGCCGGTGCGCGCGCCCTTCGTCGTAGCAGCTCTGCTCGCAGCGCGCCGCGCCGACGCAGCTCATCGAGGTGCGCACCGCCGGGCCGGCGCCGCCGAGGTCGAAGCCGAGCTCGTTGATCGCGTCGAACGCGTCCTGCACCTTGTCGGACTTCGCGCCCTGGAACATGATGTCGCCCGACTGGCCGTGAAAGGCGATCAGCCCCGAGCCGTGCTCCTCCCAGATGTCGCACATCTTGCGCAGCACGTCGGTGTTGTAGTGCATGCCCGCGGGCGGCTGCACGCGCAGCGTGTGGAACTCCGCCGCGTCCGGATAGACCGGCTCGCCCTTGTCGTTCTTGAGTTCGGTGAAGCGCGGGATGACGCCGCCGCCGTAGCCGAACACGCCGACGGTGCCGCCCTTCCAGTAGCCCTTCTTCGTCTGGTAGGACGTTTCGAGCTGACCCATCAGGTCGACCATGTAGTCCTTGTCCTTTGCCAGACGCTTGAGTCCGGTCACGAAGCTCGGCCACGGCCCCCCTTCGAGCTGGTCGAGCATCGGCGTGTCGTGCGGTTTCTTGGCCATGTCTCGTCTCTCCTTGCAGGCTGCCAGTTGGCGTGGGGCGCTCGGTCGCCGTACGATCCCATCGTTTCGACCGAATCGGCGCTGCGACGCCGCGCGCGGCCATCACCTTCCTCGGGTAGCTGAAGATAGACCGTTGAGCACGACGCGCCATCACCCGAATGGGCTATCCATCGGTCCCCCGTACCGGGTATGGACGGGGTGCGCGCTCGGCGCGCTCAATGCCCTCTTGCGAAAGGACCCGATGACGCGCCTGACTGCGTTGGCCAAACTGCACGCGCCGCTCGGTGGACAGGAGATCGAGCTGCAGCAGATCGACTTCGACGGCGGCGGCATGAGCCTGTTGCGCACCCGCATCCGGGAAAAGAGCCGCTTCACCGTGTTCGACATCGACCCCGTCACCGCGCGGCTGTGGGGCGAGGCCCTGCTGCGATGGGCCGACGCACGGGCTGACGAGGCGCCGGCGCGGGAGTGAGCATGCCTGGCGACGACCCGATGCCCACGATGATCGACGTCGCGTTCCCCCTCTGCGGGCGCGCCCTGCCGCGCGACCACCGGCGCGCGCTGACCGAGGCGCTGGAGGGCGCATTGCCGTGGCTGGCCGCGCTGGCGCATGCCTGGCTGCACCGCGTCAACGTCGCGGCGGGTGACGGCGCGCTCGCGCTGCTGTCCGGGCGCTCGCGCCTCATGCTTCGCCTTCCACGCTCGCGGGCGGATGACGTCAATGTGCTGGCCGGGGTCGAGTTGACGATCGGGACCCAGCGCGTGCGCCTGGGCGAACCGCGACGACGCGAGCTGCTGCCCCATTCGACGCTGTATTCGCACCTGGTCGCCGAAGACACGGCCGACGAGATCGCCTTCCTGAACGCGGTCGCCGGCGAGCTCGTCGCCCTCGAGGTGCGCGCCCGCCCCGTCTGCGGGCGGCGGCAGGCGGTCGACGATGGCAGGCTCGCGGGCTTCAGCCTGATGCTCGACGGGCTCAGCCCGGAGGCGTCGCTGCGCGTCCTCGAAACCGGCCTCGGCATCGAGCGGCGCCTGGGTTGCGGGCTCTTCGTGCCGCACAAGTCGGCCGTCGCGGTCGGCGCCTGACCCCGCACTTCGGCAGTCGATCCGGCACTTCGCACGATGAGCACGACCCCGAACACACCGGCGATGCGCGTCAAGAGCCACTGGTTCAAGCCGGGGGCCGAGAAGTCGCCCGCCGAGCAGGCGAGCGCGATGGCCTTCATCACGTGGCGCGTCGCACAGCAGATGCTCAAGCGCATGCGCGGCGCGGATTTCGACATCGACGCCGGCACGCCCTACTTCGCCTTCATGCGCGAGGTGCTCGTGTTCCTGATCGCGCTCACCGACCGCATCGCGGCGGCGCGTCTTGCGCCGGCCGAGCGTGCCGAGTTCACCGTCGCCTTCGTGAATCACCTCGCGCGCACGCTGCAGGGCAACGAGGACGATCTGCTCGGCCCGCCGCCTGCCGGTGCACCGCCGCACGGCGACACCTTCATCGACCTCGTCAACGAGGTCACGCAGCACTACGCCGAGTTCGGCGCCGACCCCGACTCGACGGGCGATGAAGCCGGCTTCCAGCCCGATTTCGCCTTCGTGCGCTATCTCGGCCACCGGCTCGAGCCGACGCTGCCCGCGAAGGACAGGCGCTGGGTCATCGATCAGGTCATGGCGGCGGAGGCGCCGGACGCGATCGGCGTCGTGCAGCGCGCGATGCGTGACCTCTACGACGCAACGCCGCGCCGCGCGCGGCGCGCCTCGATGAGCGGGGATTGACGCCCGTGTCCGCCGTCCTGCCCCAGACTGCCGCCGGCGTCACCGGCCGCGTGTTCGAGCTCGAGGCCGACGCGGCGTACCGGCGCTGGCGCGACTGGAAGCTGGCACGTCGCGCGCGCGATGCCGATGCACTCACGGTCGAAGTCGCCGACCCGCGGGCGCTGAGCGCCGCCGAGCGCGAGGCGCTGCTCGCACGCATCGCGGCGTCGAACATGGCGCTCTACCGCTCGCCCATCCGGCACGAGGACAAGCGCCTGCCGCGCGCACTCGGCGCCCAGCTCGGCCTGCACCGGCTCGACGCCAACTGGCTCGCCGACGAAGACGGCATCTCGAGCATCGCGGTGTCGGATCGCAGCGATGCGGGCGGCCGCGGCGGCTTCATCCCCTACACCGATCGGGCGATCCGCTGGCACACCGACGGCTACTACCACCCGCAGCAGCGCCGCATCCACGCGATGATCCTGCACTGCGTGCGCCCGGCACAGCGCGGCGGCGGCAACGCGCTGCTGGACCACGAGCTCGCCTACATCACCCTGCGCGATGCGTCGCCCGACCACATCCGGGCGCTGATGCAGCCCGACGCGATGACGATCCCGGCGCGCGAGGACGAGGGCGGCGTCGCCCGCGCAGCGCAGAGCGGGCCGGTGTTTTCGATCGATGCGCAGGACCGGCTGCACATGCGCTACACGGCGCGCACCCGCAGCATCGAATGGAAGGACGATGCCGCGACGCGCGCCGCCGTGGCCTGCCTCGAGGCGCTGCTCGTGGGCGACTCGCCGTCGATCGTTCGCCTGCGGCTGGACGCGGGCATGGGCTTCGTCGGCCACAACGTGCTGCATGAGCGCAGCGCGTTCGTCGACGATCCGGCGCATCCGCGCCTGCTCTACCGTGCGCGCTTCCTCGATCGCATCGCGAACCCGAAGGACGACCCCGACAACGACACGCCGGCGCAGGCCGCCGCTGCCTCATGGCGCAATGGGTGACGGTCTGGCGCGCGGCGCAGCTCGTCGGCGTGCCGCGCGGCGTGCTGCAGCAGCGCGTGCGAACCGGCGAGGTCGTGCTTGCCGACGGTCTGGTGTCGACCGAACAGCTGCTCAAGCTCTACCCACAGGCCGAACTCGAAACCTCGGGCATGTTCGAGCGCGTCACGCAGATCCGCGAGGAGGCTTTCGGCCGGCGCGTGCGCGAGCGCCTGCTGCCGAGCCAGGACGTGCTTGCGCAACGCCTCTTCGCGCAAAGCCGCGAACTTGCCGACGTGCAGCGCCATCTGCAGCGCTACCACGCGCTCGTCATCGCGCTGCGCGAACGCCTGCGCGAGATGCGCGCTGGTGGCGGCACCGAAGGCGATGCCGACGACCCCCGGTTGCTCGAACTGGAGCGCCAGCTGAACGACGGGCTGGCGCTGGCGCTGGCCACCGAACCGGTCGATGTACTGGACGTCATGGATGACATGCTCAAGGTGATGTCGGCGCAGGTCACGCTGCGCCCGAGCGGGCATCAATTCGTGGTCGAGGGCCACCTGACGCTGCTCGAGGCCGCGCTGCGCGCCGGCGTCAAGCTCAACTATGGATGCGGCAACGGCACCTGCGGCATGTGCAAGCTGCGCGTGACCTCGGGTCAGGTGGCGCGCACGATGCCCTCCGACTACCCGTTGTCCGAGTCCGAGAAGGCGCAGGGCTACGTGCTGGCCTGCGCGCACACCGCGGCCAGCAGCGAGTTGACGGTCGAAACGCTCGAGGCCGGCGGCCCGGCCGACATCGCGCAGCAGACCATCGTCGCCAGCGTGCGCGCGACGAGCCCGCTCGGCGCGGACACGATGCGCCTGCACCTGCAGACGCCGCGCAGCCACCGCCTGCGCTTTCTCGCCGGGCAATCCGTCACGCTCGGCCTGGCAGAAGGCGAGAACCTGCGCGCGAGCCACCCGATCGCGAGCTGCCCCTGCGACGACCGCAACCTGCACTTCTACATCGCACGCGACGACGCCGACCCGATCGCCGCGCGCCTGTTCGCTGGCGGGCTCAGGCCGGGAACGGCCGTCACGCTGTGGGGGCCGAGCGGCGACTTCGTGCTCGCCGACGCACCGCATCCGCTCGTCTTCGCCGCCTGCGACACCGGCTTCGCGCCGGTCAACAGCCTGATCGAACACGCCGTGTCGCTCGACGAATCACCCTCGATCGCGCTCTTCTGGCTTGCGACCCGGCCGGACGGCCACTTTCTCGCCAACCAGTGCCGCGCCTGGTCGGAGGCCTTCGACAACTTCGAGGTCACGCTGTCGAACCATGCGGATGCGACAGGCGGCGCCAGGGAGATGGCGGCGGCGATGCGCGCCGACCTGTTCGACATCGACTGCGCGTTCTACATCGCCGGGCCGGCCGCGTTCGTCGAAACGTTGCGCGGTGAACTCGTTGGCGCCGGTGTGCCGCGTGCGCAGATTCATGCAGAAGTCCTTGCATGAACCGAGCGCAACCGCAAACCCCCGTCGACGCCATGCAGGAGAACCACTGCAGCGGCGGCGAATCGTTCGCGCTGCAGGTCCTCGGCGACGACATGGCGCCCGAGTTCAACGCCGGCGAGATCATCATCGTCGAGCCCGACGGCCTCTTGAAGGACGGCTCCTTCGTCCTTGCGCGCCACGGCGAGGAATGGCTGCTGCGCCAGTTGTGCCGCACAGGCGAAGCCTGGCGCCTGCGCGCGCTCAACCCGGCCTGCACCGAACTGCCGGAGATCGCGTTACCGGACCTCACGGCGATCCATGGAGTCGTCATCCAGAAGGCGGTGCCGGGCCGGCGCAAGCTGAGCAAGTTCTACGTCTGACGCCCACAATCCGACTACGACCATGCCCTACTACGTCTTCAACGTGAAACCGATGGCGCAGCTCGAAAAGCTCGGCGAGTTCGATGCCTTCAAGGAGGCGTCGGCCTTCGCCAAGGCGCAGCGCGCACAGGACAGCGCAGAGCGTCCGCGGCGGATCAAGGTGATGTTCGGAGAGCATCAACTCGCCGCCGAGGACTTGCTGAGCCAGGTGCGTGAGCCGCGGCGCGAGGGTGACGATGAATAGCGTGCGAGCGCTGCGCGCGCCGCGTGCGACGAATGCGACGAGCGGCCTGCCGCGTGCGACGCACCGCGGTCGATGATCTGAATGCGATGGAAGATGCACCACCCGTTTCTTGCTGCGCCGGCACCAGCACAAGCGCCTGCGTCTTCGGCAAGGCACTGCTGTCGCGCACGCTGAGCTGCGAGCTCGCCGCACGCAGGACGCGCGGCGAACAGGAAGTGCTCGAATGCACCTCGCCGGTGGCGCGCATCAACTGCGACACGCTGGCCGCACTGCTGCACGAGCGCTCGCGCTTCGCGCTGCGCCTGCCCGGGCCGGGTCGGCCGCTGATGCACCAGCAGGCGATGCGCCTGCAATGCGGTGGGCTGACGGCGATGCGCGAGCTGCTCGGCGTCGCCGAGCGCGACGTGCATCGCCTCGTCGCAGCGGCGCACGAACGCCACGCCAGCCTCACCGAACTGCCCTGGGAGCCGCTCGTCGCGGCGATCGCCGCATGGACACCGCGCAGGCGCGCGGCGAGTCAAGCCAGAAGCGGCAGGTGAACGCCGCCGACCGCGCCCGCCTCGTCGCGGCGGTGCAGACGAACTGCCACATCGCGGATGCGCGTCACGCTGCCGACATGACGCTGTGCATCTATCTGCTGCAGATGCGCGAGTACTTCCGCTGGGAGCGCGCTGCGCCGTTCGGCGCCGTGCTCGCACGCGACGAGGTCGGCGCGTGGATCGCCGAACGCGAGAAGCTCTGGTCGTCGCTGGAAGACGCGCCCTTCGTCGCCCTGCCCTGCCCCGGTGCGGCCACAGCGCTCGACGCCTTCGACGTCGCGGCGATGAACCGCGCCCTGCTGCCGGCGGGACTGTTGTACGGCGCGGGGTTCGCAGCCAGCGATCGGCCGGTGTTCTTTCTGGCCGAACTGCACAGCGCATCGCAGCGCGACGGCCTGGCGGTGCTGAGCGCCGGGCGCGAACTGGCGCGTGGCCTGCTCGCCCCACCGGCGGCGCTCGACGCGGCGGCGCAGGCGCCAGCGATCGTGCTGCGGCGCGAAGCCGTCGCCCGCTGGGGTTGGGAGAAGTTCGAGACCTACGCCCTGCGCCGCGCCGCCGGCAGCGCACTGCACGCTGCCGTCGAGGCCTATGGTTTCGAGCGCGGGTTCGACGCCGCCCTGCCGCGCTGGATCGCCGAACAGGGCGAAGCGATGGTGCTGCACGAGATCGGCGAGCACCGTGCCGGTGAACTGCTCGGCGCGCAGTGGGGCGCCTTGCGCCTGTCGCTGCCGACACGCCGCGGCGACCTCTATGCACGCGCGGTGCGCGACCAGTTGGCCGACTTCCTCGTCACCCTGCCGACGCTGCTGGAGCGCGATGCGACGGCGTCGATCCACGTCTGGTTCGCCAACTACGACGGCGTGCGCGAACTGCTGTTCCCCGCGCTGAAGGTCGCCTACGCCGCCTGGCGCGCAGGCGACGGCGGACGTGCGCTGCGCGACGCCATCGCCGCGGGCGAGGCGCACTTCACGCGCCTGGCGAGGCAAGCGCTGCGGCTGCATGCCGAGGGGCGGGGCGGCGCCGCGATCGAGCGCCTGCTGACTGCGCAGGAGGCGACGCTCGCGCACTGACGCCACGCATCGACGCCACGCATCGACGCCGCGCGCCGTCGTGGGACGTCGGACGTGAACTGCGCGCGACCCGCCGCCTGCTTCGCGCGCTACGGCGCCTGCTTCTTGAGCGTCATCGCGCCGCGGATGTCGCCGACGCGATAGCTGGTGGCGCGGTCCTCCGGATAGAGCGCCGCGAGCTTGGCCTTGACCGCCGGGCTGAGCTGTTCGACCGGGCCATGGCAGGCCAGGCAGAGCTCGCCGGTCGGCAACGCACGCATGTAGCGCCACACCGTCTTGCCGTCTTCCTGCACCGCCTCGTAGCGCTCCAGCTTGGCCGCGGGCTCGTGGGCGGCGGCGCGGCGGTCGAAGTCCTCCAGTGCCGCACGTTCCCAGGCATCGGGGACCGCCTTCGGGTTGCGATTGCGCAGGCTGACGCGCTTCACGCTCCATCCGGTCTGCTCCGACGCCGCGCGCGCGAGTGCCGGCGCCTGCACCTGGCAGGCCGCGATCGCGCCCTCGGGGCCGGACTTCGCGATCTCCGCCTGCAGCACCGCGAGCAGCTTCGGCGGGACCGCCGTCGAAACACCGCGCGCCTCGACCACCCAGGATTCTTCCGCGGCGCGGGCGGGCATCGCAGCCGCACACAGCGCCAGTGCGGCCCATGCCGCCGAGGTTCGCATGTTCATTCCGATTCCGCCTTCCAGAGTATGAGTTTGAGTGTCGCGACCGAGCCGGCGACGATCGCGCCGGTTGCGATGAAGGAGCCCATCGCCAGCGTCGACAGCCCCGAGATGCCCTGCCCGATCGTGCAGCCGAGCGCCGTCACGCCGCCAAAGCCCATCAGCACGGCGCCGAAGAGCTGGTTGCGCAGGTCCTGCAACGAAGCGAAGCCCTCCCAGCGAAAGCTCCCGCTCGTCAACGCATGGGCCGCCGAGCCGGCAACGACGCCGATCACGCTGGCAATGCCGAAGGTCACGTGCAGCGAGGCGTCGGTCCAGAGCATCAGGAGTTCGAGGCTGAACGCGAGCGGCGCGATGAAGCTGAGCGATTCGATGGTGCGCGTATTGGTCGCGAAGTAGACCGTTTCCAGCGTCTCCGGGTTCTCGCCGTAGCCGAGGTGGCCGGACACGTACCAGCCGGCGACGACGAGCGCGCCCAGCACGACGCCGGCCATGACCTGCAACCCGTTGGCGCAAAAGCGGGCGTCCTTGAAGACGAACGCGAGCAAGGCGATCGTCACCACGACCGCCGCGATGGCGAGCCCCAGTTTCGCATCCACGCCGGCCACCTTCGCGAGCGCCGTGCCCAGGCCTTGATCAGACCAGCCGCGCTCGCCGAGGTTGATGTTGAACGGATCGAGCAGCGTCGCGCGCCACTGGCCGAACAGCCCCTTGAGCGTCATGTAGGCAGCGATCGCGGCAAAGGTCAGCACGACCATCGAGCGCACGCTGCCGCCGCCGGCGCGGATCAGGTTCTTGTTGGCGCAGCCGCCCGCGAGGGTCATGCCGACGCCGAACGCGAGGCCGCCGACGATCAGCGACAGCCAGGGCAGCACCGGGCGCTGGGTGACCGACTTCGAGAGGTCGACCCACCCGGCGTAGGACAGCACGCTCGCGCCGACGACCGCGACCGCGACCGCGAGCAGCCACATGCGCAGGCGCCCCCAGTGGCCCATGTTGACGACATCGGAGAGCGCACCCATGGTGCAGAAGTTCGCCTTCGCGCCGACGAAGCCGAAGACGAACGCGATCGCGAATCCGCCGGATGCGACGAGCGCGGCGAGGCCGGCCACCGTCACGCGCTCAACCTCTCAGATGAACAGGCAGACGTCGGTGTCGCCGGCAAACTGCAGGAAGGTCGCCGCACCGCCGTAGTCGATCCCGTCGATGAAGTCCGTCTTCTTGAAGTCGAACAGATCGACGGTCATCTGGCAGGCGATGAACTTGACGTCGGCCTCGAGGCAGAGCGAGCGCAGTTCCTCGAGCGAGGCGACGCCCTTCTTCTTCATCTTGCCCTTCATCATCTTCGTCGCCATCGCTTCCATGCCGGGCATCATGCGCAGCGTGACCGGCATCGGCATCGGCATCGGCATCGCCGGGTTCGCGAGCGGACTGATCCTGATGTCGCTGATGTCCTTGCGCAGCAAGGTCAGGCCGTAGAAGGTGAAGAAGACCTGCACCTCCCAGTCGAGCGCGGCCGCGGTCGAAGCCAGGATCAGCGGCGGGTACGCCATGTCGAGCGCGCCCTTGGTGGCGATGATCGCCATTTTCTTGGTCGTCATGCAACCTCCGTTGGGGCTCGCAGGATGGGGTCAGGCCTTCTTGCGAATGTAGAAGACGTGCTTGCTGTTCTCGGTGTTCGTCGCCAGCAGCGCATGCCCGGTTTGTTCGGTGAAGGCCTGCATGTCGGCCACCGAGCCAGGATCGGTCGCGACCACCTTGAGCACCTGGCCCGGGCCCATGTCGGCGAGCGACTTCTTGGTCTTCACGATCGGCAACGGACACGACAGTCCCGAGGCGTCGAATTCCTTGTCAAAGTCCATGCATGTCTCCAGTTCGATGGCGGCGCCCGTGCCGATACGACACGCCCGTGAGGCCGCGCCAGCCCTTACATTAGCGCCTTTCGCACGGATCGACGTCTATTCCCGCAACGGGGGATGATCGATAGCCCATACGGGTAGTACGGGAAGTCGAGTAGTGTGCGATTGGTTGATCTGCCGCAACATCGCGCACAGCGGGTGATCGTACGAAATGCGAAAACCCGTGGCATTGGTGCCGGCGCGCCGGCGGTGTAGAAGGAGTTGGACGATATGAAAGAGCCCACCCGACGCGAGATGCTGACGGCCAGCGCAAAGGTCGCGAGCCTGCTTGCGGCCGCCGGATTCCTGCCTGGCCTCGCGCATGCCGCATGGCCGCAGGCAGCGTTCGAAACCAAGTCGGTCGCCGACGCCGTCAAGGCGCTTGGCGGCAGCGCGCCGGTCGCGAGCGGCGATGTGACGGTCACCGGCCCCGACATTGCCGAGAACGGCGCCGTCGTGCCGGTCGGCGCGGCGACCACACTCGCCGGCGCGAAGCGCCTGCTGCTGCTGGTCGAGAAGAACCCGAATGCGCTGGCAGCGGTGTTCGACCTCACCGACGCGGTCGAGCCCAACATCCTGGCGCGCGTGAAGATGGCGCAGACGTCCAACGTCTATGCGGTGGCGATGATGGCCGACGGCCGCGCGCTCTTCGCGTCGAAGGAGATCAAGGTCACGCTCGGCGGATGCGGCGGCTGACCCGCCCACCCGAAGCGCCCCCAACACGAGAAGGAAGCGAACATGTCTGATCCGATGCGCATTCGCGCCCAGGCCGCCGGCGACAAGATCACGGTGCGCGTGCTGATGAGCCACGAGATGGAGACCGGCCAGCGCAAGGACTCCTCCGGCAAGGTGATTCCGGCCTGGTTCATCCAGGAGGTTGTCGCCACGCACAACGGCAAGACGGTGCTCAGCGCCGAGTGGGGGCCGTCGATCGCGAAGAACCCGTTTCTGCAATTCACGATCAAGGGCGGCAAGGCGGGCGACAAGGTCACGATAAGCTGGACCGACAACAAGGGCGACAAGCGCAGCGACGAAGCGACCGTGACCTGAACCGCACCCGCAGCGCAGGCGCTGCACGAGACGCGATCCATCGCGCAAGCAGGCCGAAGACGCGCGGCCCGTCCCGGGGCCGACGACGACGAAGAGGACGAGGAGACAATGAAGCATTCCATCCTGATCGGGATTGCCGCACTGGCGATCGCAGGCGCTGCCCAGGCGCAGAAGTCCACCGCCGACGGCATCGCCGAATACCGCCAGATGCTCGCCGACGGCAACCCCGCGGAGCTCTACGAGGCCAAGGGTGAAGCACTGTGGAAGACCGCGCGCGGGCCGATGAACGCGACGCTCGAGCGCTGCGACCTCGGCCAGGGGCCGGGCGTGGTGAAGGGCGCCTTCGTCACGCTGCCGCGCTATTTCGAAGACACGAAGCAGGTGCAGGATCTCGAGTCGCGCCTCATCACCTGCATGGCGACGCTGCAGGGCTTCAACGCCGCCGAGATCGTGAAGACACCGTTCGGCCGTGGCGAACAGGCCAACGTCACCGCGCTCGCGACCTGGGTGGCGTCGCAGTCGCGCGGCCTGCGCTTCAACCTGCCGCAAGGCCACGCCGAGGAGCGGCGCAGCTACGAGCTCGGCAAGCGCGCGTTCTTCTATCGCGCGGGCCCTTATGACTTCGCCTGCGCGACCTGTCATGGCACGGCCGGCAAGCGCGTCCGCTTGCAGGACCTGCCGGATCTGACCGTCAATCCGGGCGACGGCGTCGGCTTCGCCGCCTGGCCCGCCTACCGCGTCGGCAACGGACAGATGTGGGGCATGCAGCATCGCCTGAACGACTGCTACCGCCAGCAGCGTTTCCCGTACCCGATCTTCGGCTCCGAGGTCACGATCGCGCTGTCGACCTACATGGGCGTCAACGCGAAGGGCGCGGAATCGATCGCGCCCGCGCTCAAGCGCTGATCCGCGCGCCAGCACACACGGAGCACCGAGCATGAGAATCCTCCCTCCCCTCCTCGCCCTGGGCGGCGCCGCCGCGATCGTCGCCGGTTGCGCCACCGGGCCGTCGTCGGCCGAACTCGACAGCCAGTCCCTGCAGATGATGAAGGCCTCGTTTCGCGACCAGGGCATCGCCAAGGTCAGCCGGCTCGACCAGGACGCAATGCAGAAGGCCTGCTCCTCGGGCGTCGAGCCTTCGGCAGCGGTCGAGAAGCGCATCATGGACGAGGCGCAGGCGAGCATCGTCTGGCCGGCCGACGGCAAGTACCTTGGCGACTGGCGCAAGGGCGACAAGCTCGCCCAAAGCGGCAAGGGCATGAGCTGGAGCGACAAGTCGGCCGATCCGGCGCACAACGGCGGCAGCTGCTACAACTGCCACCAGCTCGACAAGGCAGAGCTGTCCTACGGCACGATCGGGCCGAGCCTGCTGCACTACGGCAAGCTGCGCGGGGTGACGGATCCGAACGCGGCTTCGGCGCAGGAAGTCGTCAAGTACACCTGGGGCCGGCTCTGGAACGCGAAGGCGACGGTGGCCTGCTCGAACATGCCGCGCTTCGGCCACGAGAAGATCCTCGACCAGGCGCAGCTGCGCGACCTGATGGCGCTGCTGCTCGATCCGAACTCGCCCGTCAACGCGCAGTAGTGCGCCCCTGCCGCACGCGGTCGTCGCGTGTCCCTGGGCGATGACGGCGCCGGTCTCGCCTGAGAGCCGCGCTCGAGGGCCACGCCTGACCGGCGCGCGACACCGGCGCTCGCAACGGCGGCGCATGCGCGCCGACGCCTCGAAGCCGAGTACGCCATGAGTCTGAGCAAGCGCGAGTTCCTGCAGGTCCTGGCCGCCGCCGGTGCAGCCGGCATGGGTCTCGCGCGCTACGCGGATGCCGACGCCGCAGCGGCCGAAGCGGGCCTGTACGACCTGCCACCACTCGGCCGCGGTGCCGGTCACGTGAGCCTGCTGCACATGACCGACTGCCATGCGCAGTTGAAGCCGATCCATTTCCGCGAACCGAGCGTCAACATCGGCGTCGGCACGATGCGCGGCGAGTGGCCACACCTGGTCGGCGAGCAGTTGCTGCGGCGCGCCGGCATCGCGCCCGGCACGCCGATGGCGCACGCCTGCACGTTTCTCGATTTCGACGCGGCGGCGCGGCGCTACGGCAAGGTCGGCGGCTTTGCGCACCTGACGACGCTCGTCAAGCGTCTGAAGGCGAGCCGGCCGGGCGCGATCCTGCTCGACGGTGGCGACACCTGGCAGGGCTCTGCCACATCGCTCTGGACAAACGCGCAGGACATGGTCGATGCGGCCTTGCTGCTCGGCGTCGAGGTGATGACGGGGCACTGGGAATTCACCTACGGCATGGACCGGGTGAAGCAGATCGTCGAGAAGGACTTCAAGGGCCGCATCGATTTCGTCGCCCAGAACATCAGCACCGCCGACTTCGGCGACCCGGTGTTCGCCGCGTACACGATGCGCGAGATCAACGGTGTGCCGGTGGCGATCATCGGCCAGGCGTTTCCGTACACCCCGATCGCGAACCCGCGCTACATGGTGGCGGACTGGAGCTTCGGCATCCAGGAAGAGAACATGCAAAGGACGGTGGACGCGGCGCGCGCCAAGGGTGCGCAACTCGTCGTGCTGCTGTCGCACAACGGCATGGACGTGGACCTGAAGCTCGCGAGCCGCGTGCGCGGCATCGATGCCATCTTCGGCGGCCACACGCACGACGGCGTGCCGCTCGCGGCGCCGGTCGCGAACCCCGGCGGCAAGACGCTCGTCACCAACGCGGGCAGCAACGGCAAGTTCCTCGGTGTGATGGACGTCGAGTTGCGCGCTGGCCGGATCGCGAACTGGCGCTACCGGCTGCTGCCGGTGTTCTCCAACATGCTCCAGCCCGACGCCGAGATGGACGCGCTGATCACGAAGGTGCGCGCGCCGCACGAGGCCAAGCTCGGGCAAACGCTCGCCGTGAGCGATGGCCTCCTGTACCGGCGCGGCAACTTCAACGGCAGCTGGGATCAATTGCTGTGCGACGCGCTGATGGATGTGCAGGCGGCGCAGATCGCGTTCAGCCCGGGCTTCCGCTGGGGCACGAGCCTGCTGCCCGGCGACGCGATCACGCGCGAGCTGATGATGGACCAGCTCGCGATCACCTACCCGACGGCGACCGTGACGGAGATGACGGGCGAGACGATCAAGACCATCCTCGAAGACGTCGCCGACAACCTCTTCAACCCCGACCCGTACTATCAGCAGGGCGGCGACATGGTGCGCGTCGGCGGCCTGCGCTACGCGATCGAGCCGGCCGCCGGGATGGGTTCACGCATTTCGGATCTGCGGCTCGGCGACAGGCCGCTCGAGGCCGGCAAGCGCTACAAGGTCGCCGGCTGGGCGCCGGTCGCCGAGGAGGCCCGGCAGGCGGGAGGCAAACCGGTCTGGGAACTCGTCGAGGCCTGGCTCGCTGCGCGGCCGGACGGGCGCGTCGCCGCACGCCAGATCAACACGCCGAAGCTGATCGGCGTCGAAGGCAATCCGGGCCTCGCGTAACCCGGCCCGCACGTCGTTCGCTTTGGGAGGCACCCATGAAGATCCGCACGCTTCTGGCCGCACTGGTCCTTGCAATTGCAGCGGCCGGCGTCTGCGCACAGGAAACCGTTGTCTACCACATCGCCGACAGCGAGACCCAGGCGCTCGCCGGGCTGCGCAGCCTGCGCAACCATCTCGACACCGACCCGAAGGCCAGGATCACGGTGGTCGCGATCGCGCAGGGTGTCGACTTCCTGATGGAAGGCGCGAAGGACGCGAGCGGGAACCTCTACGTCGGGCTCATCTCGGCGCTCGCTTCACGCGGCGTGAAGTTCGAGGTCTGCGAGATCACGCTCGCGAACCGCAACCTGAAGCGCGACCAGTTCATTCAGGAGGCCGACTTCACGCCCTCGGGCGTGGTCCAGTTGAGCCGCCTGCAGCATCAGGGCTACGCCTACATCAAGCCTTGAGCAGCCCTGCCGCGTGCGCTGCGGGCTTCCCCCCGCGCACCCGATCAAAGCATGCCGGCGAACGCCGCCGCGACATCCGCAGCGGCGGTGATGCGCAAGGCGCCTCACCCCGGCTTTCTCAGGCGCCGTCGTGCACCTGAACCTGGTCCGCCGCATCGACGAACCAGGCGCGCGTCGAGGGATAGGTCGCAAGCAGCGCTGCCGCGCGCGCCGGCGGCAGCATCCACAGCGCGGTCGACAGCCCGTCGGCAAGCGTGGCGCGCGGTGCGGCCACCGAGACCAATGCATGGTGATTCGCGCTGCGGCCGGTGCGCGGGTCGAGCAGGTGATGGACGCGCGGGTCGGTTCCGAACGGCGTGCCGTAGCCGGCCGATGTCGCCAGCGCCGGCAGCAAGCCGGCATCGCTGCCGAGCGCCAGATCGAACAGCGTGCGCGTCGTCGCGCGCGGGTCGGTCACGCCGGCGCGCCAGGGGCGGCCGTCGGGGCGGTGCCCGAGGGCGCGCGCCTCGCCCAGGTCGATGAGCACGTCGGTGAAGCCCTCGGCGCGCAGCATGTCGGCGACGCGATCGGTGA
This sequence comes from Rhizobacter sp., assembly GCA_023954175.1. GTDB lineage: Bacteria > Pseudomonadota > Gammaproteobacteria > Burkholderiales > Burkholderiaceae_C > CAIKUF01. The sequence continues at coordinate 69,622 of JAMLIM010000001.1, forward strand.
CGAAGCCCTGCGCGATGCCGTTGAGCGTGATCGCCATGCCGGGCCGGCGCAGGCGGATGGTCCCGGCCTCCAGATCGACCGCGTCATGGCCGATGCGTGCGCGCGCTGCGGCGATCGCGCCCGGCGACGGGCCGCGGGGCGCCGCGCCGGGCGTCGCGAAGTGATCGGCATAGAGGCGGTACAGCGGCTGCATGGTCGGATCGAAGGCGCCGCCACTGCGTTGCGCCAGCGCAAGGCCGATCGAGAGCAGTTCGACCAGTTCGAGCGGCGGGTCGCGAAGCTCGCCCACCGCGTTCAGGCGCACCAGCGCCGAGTCGGGCCGGTACAGGCTGAAGACCGACTCGAGCCGGTCGATCTCGTCGACGCAGCGCCCGATCAGCGCCTGCGCGTGCGCGCGCTCGGGGTGCACCAGCGTCATCGACGCGAGTGCGCCCATCGCGCTGCCCTTCCAGACGCTGGTGGCGCGATCTGCGCCGGCCACCGTCGCGTCGGCGCTGCGACTCGCAAGCGGCAGCGCGGCGCAGCCCGCGATGATCGAGAGAAAACGTCGGCGTCGTGTCATGGTGGGCCCTCGACTGATGCTTGAATGCCTAGCGATGCGGCGCGTCTGACGCAGCGGTGTCGACAGCTGCCGGACGGTCCGGGGAATCGACCGCCCCGAACAGGTAGGCATCGGGAATCTCGGCCAGCCGCACGACGCGCCCGCCGTGCGCCTCGCGAAACGCCTGCGCCGCGCTCTGTTGCGAGAACGGCACCGCTTCGGGCGCGCCCATGCCGCCGCGCTGTGCGCTGTCGACGACGAACCAGGCGTCGCGCGCTTCGACCCAGGCGCCGCGATCGGGTTGCTGCCAATGCGCGCTCTTGCCCATGTCGTTGACGTAGACCGCGGTAATGTCGCGCGGCTCCTCCGGAAGGCGCAGGAACGCGATCGTCTCGCGCACCGAGGAGAACCAGACCGGCTGCTCACGCCCGGCAACGAAGATCTGCCCCTTGGGTCCCTCGTGATCGACCAGCAGCATGCCGCAGTAGTGGCCGGTGGCATCGGCCGTGACTTCCACCGGCGACGGCGGGGCGGGCGGCGGCGACGCCTTGTCGCAACCGGCCAGCGCCGCGGCGCCGAGCAGCGCCACGAAGCCGGCGGCGCGCGCGAGCCTTGCCCGCAGGCGACGCACGAGGAGGTGCCGCGCCGCCCCGGGGTTCCAAGACCCTCGCAGGGGGTGAGCCGGGCGCAGCCCGGCCGTGGGAATGTTCACAAAGGCCTCCGGTGAAAGGCAAGGATCGCCAGCACCAGCGGCACGACGATCCACGCCAGCAACACCACAAGGTAAAGCGGTGCGGGCAGCGCCGCCGCATCGCCCGGGCCGGCCATGCCACTGTAGACCGATACGGCCTCGCTCGCCGTCGTGTTGAACAAGCGGTACACGTCGGCCGGATTGAGCAGCAGCAGCACGTCGAGCCCGCGCCGGCCGACCGTGCGCCCCTGGTCAGCTACCAGCGCGCCGAGCAGCGCGGTGTCGTAGATGAGCACGAAGAACAGCCAGACGCCGACCGCAAGGCCGGCGGCGGTGGCACGCTCGCGCACCAGTGTGCTCGCCAGGCAGCCCATCGCGACGAACGAGGCGCCGAGCATGATCGAGGTCAGCACCATCATGGTGAAGGCGCCCCAGGCTGCCTGACCGATGCCCGGCTGGGACCACAGCACCGCGGCCGCCGCGCCATAGCCGATCACGGTCGCGATGGCGAGGATCGCGGTCTGGCCGAGCGCCTTGCCGAGCACGACTTCCCAGCGCGCCACCGGGTACGACAGCAGCAGCATCAGCGTGCCGCGCTCGTGCTCGCCGACGATCGCGTCGAACGACAGCAGGAGCGCGATCAAGGGCACGAGAAAGATCGTCAGGCTCGCCAGGCTCACCACCACGACGGCGAGCGGATCCGCCTTGACGACGCCGGTGGGCGCGCTGCCGAGCAGCGTCAGCGACAGCGCCAGGGCTGCCAGCAGCAGCGTCGTCGCGAGCACCCAGCGGTTGCGCAGGCCGACGCGCAGCTCCTGTGCCGCGAGCGTGAGCGTGTTCATCCCTCGTCCCCGGCGGCATCGACCAGGTGCGTGTACAACTCCTGCAGCCCGGGCGCAGTGATCTCGACGTCTTCGATCAACTCGTCCATCTGCGCGATGCAGCGCAGCGCGGCCATCTTCGCCGCGGGCGGTGCGAGCAGCACCAGCGTGACGTTGCCGCGCTCGGCGCAGCGCACGTCGGCCGGCAGCCGCGCCAGCACCTGCTCGGCGCTGCCGGGCCGGATGTGCAGGCAGATCCTGGCGTCGGCCTGCACGCCATGGCGCAGTTGCGCCAGCGTGCCGGCCGCCAGCAGGCGGCCGCGGTGCACGATGGCGGCCCGATCGACCCGGTTCTCGACCTCGGCCAGCGCGTGGGTCGAGATGAGCACCGTCGCGCCACTGCCGCGCAGGGTGTCGATCATCTCGTAGACGTCGCGTCGCGAGGCCGGATCGAGGCCGCTGGTCGGCTCGTCGAACAGCAGCAGGCGCGGCGCGCCGATCAGCGCCTGCGCGATGCCGAGGCGCTGGCGCATGCCCTTCGAATAGGTACCGACGCGCCGGTGCGCCGCATCGGCGATGCCCACGCGCGCCAGCAGTTCGCCGTTGGCGCGTTGCGGCGCGCCCTTCAGGCGCGCATAGAAGGCCATCAGCTCGGTGCCCGTCATGGCGCCGTGAAAGGCCACGCTTTCCGGCAGGAATCCGATCGCGCGCCGGGCCTGCGCGCCCGCGCTGCCCGCCGGGTCGATGCCGCCAATGCGCACGCTGCCCTGGGTGGGCCGGATCAGCCCGAGCACGAGCTTGATCAGCGTCGTCTTGCCGGCGCCGTTGTGCCCGACCAAGGCCGTCGCCTGCCCGGCCTCGAGCGCGAGCGACACCTCCTGCACCGCAGTCACGTCGCGATAGCGTTTGCTGACGCCCTGCCATTCGGCGATGCGCGTCATGGTGATGCGGGCGCGGGCGCGGATGCGGGTGCGGATGCGGGTGCGGGCACGCGCACCGGGCGCATCAATGGCGCGCTGTCGATCACGCCGCCCGGGTAGAGCGCCGGAAAGCGTGCCTGCGCCCAGCGCACGACCTGCACCGCCGGGCTCGCGATGAGCGCCTTGGTCGCAGGCAGCATCCAGAGGATCTCGTCGGCCAGGTCGTTCGGACGGTAGGGCCGGTCGGCGATGCCGTCGCCGTCGAGGTCGTACGCCGGGTTGTCGCTCCAGTAGTTGCCGCGCCCCTCGTGCGACCAGTCGATGTAGCGTGTGCCGACGTACTTGACCTGCTCGCGGTTCGAGATGAAGGCGTTGCCGCTCAGCGTGTTGCCTTCCGAGCCGGCGGTGAAGTGGATGCCGATCGCGCAGGCCTGGAACCAGTTGTCCTGCAGCAGGTTGCGCGCAGCGTTGTAGACGAACACGCACTTTTCGCGGCCGCCGTGCCCGAGGCCCGCGCGCACCACGTTGCCGATGACGCGCGAATCGTTGGTCGTGTGCAGCAGCAGGCCGTAGTCGCGGTCGTCGTCGGAGACGTTGTCGCGGATCTCGAGGCGATCCGAGAACATGATCGCCAAGCCCACGTCGTTGCCGCGCGACCGGTTGCCCACGATGCGGCTGTCGTTGGTGTACATGTAGTGGATCGCGAAGCGCAACTGCGTCATCGTGTTGTCGGCGAAGACGTTGTGCGAGCTGACCTTGACGAAGATGCCGTCGCGACCATGGCTGATCGCGTTGCCGATGACATGCGCACCGGGCGCATTCCAGATCGACACGCCGTTGCCGGCCTCGGCAGTGCGCAGATCGCGCCGCCCGACGATCAGGTTGTACTCGACGATCGATCCCGCCGCGCCGTGCAGGTAGACGCCGAACAGGTTGTCGAGCAGGCGATTGGAGCGGATGCGCGCGCGCGCCGCCGTCTGCGTGACGAGAATCGCCGAGTCCATCGCCGGCAGGTTGATGCCCGATCCGGTGACCTCGAGCCCCTCGATGCGCACGTCGGGCGCATCGATCGTGATCACGCTGCCCGCGCCCGGCCCGACGAGCACGGCACCGGCATCGCCGACCAGCGACAGCGGCCGGCCGATGCGCAGCGGCCCGGCATGCCGTCCCGCCGCAAGGCGGATCACCTGGCCCGGCGTCGCCGCATCGATGAGCGGTTGGAGCGCCTCGCCGGGCGCGACCCGCCGCTCGGCGCCGGCCTTGGCACCTGCATCAGTGTTGGCGGTGGCCGGCGCGGCGACCGTGGCCGGCCTCGCGATGGTTGCTGGAACCGCGGCTGGACCCGCGGCCGTGCCGCCTGGCGCCGCTGCGGCCAGGCAGGCCGTCAGCATGGCCATCGCGGCCCGGCTCGTCACCGCCATGCCCCGACTGCTCAGGCGCGGCGCGGCTCGACCAGCATGCGCCCCTTCATCTCCATGTGCAGCGCGTGGCAGAACCACTGGCAGTAGTACCAGTAGACGCCGGGCCGGTCGGCAATGAAGGTCACCGACGCCGTCGCCTGCGGCGCGACCTCCATCGCGATGCCGTAGTTGACGATCGTGAAGCCGTGCGTCAGGTCTTCGACCTCGTCGCGGTTGGTGATGTAGACCGTCACCTCGTCGCCCTGCTTCACGGTGAAGTCGGTCATGCTGAACGTCGGCGCGACCGAGAACATGTAGACGCGCACCTTCTTGCCGTCGCGAACGACCTTGGCCGCGCTCTCGAGTTCGACGCCGTCGGCCTTGGCCTGGCGCACCGCGTCGGCGAAGATCGGGTCGTCACGCTTCCAGATGCTGACCGGGTTGATCTTGGAGCGATGAATGATGGTCGCGTCGTGCGGCTCGGCGAAGCTCGGCGAGTCGTGCACCAGGATCATCTTGTCGCCCGAGATGTCGATCAGCTGGTCGCATTCGGGCTTGAGCGGGCCGACGTTGAGGAAGCGATCCTTGGAGAACTTGTTCAGCGAGAGCAGCCACTTGCCGTCGGCTTCCTTGGTCTGCCCCATCGACGAATGGTTGTGGCCGGGCTGGTAGTGCACGTCGAGCTTGTGGATGATCGGATCGACGTCCTTGCCGCCGAACTTCTCGATCGCCTTGGCGATCGACCACTTGCAGATCTGGCTGTCGATGAACAACGTCGTGTAGGCGTTGCCGCGGCCATCGAACGCGGTGTGCAGCGGCCCGAGGCCGAGCTGCGGCTCGGCGACGACGGTATCGCGCGGCTTGATCTTGTCCTCGAACAGGTCGTCGAAGCGGCGCACGTCGAGCACGGTGCAGGTCGGCGAGAGCTTGCCGTTGACGACGACGTGGATGCCGTCGGGTGCGGTGTTGATGCCGTGCGGGTTGTTGGCGATCGGTATGTAGCGCGTCAGCGGCGAACCGTGCCGGCCATCGAGCACCGGCACGCCGCCGATGGTCTTGAATTCGCCCTTGGCGACGGCCTCCTCGATGCGCTTGATGTTGAACACCGTGACCCAGTCCTGCTCGGCCGCGGTGGCCTCGGCCAGCGTCACCCCGTCCTCGGAGTTGTAGCAGGTCGAGAACGCATACTTGCCCTGGTAGTCGCCGTCGACGTTGTCGAGGTTGCCGTCCACCAGCACCTGCCAGGCGACCTTCATCGTCTCGCCGTCGAGCGCGGTGAAGACGCACTGGTACTTCTTGTGGTCGGTGAGCACGCTGCCGTCGTTCGGAATCGGCGCCCGGTCCTCGCCATTGCAGAACACGTAGCCGGTCTTGGGGAACTTCTGCACGCGCAGGCCGTGCACCGTGTGCTGGTTGGGCAGCTCGATGATCTTGTCGACCTTCATCACGTCGCAGCGCACCCGCGCCACGCGCGTGTTGGCCTTGTCGTTCATGTACAGATAGCGGCCGTCGTAGGTGCCATCGGTGAACGACATGTGCGGGTGGTGCAGATCGCCGTTGAAGTAGGTGCCGCCGCGCGAGGCGAGGTGCTTCTTCGTTTCCGGCGTCAAGCCCTCGGTGAGGATCTTGAGGCTTTCGTTGGTCTGCCCCCAGCCGGTCGCGCTGCAGCGGTTGAATACCGGAATGCGCATCAGCTCGCGCATCGACGGCAGCCCCAGGATGCGCAACTCGCCGCTCTGGCCCCCCGAGAAGAACACGTAGTACTCGTCGAGCTGGCCGGGCCCGACGTGGGCCTTGGCCATGGCAGCCGAGGTCGCCGCCGACGATACCGAAGTCGATGCCTGCGCCGGTGCGGACCCGGCGGCAGACGCCGCGGCCGCGCCCGACTTCGCTGTTTCGGCCTTGTCTTCGCAGCCGCTGAGCAAGCCCCCTGCCGCGCCAGCCGCGAGCGCAACGACCTTGGCACCACTGCCCAGGACGGCGCGCCGGTTCGGATCGGTCGGCCCGGTGGAGTTCCTGTCTTCGCTCATGATGTGTCTCCTCGTCGGTTCGGGCGCCTCTCGGCACCCCTGGATCTGGGCGCTATCCCGCGCCCGTGGGTGCAGGCGCCGCTACGGCGCCCGCGGATCGATGCTCCTGCAACATCGATCATCGATGTCAACCGGCGTCGACGCTCGCGGCAGCGGCGGCCGGTGCGACGGTTCGCGCTGCCCCGGGCGCCATCGCGGCGCGCTTTTCGCGCTTGAGCCTGCGCTGCACGCGAACCGGGCATTTGTGGTCGTGGTGGTACAGCACCTGGCAATGCAGGCAGGAAATGCATTCGTTCGGGTTGATGTGCCCTTCCGGGTGGATCGCCTCCACCGGGCACTCCTTGAAGCAGCGCATGCACGGGTTGCCGCACTCGCGGTAGCGCTTGAGCCAGTCGAACATGCGCAAGCGCCCGGGAATGGCCAGCGCGGCGCCGAGCGGACACAGGTAGCGGCAGAAGAAGCGCTCGACGAACAACCCGGCGCCCAGCAGCATCAGCGCGAACGCGACGAACCACCACTCGCGCATGAAGTGCAACACGATCGCGGTCTTGAACGGCTCGATCTCGGACAGCACCTCGGCGTAGGCGAGCGAGCCGAGCGAGACGCCGAACAGGCCCAGGAAGATGATGTACTTGATCGGCCACAGCCGCTCGTGCACCGCCCACGGGATCTTCAACTGAGGCACCCTCAAGCGCTTGGCGATCGCGTTGGAGATCTCCTGCAGCGCACCGAACGGGCACAACCAGCCGCAAAACGGTCCGCGCCCCCAGAACAGCAAGGCCGCCGCGACCGAGCACCACAACACGAAGATCAACGGATCGATCAGGAAGGACGACCACCGAAAGCCGCCGCGCAGGGCGTTGGCGAAGGTCAGCACGTTGACGACCGACAGTTGCGCCTGTGCCACCCAGCCAAGCCAGAGCAGCGTGAACACCAGGAACGTCATGCGCACGACATTGAACAGCTTCTCGTGCCGGACCAGGATGTCCTGGAAGAAGAAGATCAGCGTGAGCACGCCCAGCATCAGCGCGAGCACGCCCAACGCGAACGACTTGCCGAGCCAGATGCGTTGCCACATCGGCGCCGCCTCGAGATCGGCGAGTTCGTCGGCAGGCGCACCCGCACCGCTTGCCGCCACCGGCGCCGCGGCCGCTGCCGCTGCGCTGGCCGGCGGGCCCGACGGCGCGGCCTGTGCCGGCGGCGCGACTTCCTTCGTGTAGCGCTCGGGCAGACGGTAGTCGAGCGAGAACGAGACGAACACCTTCTGGAGTGCGCCGGTGGCGCGTTGCACGAGCAGTTGCAGGCGCCACGGCGCGACCGGGTCGAATTCGTCACCTGCGGGAATCGCGAAGACGCCGATCTCGCGCACCTCGGGCGCACCGGCGGCGTGCAGCGTACCCATGCGACGATGCTGGCGGTCGCGAAAGCGGATCGTCTCGGCACCCTGAACCAGTTCGATGCGGTCGAAGATGCCGCCGCGCACGTAGGCCGAGCCCTTGAACGAATAGCTGCCGTCGCCGGCGACCAGCACGGCCTGCTGCCCCGGCGCCAGCATGCGTTCGACGTTGGCGAATTCCTCATCGCCGAGCAGGCTGCGCCCGATCGCGGGCTGCGAAACCAGCGCCACGTAAAGATCGATGAAGGCATCGCCCGGGGCGCCGGCCTCGGGTCTGGAGGCCGCCACCTCGTTGCCGGAGTCGACGAAGGCCTTGTTGACCTCGCCGACCGTCAGGTGCATGTGGCGTACCGCGCCCTCGTCGAGCAGCGCTTTCCAGTCGAGGATCGAGCCCGCCTTCGGGTCGAGCGCGCGCGCCGCGCTGGCCGCCACGCTGCCGCTCGCGGCCGCACCCAGGCGCAGCGCGCGTGCCACCCGCACCGCCGAGCGCGTCACGCTTTCGCCCATCACGAGCACTGTCACGGTGGCGCCGCTGACGATGTCCGCGTGCGGCGGGCCCTTGCCCTCGGCGGCCGCGCGCAACGGGTTGTAGCCGATGAACGAAGCCAGATAGTCGACGACGCGCTTCTCTGGAATGCCGATCAGCACGATCGGCTCGCTGTGCGCGACCAGTTTCAGGCCGACGATCGTGCCGGCAGTATCGAGCCCGACGACGATCTGAATCGGCTTGCCCGAATAGCCGTCCGCATCGACCAACTGCGAATTCAGGTAGGCGTAGCCGACCAGTTCCTCACCGCGATAGGCGGGCGCAACAGGCGGGTCGGCGCGCAGCGGCCCGAAGCGATCGGCGCCCGGCACGATCTCGGAGGCAGTGACCTTGGTCAGGAAATGCTCGAGGGTTTCCGGAGCGGCCCGCGCCGTGGCCCAGCAGAGCACTGCAATCAGCAGCAGCGTGACCTTCACGACTGCCTGCCCGCATGTTCGCCTGCTCAAGTTGCCCCTCCCTGCATTGCTGCTGTGCGATCATATTGAGCGATCCGGCGATGCGGCTTGCTGCGGATCAAGTCTATAGGCGGAGGGAGACCACACCATGCGCGAGTCGCTGCTTGGGCGCGACCCCGAGATCGAATCGGTGGGCATGCCGATGCTGGTGGCCATCGCCAGCGCGATCGAGCGCGAAGCACTGCAGCGCTACGAGGCGCTTGGCGCGACCATGGACAGACGCGGCGAGGTCGCGACCGCCGCCGCTTTCCGGGTCATGCGCGACGACGAGCGTGTTCGCATCGAGGCGGTCGAACGCTGGGCGGCGAGCCTGGGCGAGGCGATTCCCGACCCCGGCAAGCCGGTGTGGAAGCCGCCGCCCGACTTGTCGAACTCGTGGGACGAGATCGCCGGCAGCGCGTTGCTCACGCCGTACCGTGCGTTTGCGATCGCGGTCGAGAACGAGGAGCGTGCGTTCACCCTGTACAGCTACCTCGCCACGCGTGCCGCCAATGCAGCGGTGAGGCGCGAAGCCGAGCGGCTCGCCATCGAGGCGTTGCGCCACGCCGGCCTGATGCGGCGCTGGCGCCGCCAGGCCTGGCATCGCGAGCGCCGTGCCGAGCGCAACGAGTGGCCGCCGAGCGCATCGATCGCCGCATCCACCACGGCGCTGCACGCCCTGCTCGAAAGCCACGAAGCCGGCATCGCCAGGCGCCAACGGGCCCTTGCCGCACGCCTGCGCGCGGTCGGAGACGAGGAGAGCGCGCGCGTCCTGGAGCGCATCATGCGCGAACCGTCACGGTCGTACGCAAGGACTGCCGCCCTGCCCGCAGACGACGCCGGCGCGGCCCTTGGCGACGATCCGGTGCACCTGCTGGTGGCGGCGCAAGAGCCGCTCGAAGCCCTGAGCGAGGCGCTCGAAGCGGTGCTGCGAACCACCGAGGGCGAGCTCTTCGAGCAAGCGCAGGCGGCGCTCGCCAACGTCGTGGCGCGCCTGGCGCGCATCGCACTGCAGGCAGCGCGCCGGATGAAACCTGCATAGAACGCTGTCGGGCCTGGATCGGGCCGTCTTCCGGCGGGCACCGCCGGCGTGCTGAACGATCAAGGGGCGTGCGCCCGGCCAAACATCACGACGCGTCGCGCGGCGCAGGGAAAACCTGGGAAGTGGCACCCGACTGAAGACGCCATGCCGCGGGCTCGAATCGGGCCGCTGCGTTCAGAGCCGCATCGCGGCTCTCCCCGTGCGGCATGGCGCCGTTGCGCGCGCGCCGAAAACGTCAGGCGAATTCCTGACGCACCGAAGGCGACATCAGGCGGCGGATGACCCAGCCGAACAATGCGCAGGTACCGAGCGTGACGACCACCGCCATCACGCGCGCAGCGGCGACGAAACCGCCGAACACGCCGGCCGCCTTGGGCGGCAGTGGCGCGCCGCTGAGCGTGCTCGACACGACGGACTGCACCACTTCATGTTGCAGCCACAGGCCGAGCAGATTGGCAACGATCGCGATGACGAGCACGCCGATGAACACCCGCCGCGCCCAATCGAGGCGCAACAGCAGCCCGATCGCCGACGCGAGCATCGCGACCGACATCACGAGACCGGTGCCGACGACCCACGGCAGGTAGCCGAGCAGCAGATTCGTCAGCAACGGCAGTGCCGGCAGGTTCACGCCGCCCGCGGTAATGGGCGTGACCGACGCGACGAGCGCGTTCTGCACCAGCGCCGAGGCACTCGCGACTGCGGCCAGGATGATCGCGACCCAGGCCGTGGCCGTGACGAAGAACGAACGGGCTCCTACATTGAAGGTCTGCGGCATTTTCGACTGCTCCTGCGCACCGCATGAATCCTGGCGCGGTTTGCGCGTCGGTGCCTGCTGTCGATTGTCGGCAACGTCGATGACGCTGTCATTGCGCGAGGCGGCGCTGCCCCCCTAAGACTTGGGAGTTTCGTGCGATCCTCGCCACACCCATTCGGGGGGTATGAAACGAGCAGTCACACGCGCGTGACGCTTGTCACAACTCGCGCGCGCGTCGCACAGTGTCTCCGAGCGCACCGAGGCCGCCCGTGGCCGAGCCTCAAGCGTCCGTGACAGAGTCCTTCATCTGCAATATACTAGCCATATCCTTTCAAATGCAAACAGCATGACGCCCCACACACCACTTGCCGCGCGAGAGGCCACCGCGAGGTACGCACGTGCCTTGCCCGCCGCCGATCCGGAGGCACCCCGCGTCTTGACGAAAGCGCTGATGCGCGCGGCCGCACTGCTGGAGATCGCGCCGGCGGCGCTGGCGCGCGTCCTTGGTATCAGCGAGGCCAGCGTCTCGCGCCTGACAAGCGGAACGCGGCAGGTGTCCCCCACCAGCAAGGAGGGCGAACTGGCGCTGCTGCTGCTGCGGGTGTATCGATCATTAGACGCACTCGTTGGGGGCGACGACGCGCAGCGGCGCGCCTGGATGCAAAGCCCGAATCGCGCCCTCAACGGCACGCCCGCAGAGCTGATCCGCAGCGCCGAGGGCCTGGTTGCCGTCGCCTCCTATCTGGACGGCATGCGGGCGGCGGCGTGACAAGGCGCCCGCCGTTGCGGGCGGCCTGGTTCGAAAGCGGCATTCACCCGCGCACGGCGCAGCTGTGGCGCGGCGTCGAGGCGCAACACCTGGTCGCGACGATGAAGCTCGTCGATGCCGCCGCCGAGCAGCATCTGCTAGAGGAACTGCTCGAAGCGAACAAGCCCGCATTGCCGGCACAAGGCCAGGGGATGCACTATCTGATTGCGACGCCGTTTCGCTACCGGCCACGCCACGAGTCGCGTTTTCGCGTCGCCGGCTCCCCCGGGCTGTGGTACGGGGCGGAAACGATCGAGGTCGCCTGCGCCGAGGTCGCCTACTGGAAGTGGCGCTTCCTGAACGACAGCGACGCGCTGCGTGATCAATCGCTGCACACCCAGCACACCTTCTTCGAGGCACGCGTGTCGGGTGCCTGCATCGACCTGACGGCGTCGCCCTGGTCGGCGTCTGCAGCGGCGTGGACGCATGCGACGCGCTACGCCGATTGCCAGGCGCTGGCGAACGCGGCGCGGGATCGCGACGTCGCCTGGATCCGCTACAGCTCGGCGCGCAAACCGCCTGGCATATGCGGCGTCGCGCTCACCCCTGCGGCGCTCGCACTCAAGCCCGGCTTCGCGCAACAGACGTGGAGTTGCAAGACGACCGTCTCCAGCGTGTACCTGCGCCATGAGCACGAGTCGTTCAGCTTCGAGGCCTCGACGTGGCATTGACTCGGCAAACGCCACTGCCGCTTGTCGTCGTGCACGAATGCCTCGCGCGCTGATGCAGGCAGCTGCGCGGTGAACCAGGGCATCGTCTACGCCGCGCTGGCGTATGTCGCATGGGGTCTGTTCCCCCTCTACTTTCGCGAGCTCGCGAGCGTCGGCGCGTTCGAGATCGTGCTGCATCGCATCGTCTGGTCGCTCGTCTTCCTCTCGTTGATCCTCGCCTGGCTGCAGCATTGGCGGTGGATCGGTGCGCTGCGGCGCCAGCCGATCGTGCTCGCCACCTTCGCCGTGAGCGCGCTGCTGCTCGCCGCCAACTGGACGACCTACGTCTGGGCGGTGACGAACGGGCGCGTGATCGACGCCAGCCTGGGCTACTTCATCAATCCGCTCGTCAGCGTCGCGCTCGGCTACTTCGTGCTGCACGAGCGGCCACGGCCCTGGCAGTGGGTCGCGGTCGCGCTCGCCGCCGCCGGCGTGGCGTGGCTCGCCGCACTCGGGCCGGGCATTCCGTGGGTCGGCCTCGTGATCGCGGTCACGTTCGGGCTCTACGGGCTGATGCGCAAGACGGCGTCGCTCGGCGCGCTCGAGGGCCTGACGCTGGAGACGCTGCTGCTGGCGCCGCTGGCCGTCGCGGTAATCCTGTGGTGGAGCTGGACCGGCAGCGGCGGCGTGATGCAGCACGACGCCTCCACGCTCGCCTGGCTGATCGGCGTCGGCCCGCTGACGGCCGTTCCCCTGCTCTGGTTCGCCGCAGGCGCACGCCGGATTCCGCTCGCCACGCTCGGACTGCTGCAGTACGTTTCGCCGAGCCTGCAGCTGCTGCTCGGTCTCTGGGTGTTTCACGAGCCGCTGTCGGGCTCGCGGCTGTTCGGCTTCACGCTGATCTGGGTCGCGCTCGCGGTCTTCACGCTGGAAAGCTGGCGCCAGGCGCGGCGGCCCTGATCGCCCTCGCGCGTGCCAGAGGCTACTTCAGATCGCCCGCCAGGCTCGCGAGGGTCGCCGGTTCGATCAGCGTATGCGCCGGGTAGTTCGTGTGATCGCAGCCGAGCTTGACCTGCGCGCCGGCGCGCACCGCTTCGCACGCCGCGGGCGGGAACTCGAAGCGCACGAAGTGCACCGCCGAGGTCTTCTCGTCGTTCTCGCGCTCGAGGTCTTCGTCGGCGATCGCATAGATGCGCGCGTGGCCCTCGACCTCGACGAACAGGCGATCCTCGACGCCGATCAACCGCGCGAGTTCGCGCTTGCGCTCGTGTGGATCGGGGTACTCGATCAGCATCGTCGCCTTCCAGTTGCGCCCAGTGGGCAAGAGCGCGCCGTAGACCTCGATCTCGCTCTGGATGCCCTCCTCGTCGAATATCTTCTCGATGTGCAGCATCTCCTGGATCTGGCGCCGGATCGTCTGCTCGTCCTCGAACTGCAGCGACATGTGTTCGCCCAGGCGCACCGTGCGCAGGCGTCGGTGCGCAATGAACTCCGGCCGGCTGGACTTGCGAATCTTCGCGTAGGCCTCGAGCGTCATCAGGCTCTCGCGGGTGATGGTCATCTCTTTCCTTTCAATCGGTTCGCGCCGCGCGGCGACGGCCTCACGCCAGGCCGTAGGCCTTGCGCACGAGGCTCAGCGGATGAGCGAGTGCCTTGGCCGGCGTGCCGCCCTCGCGCAGGCCCTGGGCGATATGGTGGCCCGCCATCGGGCAGTCGCTGCTGATGACGTCGGGTTCGTCCTTGGCCATCGCCTTGAAGACCGGCTTGCCGATCTTCATCGCGATCGGGTGCGTCGGCGTCTTCACGCCGTAGGTGCCGGCGTGGCCCGAACAGCGCTCGACCGTGTTGAGCGTGACGTCCACCGTCTGGCCGATCAGCTTGAACATCTCCTCGGTCTTCTTGCCGATCTTCTGCACCCGGCCGTGGCAGGGGACGTGATAGCTGACCTTGCCGAGCGCGGTCTTGAAATCGGTCTTCAGCAGCCCGTCCTTCTGGCGCGCGACGAGGTACTCGAACGGGTCGAACATCGCCTCCATCACCGCCAGCGTGTCGGCGCAGTCGGGGAACATCAGCGGCAGCTCCTGCTTGAACATCAGCGTGCAACTCGGCACGGCGGTGAGGATCGCGTAGCCCTCACGCGCGTACTGCGCGAGCACCGGCATGTTCGCCTCCTTGTGCTTGGCCACCGCGTCCAGATCGCCAAGCTCGAGCTTGGGCATGCCGCAGCAGCTTTCCTTCTCGACGAGCACGTAGGGGATGTCGTTGTGGGCCAGGACTTTCAGCAGGTCATGCCCGATGCCGGGTTCGTTGTAGTTGACGTAGCAGGTGGCGAAGATGGCCACCTTGCCGGGGGTGCGCTCACCATTGGTGACGACGGTCGCGGCGGGCTTCTCGGCGCTCCAGCGGAAGCGCTGCGTCGCGATCTCGGGCATCCATGCATCCGGGTGCACGCCGAGCACGCTGTCCATCAGCTTGCGCGCGGTGCGCGTCCTGTTCACCGCGTTGACCGTCTGCACGACGATCGGAATCCCGGCCAGGCTGCCGTGGACATCGGTCGAGGCCAGGAACTTCTCGCCGGCCTTGACGCCCCCCTGCTTGAACTTGATCGCCTTCGCACGCAGCATCAGGTGTGGGAAGTCCACGTTCCACGGGTGCGGCGGCGTGTACGGGCACTTCGTCATGTAGCAAAGGTCGCACAGGTAGCACTGGTCGACGACCTTCCAGTAGTCGTCCTTCTTGACGCCGTGCACCTCGCCGTCGTCGGTCGCGTCGATCAGATCGAACAGGTTGGGGAAGCTCTGACAAAGGCTCACGCATCGTCGGCAACCGTGGCAGATGTCGAACACCCGCTCCATCTCCTTGAAAGCGGACGCTTCGTCATAGAAATCCGTGCCGCGCCAGTCGATCGGATGCCTCGTCGGCGCTTCGAGATTGCCTTCGCGTGTCATGCAGTGGCCTCGATGGAGAACAAGGGGCCGCGGCCCCTTGTTCGGTTGGGTCAATGACGTTCAGTCGGCGAGTGCTTCGAGCGCCTTGACGTAGCGGTTCGCGTGCGAGCGCTCGGCCTTGGCCAGCGTCTCGAACCAGTCGGCGATCTCGTCGAAGCCTTCCTCACGCGCCTGCTTGGCCATACCCGGGTACATGTCGGTGTACTCGTGCGTCTCGCCGGCCACGGCGGCTGCCAGGTTCTGGCGGCTCGAGCCGATCGGCAGGCCGGTCGCCGGGTCGCCCACCGCCTCGAGGAATTCGAGGTGGCCGTGCGCGTGGCCGGTCTCGCCCTCAGCGGTCGAGCGGAACAGCGCTGCAACGTCGTTCTGACCTTCGATGTCGGCCTTGTTTGCGAAGTAGAGGTAGCGGCGGTTGGCTTGCGATTCGCCCGCAAACGCATCCTTCAGATTCTGCTCGGTCTTTGATCCCTTCAAACCCATGTCGATCTCCTTGAGTGAATGGTCTTTCGGCGCGTCCGCTGCCCCCAAGGGGCGCAGCGGACTCGGATTCAAACCTTACCGCACTCCGCGCCGCTGCACCATGCAATCCGTCAATGCCACGCATAGTCGCTGGCAATTGACGCCTGCGAGCGCCCCGCCCTCAAGCATCCTCGAGCAGCCGCAGGGCGTGCCGATGAAGCCGCGCGCCCGGTTCGGCCAGTTGCTCGAGGATCTCGAGATGGTTCGCGCCCGGCACACTCTCGCAAACCGGCACCACGCGTGCGCCCCAGGCCGCGCGGATCAGCGCGTTCTGCCGCAGGAACTCCTCGCTTTCGTCGCCCCCGACCACCGCGATCAAGCGGCCGCGCGGCGGCGCAAAGCCCGCCGGACTGAGGCGACGCACCGAGCGCGGCGTGAGCCGCAGGTCGCACTGCAGGAAAGGCGCCCGACGCAACGGTTCCAGATCGAAGACGCCCGAGATCGACAGCGCGGCCTTCACGATCCGCACCGGCAGGTCGGGCGAGACCGCACGCCAGTCGCAGCACAACAGCATCGCCGCCAGATGGCCGCCCGCCGAATGACCGGCGACGACGATGCGGGCCGGGTCGCCGCGAAAGCACGCGGCGTTGCGGTGCGTCCAGGCGAGCGCACGCGTCATCTGCATCGCGATCGTCTCGATGCTCACCGCCGGGCACAGCGCGTAGTTCGGCACCACCACCATCGCGCCGCGCTCGACGAACGGCGGCGCGAGGAACGAATGGTCGCGCTTGTCGAGTGCGCGCCACCAGCCGCCGTGGATGAAGACGAACACCGGCGCCGGCCGCGACGCCCCAACAGCGGGCACAAACACATCGAGCACCTCGTTCGGCCCGTCGCCATAGCGCTGATCGAGGTGCGACCCTGGCCGCAAACGCGCCAACGCCGATCGCGCCGCCCAGCGCTCGAAGGTCTGCGCGTGTTCGGGGATGCGCGCCCGGTTGTTGTACTGGGCGTCCAGCCAGGCAGCGTCGGTTCGGCTCGTCATCTTCGCCTCCAGTTGCGGCGCGATAGCGTAACCATTGCGCGCCGGCTGCCGGCACCCGGGGAAACGAGCCCGCAATTTGGTAGACTGCGAGCCTGTCGTGGGGGGGTAGCTCAGCTGGGAGAGCGCTGCGTTCGCAATGCAGAGGTCGGGAGTTCGATCCTCCTCCTCTCCACCACCTGCACAAGGGCTCGGACTAACCTCCGGGCCCTTCTTTTTGGGCCGCATTTGCGGCCCATGCGGCCCGCGCGGCCCGCGCTAACCCGGTCATCCTGACCTATGCACCGCTGCCGGCGTCAGGATTCCCGGGCGAAGCCGCCGCCAAGCGCCAGGTGCAGATTGACGCGCTGCGCGAGTTGCTCACTCTGCACGCGCAGGCGCGCAGTGCGTGCCGAGTACAGCGCGAGCTGGCGCTGCTCGACGGTGCGCGCATCGACCCCGCCGACGCGGAACTGCACCAGCGCGAGCGCCAGCGCACGCTCGTTGTCGCGCACGACGGCGTCGAGCATCTCGCTGCGGTCGCGCAGCGCGAACTCGGCCGCGAGCGCGCCCTCGACCTCGCCGAACGCGCGCTGCCCGGTGCTTGCGTAGGCGGCGACGGCCTCCTTCTGCTCGGCGCTGCGGATCTCGACCTGCGCGCGCAGCACGCCGCCCTGGTAGAGCGGCGCCAGCAGGTTGCCGCCGACGCCCCAGGACGGGTTGTCGCGGTCCTTCATCACGAACACGTCGCTCGAGATGGCGCTGACGCCCGCCGTCAGGCTGATGCGTGGCAATTGCGCGGCGCGCGCCTCGCCGACACGGTTGAAGGCCGCGGCGACGCGGCGTTCGGCGGCGATGACGTCGGGCCGGCGCTCCATCAGTTGCGACGGCAGGCCGACCGGCACCGGCGGCGGCATCGGCGACAGGCTTTGCGCAACGGCGATCTCGGCCGCCGGATAGCGGCCGAGCAGCAGTTCGAGCGCGCGCCGGGCGTTCGTGCGCGAGAGCTCGGTCTGGCGCAGGCTGTCGCGATAGCTGCTGACGTTGGCGCGCGCATCGGCCACCGCCTGCTCGTTGCCGATGCCGACGCGCTGCCGGTCCTGCGCGAGGCGCAGCAGTTCGTCGGCCGAGCGCAGCATGTCGCGCACGATCGCAAGCTGCAGATCCGCCTCGATCGCGACGAACCAGCTCTTGGCGACCGTCGCCGCGAGCGACTGGCGCGCATAGGCGTAGTCGGCCTGCACCGCGAGCGACTGCTGCTGCGCCGCCGCCTCGCCGTAGCGCAGGCGGCCCCAGACGTCGAGCTCGAGCGACGCATTCAGGAAGATGCCGTTCAGGCCGCCGCCCGAGCCGCTGGCGCCGCTCCAGACGCCGGCGACGCCGACCGACGGCAGCAGCGAGCCGCTCGCGACCTTGAGGTAGCCGCCCGCCTGCTCGACGCGCGCCGCGGCCACCTGCAGGTCGGCGTTGTACGCGAGCGCTTCGACGACGAGCGCCGTCATCGCCGGGTCGTCGAAGGTGGCCAGCCAGCGGTCGGCGACCGGCAGGTCCGACCCGGGCGCCGCCGCCCACGCCGGCGGCACCGCGGTGTGCGGCAGGGCCTGCTTCTGCAGGTCCTCGCGCGACGGCGGCTCCTTCAGCGCGCAGCCTGCGAACGCCGCTGCGAGCGCAACGGCCGAAAGGCGGAGAAGGCCGGGAAGGCGGCGGTACGCAGACATCAGTGCAGCTTCAGCACGAGGTAGTCGGTGATCGCGCCGACGCGCACGATGACCTTGCGGATGATGTGGATCATCTCGACGTGCTCGGTGTAGATCGCGCCGTGTCCGGACGCGCCGGCGGCGAGGAACAGCTCGCGGTCGCGCTCCTCGACGTCGAGCCGCACCGGGAAGCGCCCCGGCGCCTGCGGAAAGCTGCCGGTCTGCGGCACGACGCCGGACTGCGCCAGCTGCCCCTGGCCCTGCGACCAGACGATCGAGTCCACCTTCGCCTTGATGATGCGGCCCGGTATCGTGTTGATCGAGAACTCGGCCTCGTCACCCGGCTTCACCCACAGCAGTTCGTTCTGCTGGTAGAGCGCGATGACCTGGTACTCCTGCTCGACGAAGCTCATCGCCGGCGAGAGCGGGATCGATACGACATACGAACCCGGACGCAGCTGCAGGTTGATCGCGTAGCCGTCGGCCGGCGCGTAGACCGCCGTCTGGTCGAGGTTCCACTGCGCGTTGGCGACATCGGCGCGGCTCGAATCGACCTGCGCCTTGGCGGTCGCAAACTGCGCGCGCGCCGCCGCGACGCTGGCCAGCTCGCCGTTGACCGTGCCCGACAGCTTCTGCGCCACCTGCGCCTCGTTCGCCGTCGCGCTCGCGATCTGCGCCTCGAGCTCGGTCACGTTGGCCTCGGACTGCTCGAGCGCGAAGCGGTCCCCGGCGCCGGTGGTCACCAGCTCGCGGTTCTGCCGCACGCGCAGGCGGGCCAGGTCGAGCCGGGGTTGCAGCGATCGCACCTCGGCGCTTGCCGCCTTGAGCTGCTCGTTCAACTGGCGCGCGCCGGCCGATGCCTCGACGACGTTCGCGCCCGCCTGCACGAGCTTGGCCTCCTCGGCGGCGAGGCGCGCCCTGGCGACGTTCAGGTCGTTCTGGTAGGGCGTCGGGTCGATCCGAAACAGCAGCGAGCCCTTCTTCACCAGCCGGTTCGGCTCGACCGGCACTTCGAGCACGCGGCCGCGCACCTGCGGCAGGATCTGCACCGTGTACTTGAACACCCGCACGTCGGACGAAGACGGCGCCACCACGTTGAGCGTCAGGATCAGCGCGCTCAGCGCGACGATCGGGATGATGACGACGATGGTCTGCGACGTGATGTTCCACGGCAGCCACTTGAACTTGATGAAGATGAGCCAGACGAAGAAGGCATAGATGCCGAGCAGCAGGGCTTCCATCAGGCGGCTCCGCTCACGGGCTGGTCAGGCGCCGCAGACCGTTCGGCCTTCGCGGCCGCAGCCGCCTCGAGCCGCTCGCGCACGCGGCGCAGCTGCGGCGTCAGGCTGCCGCGTGATTCGACGGCTTCAAGCTCGTCATGCAGGTGCTGCAACTCGTGCGCGCTGATCTCGCCCTTCTCGGCCAGATCGGCCATGTGGACGAAGTAGTCCTCATGCTTGTCGGTGCCCCAGGCCATGCGGTGCATCGTCGGCTTGGTGTAGGCCCACAGCCAGGCGATCGGCCACAGCAGGCCGCCGAACACGAGCGACAGCAGGCACAGCACGTGGATCGCGTCGCGCTGCGGATGGTGGCGCTTGTGCGCGATCTTCTCCGGCAGCACGTGCACCATCCAGAACAGCACGATGCCGCCGATCGGCACCACGAAGATGATGAACCAGGCGAGGTACATCGCCGCGGTGTCGGTCGCCTCGGGCGACAGGAACGAGGCCCGCGCAACCCCCGGAACCGACAGGAGCGCGGCACAGAAGGCGGCCGCACTCGATCGGAGTACCGCACGTGAATTCAACATGCCAACCTCAATTCCAAGCCGATGCGTCTCTGTGTGGGAGGGCGATGCCGCCATGCGGCACGCGTCGCCCGACGGATGGCGTCGATGATATCGGCACCGGGCGTCGACCTGCTGAAGAGGCCGGCGCAACCGAGCGCTTCGGCCTGGGCGCGCAAAAGCGCACAGCGTGGTTTCCCCCACCACGGCGTCGACTGCCCATTGAAGAATGCTTCGGCGGCGGCGTGGAGCAACCGGGCCGCGTGCGCAAGGCGCGTGAGTTCGGCGGCCGGGATGGCGTCACCCTTCGTCGCGCTGCGCTACGCCGGCGCGTCGCCCATGAGTGGCCGGTGTTGTGTCGTCGTCATGCGTCGATACGCTGATTGCTGGCGTCGCGCGAGGGTGCCCACAGACAGGCCGCCTGTCGCTGCACCGATGGCGGAGACACGATATCGACCACTTATCATCTTGTGCAGCGCATCATGAAGGCCGGCCGCACGGCCGCCTGGGTGCCGCGACCGACGAAGGAGTGTGAGCAGTGGCCGAAGTGATCGATCGCGTGGCCGGTTCTTGCCAGTGCATCCGCAGCGCCCCATCGCGGGTCTGTGCCAGGCGCGTGAAGCATGCCGTCGCGAAGGTCCGTGCGAGCGTCGCCAAAGTCGCCGCTCCGATGAAGGCCGGCAACATGGTCGCCGACCAGCTTCAATACCTGGCCGAAGCCGACAGCGCGGGCATCGTGCTCGGCGCGCGCGTGCCGATCGTGCTGACGAGCCGGGCCGACACGGTGCGCAACCGGCTCGCGTCGGCCGCCGTGATGAAACTCGTCGCCCAGGCGCAGCAAGCCGTGGCGACGCCCACCGGAGGCTGAAGTGTCTGACGCGATCGTCGTCCTCAACGCAGGCTCGTCGAGCCTGAAGTTCTCGCTCTTCATGGACCGCGGCGCGGACCTCGCGCTGCAGCTGGGCGGGCAGGCCGAAGGCCTCTTCACCGCGCCGCACTTCGTCGCCAAGGATGCTGCCGGCGCCGTCGTCGCCGAGCAGCGCTGGGCCGAGGGCGAGACGCTCGGGCACGCGGGCGCGCTCGAGCACCTGCTCGGCGTGCTGCGCGAGCGTCAGGCGACCGACCGGCTGGTCGGCGTCGGCCACCGGGTGGTGCACGGCGGGCCGCACTACGACCGCCCGCTGCGCGTCGACGCCAGGGTGCTCGCCGATCTGCGTGCCTTCGAGCCGCTCGCGCCGCTGCACCAGCCGCACAACCTGGCGCCGATCCAGGCCCTGCTCGAGCGCCAGCCGGCGCTGCCTCAGGTGGCCTGCTTCGACACGTCGTTCCATCGCAGCAACGCCGAGCTGACGCAGATGTTCGGCCTGCCCTACGAACTCTTCGAGCAGGGCGTGCGGCGCTACGGCTTCCACGGCCTGTCCTACGAATACATCGCGTCGGTGCTGCCGGAAGTGGACCCGGCCGCCGCGGCCGGCCGCACGATCGTGCTGCACCTGGGCAACGGCGCCAGCATGTGCGCGCTGCAGGGCGGGCGCAGCGTCGCCAGCACGATGGGCTTCACCGCACTCGACGGGCTGATGATGGGCACGCGCAGCGGCAGCCTCGACCCCGGCGTCGTGCTCTACCTGATGAGCGAGCGCGGCATGAACATCGCCGCGGTCGAGAAGCTGCTCTACAGCGGGTCCGGGCTGCTCGGCGTCTCGGGCGTGTCGAGCGACATGCGCGGCCTGCTCGCGAGCGACGCGCCGCGCGCGCGGCTTGCGATCGACCTCTACCTGTACCGCATCCGGCGCGAGCTCGGCTCGCTCGTCGCCGCGCTCGGCGGCCTCGACGCGCTCGTGTTCACCGCCGGCATCGGCGAGAACGCGGCCGCGATCCGTGACGCGATCGTGCGCGACGCGCACTGGCTCGGGGCCGAGATCGACGCCACGGCAAACGACGCCGGCGCGACGGCACTGCACACGTCTGCCAGCAAGCTGCGCCTCTGGCGCATCGCGACCAACGAGGAACTGATGATCGCGCGCCACACCCGCGCCGTGCTGGCGCGCGCCTGAACCACGACAGGCCATCTTGTGCAGAGCCGAACCCCTATGCATCGCAACGGGATCGGCCTTGTCCCGCCCGGCCGGCTTCGGAATTCCGGCGCACATGGCCGCGGACCTCGAAGGCAGGGCTCATGACGACGACGCCGTGCACGAGCCCGCCGGAGCGGGTTAGCATGCGTTTTTCGAACCCCAAGTGAGGCAGACCATGTACAAGCGCATCCTGGTTTCAATCGACGGCAGCCCCACGTCCGACCGGGGCCTGGACGAGGCGGCCCGGCTGGCCAAGGTCTGCGGCTCCAGCCTGCAGCTGATTCACATCGTCGATCCGATTCCGTTCACCACCGGCTACGAGGCGATGGGCCGCAACACCGGCCGCGAGATCGCGAGCATCGAGGCCGACGCCCAGAAACTGCTCGACGACGGCAAGAAGCGCGCACTGGCCAGTGGCGCACCCGACGTCGACACGGTGCTCGTCCAGCGCACGACGGCGCGCATCTCGGAGCGTATCGTCGAGCAGGCCAAGGCCTGGGGTGCGGAGTTGATCGTCATCGGCACGCACGGCCGGCGCGGTGTCGGCCGCATGCTGCTGGGCAGCGATGCCGAACAGACCGTGCGCATCGCGCCGGTGCCGGTCCTGCTGGTGCGTGCGGCGGAAGAAGCGCAAGACGCCCGGTAGGCTTCTACACGGAAGCCACCGGGCGCGGCGCGGCGCGTAGCGCCGTCAGTGCCGTCAGTGCCGTCAGTGCCGACGCGATGCCGGTTGCGGCGCCGGTTTCAAGCGCGGCGCGGGCTGCGCTGGTGCGGAGCGGCGCCGGCCATGGAACTCCATCGGGTTCAGGCGCTTCTCGCTCGGCTCCATGCAGTAGTCGGTCAGCTGCTCGACGTCGTGCAGTAGCTCGGTGTCGACGCACCTGGCCGCGACCTCGGTCGCCTGGGTGTAGATCCACATCTGCCCGAGCATCGATTCAACCCATGGATTGCGGAAACTGCTGGTCATGCTGTCCTCCTGTTGGTCTGCCCGACGAACGGGCGTGAATGGATCAGAAGCGGCCGATCCGACGTCGCTGCGGATCTCATCCAGCCTGCAAGGCGCGGCGCGCGCCGATCGGCGGCTGGAAGCGTGGTCACCGGCGCCTGCGCAGGCGCCCACGACGGCGCGCGCAGCGCAGTGGCCGCGCCGGTGGCGCGCGCACTGCCCGCGCTCGAAGGCCGCGCCAGCGGCAGGCGTTGCACCAGCGCTCGAGGCTGCTGCGGGTCACGCACGCGGCCGGGGACGATCAGCATGTCGCAGCGCGCGCGCAGCAACAGGCTGTTGACGCGGCCGAGCACGGTGGCGCCGACGCGCGCGCGCCGGTGCTTCGTCGCCACCAGCACATCCGCGCCCAGGGCCTGCGCCTGGCGCAGCGTGGCCACCACCGGCGAGCCTCGGCCGAGCGCGAAGCTCATGCGCCGGCTGTCGAGGCCGAGCCGCGCCATGCTGCGGCGCATGCGCGCGATCAGGCCCGCCTCCTCCCTGGCGCGGGCGTCGCGGATGACGGACTCACGGACATCGGCTTCGCGCATCACGGCCTCGCCGGGCCACGCGAAGGCGTGGAAGATGTGCAGATCGACATCGGGCGCGAGCGCCGCGGCGACGCTGGCGGCCGCGTCCGAAGCGGGTGTGAGATCGATCGGCACCAGGATGCGGCGATAGCCGCCATCCGCCGCTTGCCTGACCACCAGCACCGGACGCCGGCAGGCCTCGACCAGTCGCTGCGCCGTCCTGCCGAGCACGAGCTCGATCAACGGATTGCGACGCCGCTGCCCGACGACGAGCAGATCGGCGCGCGTCGCTGCGCGGTGCAGCTCCTGGAACGTGTCGCCGGTGCGCAGTTCGATTTCCGCCACCACGCCATGCAGCTGCCGCACGTCGGCGGACAGCTTGCGCAGGCGGTCGCGGCCCTCGGCGGCCTTGGCGTCAAGGTCGACCGAAGGTGCCAGCCACTCGCGAACGCGGACGAACGCGGCCGGGTTCACGACGTGAACGATGCGCAGCCGCGCGCCGTGCTGCCGCGCCAACTGGGCCGCGCGCCACACTGCATTGTTGGCCGGCGCCGAGAAGTCGGTCGCCGCCAGAATGAGATTGAACGGAGTCATCGGAAACCCTCCTCAAGAACCGAAACGTGGGCGTCATGCGGGCAGCCCGACCGAGGCGCGACGCGCACCGGCATGAATGCCCGGCACGATCGATCACCTGCGAAACGAAAGCGGTTTGCGCAGTGCTCTGGCACTGCGGCCGACGACTACATCGCGAAGTCGCCGCTCGACTCGGGCTGGAACAGGATGCCCAGGATCTCGGCCGCCCGCGCAGCGCCCGACGGCGTCGGCCAATGCACGGTGGTGCCGACCTTCTGGCCGAGCAGGCTCCAGCCCAGGGGCGACAGCACCGACACGAAGCCAACGGCGGGATCGGCGTCCTCCGGGTAGCAAAGCGTCAGCCGGCTTGTCGCGCCGGTCTGCGGGTCCTTCAGCTCGACGCGTGAAAGCATCGTCACGACATCAGGCGGCACCTCACGCCAATGCACGATGTCGGCCGCGTCGAGAACCTGCTCGATCGGCAATGCGGATGAGAACGTGGATCTGCCGCACTTGTGGCGGTGAACCAGATTCGTGAGCCGGACGTGATCCAGCTCGCTGAGCGTACGCTCAAGCGCCAATACTTCCATGGGACACACCTTCAGATGTTGGGCACCCATCTGCGAGGAAGCAGACGCGTGCGGACGCGCGGGCTATGGTTTGGTCTCTGGCCCGGCGATCTGAAGTTTGCGCAGTAGGGTGGAAGTGATCGCCGGGCTCAGGAATGTGCGGCCGGCGGACAGGTGCGAGTACCCATCCCGGCCCACGCGGCAGGCAGGCGCAGCCCGTCAGCGACCTTTGCGGTCGCCAGGCGGCAGGCAGTGCGCAGCGCGGTTGAGTAGGAAATAGAGTACATGGCGTACATCTTATCAGCAATCGCCCTTTGGCGCAAGGGAGGGAAGCCATCTCGCACTGCGGCGTAGGCGTATTGCCGGGCCCGGCTTCGTTCGCTCATCGGCGGCGCGCGCAAGGCGGGTGGCCGGGAAACCCCTGCTGTCGGCTGCGCCGATGTGCGTCGAGCCGCTTCCCGGCCGCGCCGCGCAGCACAATGCGACTGCTTCAACACTCACAGCCAGCACCATGAGGATTGCCCTGCTCTCCGATCTGCACCTGTCGGTGCACCCGATGCCGGCGCCGGCGATCGATGCCGATGTCCTGGTGCTGGCCGGCGATCTGCATCGCCCGGCCGCTGCGATCGAATGGGCGCGCCAGTTCGAGGGCATGCCGACCCTGTTCGTTGCCGGCAACCACGACTTCTACGGTGGCGACCTCGTGACGACGCTGCGCGAGTTGCGCCGGCAGGCGCAAGGCAGCTCGATCCACGTGCTCGAACACGATGTGTGGTGCCACCAAGGCGTGCGCTTCCTCGGCTGCACGCTGTGGTCCGACTACCGCCTGTACGAGTCGCCCCAGCAACGCGAGCAGGGCCTGGCGCAGGCCCAGACCATGGTGCGCGATTTCTCGCGCATCCGTGTCGCGCCGGACTTCGAAGAGCTGTTCACGCCGGCCGTCGCGCAACTGCTGTTCGACGACGCCGTGGCGTGGCTGGAGGCGCAGTTCGCGATCGCGCACGACGGGCCGACCGTGGTGGTCACGCATTTCGCGCCGGCGCGCGGCAGCATCGCCCCGCAGTTCGCCGGATCGCCGCTGAACGCGTGCTTCGTCTCCGACCTGGAGGCAAGCATCCAGCGCTGGCAACCGTCCCTGTGGCTGCATGGCCATGTGCACGACAGCTTCGATTATCGGATCGGCGCGACCCGCGTCGTCGCCAACCCGCGCGGCTACGCACCGAAGGGTGTGGTCGAGAACAAGACCTTCGACCCGACGCTGATCCTTTCGTTGTGATCCGCACGCTTGCAGACCTGGCCCAAGCCCGAGGTGACGATGACCCCTTCCAATTCACTCGGTGAACTGATCCTCGAGCAGGCCGCCGAGGCCGTCGTCTATGCCAACCGACACGGCGTGATCGAACGCTGGAACGCCGCCGCGGCCAGGATGTTTGGGTTTTCCGCTGCCGAGGCGCTCGGCCAGAGCCTCGACCTGATGATCCCGGAGCATCTGCGCAAGGCGCACTGGCGTGGCTTCGATGCCGCCATGGCCAGCGGCAAGACGCGTCTGGGCGGGCGGCCGACCCTCACGCGCGGGCTGCACAAGTCCGGGCAGAAGCTCTATGTCGAGATGAGTTTCGCGCTCGTCGTCGACGACGCGGGCGCGCCGCTCGGCTCGGTCGCCGTGGCGCGTGACGTCACCGAGCGCGTCGAGCGCGAGAAGGCCGCGGCCGGCAACGCGGCGCTACGCGCGTAGCAGCGCCGCACTCAAGAGTCGGCTCGCGCTGTCCGCACTGCGGCCGTCGCGTGTCGTAAGCCTCAGGAGGCGATGACACAATCGATGCGGCCGGTCGATGAAAGCATGATCGAACCCCATCATCGGAGGGCGGATTTGCGCAAGCCGATGCACCCCTCACGCTGACGGATCCGTGATGCCGACCCGAACCCTGAAGTGGACCGCAATCCTGTTGCTGGCAGCGCTCCTGCTGGTGCTGGCGTGGAGCGCGTTCATGGCGCGACGCGGGCCGCCGCTCGAGCTGTGGCACACCTTCGAGCCGCACGAGCTGTCCGCGGCACAGATCGACAAGGCGGACTGGGCGCAATACCTGGCGGCCGAGGCCAAGGCCTTCGACGAGGTGCGCAGCGAAGTCACCGACAAGCTGCCGCCCGAGGCCCGCGTCAACTCCAACCGCTACTTCGCCGACAGCCCGATCTACCCGGGCCGCTTCGCGCAGGACTGGAACCGCTCCTATGTGCTGATGCCCGCCGGCACGCCGGTCGGCGCGGTGGTGCTCCTGCACGGCCTGACCGACTCCCCCTACAGCCTGCGACACATCGCACGGCGCTATGTGGAAGACGGCTTCGTCGCGGTGGCGGCCCGCATGCCCGGCCACGGCACGGTGCCTGCCGGCCTGGCCGCGGTCGAATGGGAGCAGTGGACGGCGGCCACGCGCCTGGCGGTGCGCCACGCACGCCAGCTCGCCGGGCCGGACGCGCCCCTGCACCTGGTCGGCTTTTCCAACGGCGGCGCGCTGGCGATGAAGTACGCGCTCGAGGCGCTCGACGACAAGGCGCTCGCGCGGCCCGCGCGCATCGTGCTGTTCTCGCCGATGATCGGCATCACCAGCATGGCACGCTTCGCCGGTGTGCTCGGCTGGCCGGCGTACTTCCCGGCCTTCGCGAGCGCGGCCTGGCTCGGCATCGTGCCCGAGTTCAACCCCTTCAAGTTCAACTCCTTCCCGGTGAACGGCGCACGCCAGTCGTCGCTCGTGGCGCGCCAGCTGCAGGCGCAGATCGCGAGCCATGCGGACGATGGCAGGCTCGCCGAGCTGGCACCTGTCCTGACCTTCCAGTCGGTGGTCGACTTCACCGTCAGCACGCGCGCGATCGTCGATGCGCTCTATGCCCGGTTGCCGGCCAACGGCAGCGAGCTGGTGCTCTTCGACCTGAACCGCCACGCCATGTTCGGGCCGCTTCTGCGCCGCAGCACCGACACCGTGCTGGCCCGGCTGCTGCCCGAGCCGCCGCGCAGCTTTCGCACGACCGTGATCACCAACGAGAGCCCGCGCAGCCCCGAGGTGGTCGAGCGCGTGACCGAGGCGGGCGCCACCACCGAGCAGGTGCGCGCCCTCGGGCTGAGCTACCCGCGCGATGTGTTCTCGCTGTCGCACCTGGCACTGCCTTTCCCGCTCAGCGATTCGCTCTACGGCATGCAGCCGGAATCGGACGAGGACTTCGGCGTGCACCTGGGCGCGATGGCCACGCGCGGCGAACGCGGCACGCTGATCATCACGCTGGATTCGCTCGCGCGCATGTCGTCGAACCCGTTCTTCCCCTACCTGATGGAACGGGTCGAAGAAGGCATCGGCGGCAGCGCGAAGTGAAGTGAAGAAGCAGACCTGGTTCCTGCTCGCGTTCACGCTGGCGATGGTGGCCGCGGCGATGCTTGCGCCCGCGGTGCCGCAGCCGCCCGACTATCACCAGTTCGCCGACCAGCGTCATGCGCTCGGCATCGATCACTTCTTCGATGTCGTGTCGAACGCGGCTTTTCTGCTGGCGGGCATCTCCGGCCTGGTCATCGTGCTGGGCGGACGCACGCAGTTCGAGCACGCCAGCGAGCGCTGGCCCTGGGTCGTCTTCTTCGTGGGCATGGTGCTGACTGCAGCCGGGTCGACCTACTACCACCTCGACCCGAACAACGAGACGCTGTTCTGGGACCGCCTGCCGATGACGATTGCCTTCATGGGGCTGGTGTCGGCGCAGATCGTCGACCGCATCGACGTGCGCGCGGGCCTGCTGCTGCTGGCGCCGATGCTTGCCGTCGGCATCGCCTCCGTGATGTACTGGATCGCGACCGAACGGCTGGGCGCGGGCAACGTCCTGCCCTATGCGCTGCTGCAGGCCTATGCCGTCTTCGTGCTCCTGATGATGGCGGTGCTCAAACCCTCGCGCTACACGCGCGCAAGCGATCTGTATTTCATCTTCGGCTGGTACGTGCTGGCCAAGATCCTGGAAAGCTTCGACGCCCAGGTGCTCGCCTACAACCACATCGTCAGCGGCCACACGCTCAAGCACCTTGCCGCGGCGGCGGCCAGCCTGGTCGTCTGCTACACGCTCGTTCGTCGCAGATTGATCGTGGCAACAGCCGGCCCCATCTCCCGCGCAGCGCCATAGGGCCCGTTGCGGTGCGGCGGCTGTCTGCCGCACAGGCAATCCACCTCGCGTTGACGCATCTCGTTACAGCGACGCTTTCTAGGGATGGACGCGGTCGCCTCACGGCCGGGACACTCGTTCGCCAGGGCATGGCTTGAACGCGCCGACCCGGGCCCTGCCAAGGGACCGGCCCGGTGCACGAACCCGCACCGACCGCGAACGACCGGCCGGAGCGGCGACCGCAGCCGGCGGATCAAATCGAAAGGCGACCTATGGCTCGAACCAAGCTGCGCGGGAAGTCGGCACCAGCCCCGGCGCAAGACGTGGGCGCGGAGCGGGCAGCCAGCGTCGCGCGCGAACGCGCGCTGCGCCTGTCGACCCGCCGCAGACTCACGCCGTCGGTCTTCCTGAGGGAACTCGCGTCGCGGCCGGAGCTGGTCGACGCGATCCAGCTCGGCGAGATGATCAAGCCCGAGGCCTTGCGCCGGCGCGGCCAGTGGGTGGTGCGCTCGCAGGATCTGCTGTCGTTCCACCTCGAACTGACCAATCTGCGCACGCAACCGGCGCCCGACGAAACGGGTGATGCCGACGATGGCGGCGGCCCAGCGGTGCTGGCGGTCAAGGGGCGCGGCGCCGCCTACATCGCGCTGCATTTCGCGCCGCAGGCGATTGCCGAGCGCGTGTTCTTCGGCGTCTCGCGCAGGATTGGCGAGCAGGACGGCCATGTCGATGTGCAGCAGGGGGCGCCCACGCCGCCGCCCCCCATGCCCTCACCGTCCGCGCCGCCCCTGCTGCTGGAGCCGCTCGCCCCGCCGCCGATCGGCAGCCGCGCGGCCTACCCGAGCCGGCTTGTGTTCCGCTGGGACGAGACGCTGCTGCGCGCGGCCGATTGCTGGCCGGTGCCCTACACGCTCGCGGGCATCCTCGAGGCCTGCCGTGCGCTGAAGCTCAACGTCAGCGCCAACGCGCGCTACCAGTTGCCGCTGCGCGTGACGAAGCTGCCGCCCTATCGCAAGGCGCGCGCCGCGATCGTGCGCAACGCCTACAAGGCGCTCGGCGTGCCCGAGAAGGCGGCGCTGCTCGCGAGTGCGCAGCGCAACGAGCGGCTCGCGTCGCGCCTCGGCTCGCAGGCGAGCGTGGTGCTGCTGCGCCGTGGCGACCTGCCCTACCCGCTGCCCACGTTCGAGCCCGAGCGCGTCGTCGTCGCCTCGCGCGACGCGAAGGCCATTCCCGCGGTCAAGGCCGCCGTGCCGACCCTGCCGACGAGCTACGCGGCGCTCGCGCTCGGCACCTCGCTCGCGGCGATCACCGCGGTCGATCCGAAGGGCTACCGCTTCGTCTCGGTACCGCGGCCGAAGAAGCCGATGAGCAATGAAACCTCGGTCGAGCTGCCGTTTCGCCTCGTGCTGTCGCCGCACGGCGAATCGCATTTCGCGCACGCCGAGCGGCCCGCGCATTCGCCGGCGACCGGCCACACCGCACTCTGGCACACGCGGCTCGCCGAGAAAGGCGAGGCCGCGAGCGGCATCCACCAGGAGCTCGACGAGCCGATCCGCGCCGTCTGGGCGCGCGGCGGCCCGGAGTCGGACCCGACGATCTTCACCGACCACTGGGATGCGGTACCGAAATTGCTCGGCCCCGACACCAAGCCGTTCAAGCTCTTCAGGCAGACGCTCGACGATCGCGACCGCTACAACCTCGTGCACCTGTCGGGCAACTTCGCGCTGCACGGCGGCCGCCACGAAGCCGTCAACTGCCAGCGGCTGATGCTCTCGAGCCTCGGCGGCTGGCTCGACGCCCGCGGCGACTGGAAGGTGCCCAACGGCCTGTCGGTCGAGCAGTGGGTGCACCACGCGGCACAGGCGCGCGACCACTATGTGCGCGTGATCTACAAGGGCTATTGCCTGCCCTTCGGCCACCGCGTCTCGCTCGTCAAGATCAGCGAGCGCTTCTTCCTGAAGGACCAGCCCGGCAATGCGGCCTACGTGCTGCAACGCATGTTCTTCATCGTGCGCGAGCCGGTGCGCGAGTTTCCCGAAACGAAGCTCTTCAGGATGGTCGGCGGCAAACCGCACTACTACCACCGCGCGTTCCCGTTCCCGGTCGTGCGCCTGATCACCGAGGTCACGCCCGACATCGCCGACCCGATCGACACCCAGATCGGCACCAATGGGCAGGCGCTGTTCTGGCCCTCGATCCCGAAGTCGGGCGGCGGATCGACGCCGTTCCGCTTCCAGTACGTCGCCACCGATCTCGACGGCAACGCGGTGCACTTCGACCTGCCGGCGATCTTCATCGACAACGCGCTCGCGAACCCCGCCGTCGGCGACGGCCTGGCAAGCTTCCAGCTCGCGCAGCAAAGCTGGTTCGCACGGCCCGCGGATTGGCGCAGCGCGGAACTGCAGCGCCAGAAGGTCGCACTCGCACCATCGGCCAAGCCGGGCGACACCGCCAACGAGATCGAAGCCATCGAGTTCGGTGCCGAGACCGAGGGCCTGCTCGGCAAGATCAAGAGCCCGCTGATGCGGCCGAGCGTCGCCAAGGCCACCGTGCGCCTGCCGACGATCGGCGCGCTCACCGGCGGTGCCGGCAACAACGTGCTGCGCTTCGAGGACGGCTACCTCGCGCTCGAGACCGGCTTCGGCGCGGGCGAGGTCTACGCCAAGCTCGACGCCGGCGGACAGGCACTCGACTTCACGAGCTGCGGCAACAAGTCCGGCGGCTTCGTGCAGCCCAACCTCGCGCCGACCGGCCTGTCGCGCAAGAAGGGCCCGGTGTCGGGCGACCTCGCGCAGGTCGCCTCCGGCCAGTTCAAGCCGACCGATTTCTTCAGCAACCTGTCGCCGCTGCTGTTCGGCTGCATTCCGCTGGGCGAACTGATCAAGGAGATCGCCGGCGCTGCGGGCTTCGGCGAGATGCCGAGCTTCGTCACCGAAGCCTTGCAGGAGGGCGAAGCGCTTTTTGCCAACCTCGGCCAGCTCGACAAGGTCGACGACGTCATCGTCGGGCTCGTGCGCAATGCGGCGAAGGCGGCGATCGAGCAGGCGATCGGGGCGGCCTTCGCGACCGTCAAGCAGCAGCTGTCCGTGCTCGACACCAACACCGCCGCGTTGCAGGCGCAGGCGCAGGCGGTCGTCAGCGCGGCGGGCGGCGTTGCCACCGCGTTCAGTTCGGCGAGCGAGTCGCTGCTGTCGAACCCGGCGCAGGTGCAGGCCGCGCTGCTGCCGGTCATCAGCGCGCTGCAGGCCTTTGCAGCCGCGCTGACGAGCCGCGACAACGCGCTCGCAATCCCGGGTGCAGACGGCTTGTCCGCGTCGACGATCCAGGTCGTGCGCCAGCAGATCGCGCTCGCGCAGCAGCGCATTGCGCAGGTGCAGCAGACGCTCGCGGATTTCGCGAAGGTACCGGCGGCCGTGACGGCGGCGAACGACGTGTTCCAGAAGCTCACGCCGATCCTCGTGACGCCCGAGCAGCTCAAGACGCTGATCGAGAACGGCCAGCTCGGCCCGCTGCTGACCGCGCTCAACGCTTCGCTCGCGGCCTTCGGTGCGGCGCTGGCGCCGGTCAAGCTGATCGAGGGCACCGTCAAGCAGACGCTGCTCGGCGTCATCTCGACGCTGGCCGACGTGCTCGCTACGGTCGACAAGCTGCTGCCGATCATCGAGTCGCTGGTGGGCGACGAGATCGTCGTGCGCTTTGCGTTCACGCCGACCCTGACGCCGTGGCCGCCGGCGACCGGGCACCCGCTCTCGGCGCTCGGCAACCTGTTCAAGCCGAACGACCCGAAGGGTTTCGTCGTCGCGGTCGAGGCCAAGGTCAAGAAGAGCGGCGGCGCGCCCACCGTCACCGTGCGCTGCGCGCTGACGCACTTCGACCTCAACCTGCTCGGCGATGGCGACGCCGGCTTCATCAAGCTCGAGTTCGAGAAGATCGAGTTCACCGCCGACGCGTCGATGAAGACGAACGTCGACGTCGGCTTCTCGGGCATCCACTTCATCGGCGTGCTCTCGTTCGTCGAGGCGCTGCGCGACCTGATCCCGCTCGACGGCTTCTCGGATCCGCCTGCGCTCACGGTCGACGAGCACGGCATCGACGCCAGCTTCTCGGTCGCGCTGCCGAACCTCGCGGTCGGCGTCATGAGCCTGACGAACCTCAGCCTCGGCGCCGGCTTCACCGTGCCCTTCATCGGCCAGCCGCTGTCGGTGCGCTTCAACTTCTGCGAGCGCGAGGCGCCGTTCAACCTGACGGTGTCGCTGTTCGGCGGCGGCGGTTTCTTCGGCATCGCGATCGACCCGCACGGCGTGCAGAAGCTCGAGGCCTCGTTCGAGTTCGGCGCCGCGATCGCGATCGACTTCGGCGTCGCGAGCGGCGGCGTGCACGTGATGGCCGGCATCTATTTCAAGATGGAGCCGGACAAGGCGTCGCTCACCGGTTACTTCCGGCTCGGCGGCCATGTGGACGTGCTCGGCTTGATCTCGGCGTCGATCGAGCTCTACATGGACCTCACCTACATCTTCGAGGAGGGCAAGTGCATCGGCCACGCCAGCCTGTCGATCGAGGTGAGCGTGCTGATGTTCTCGGCGACGGTGACGATCAAGTGCGAGCGCAAGTTCGCCGGCTCGAGCGGCGACCCGTCGTTCGCCGCGCTGATGGGCCCGGCCACCGACGCGCCGATCACCGCCGACACGCGCTATGCGTGGCGCGAGTACTGCGAGGCCTTCGCCTGAGCGGCCGCGAACGAACCACAGGAATCAGCCATGGCCACGCAGAAAATCATCTGGACCGTGCTCCCCAAGGGCTTCACGCGCGACGGCGAACCCGTCGTCTCGCTCGTGCCGTCGTTTCGCCTGACGCCGCAGAGTGCCAGCGAACAGGTGCTCGAGGCGTTCCCCGATCTGCTCGACTGGCCCGGGCAGTTGCGCCGCACGCGGTTCGCGCTGCGCGTCGGCGCCCAGAGCTTCGATCTGCGGCCGGTCAGCGAGCCGGACCCGGACACCTGGCAACGCGCGTTTGCGAAGGACCTGCCGGTGGCCGGCTACGTGTTCAACGACCTGTCGGTCCACAACCTGCGCTCGTACCCGGTGCGCAGCGTCGTCAGCTTCCTGCACACGCACTATGGCGAGCTCGCCGAGAACGAAGGCCTGCAGCGCCCGCCGCTGTTCGGCACCGGCACGCGCCTGCAGCGCATGCTCGGCGAGATGGGCATCCGCCCCGGCCGCCAGCGCATCGGCATCGGCCGCTGGTTCAGCGACGGGCGGACGAAGGAAGGCGGCAAGACCTACATCGAATCGAGCCTCGACGCGGACTACTTCAGCGAGCAGGGCTTCGCGCCGCCGACCGTCGTCGGCATCGACGGCAAGCCGCAGGACAACTCGACAAGCTACATCAGCGACCGCAAGCTCAGACGCGCACTGCCGGCGGCCCTGTCGGGCGCCGCGGCGGCGCACTTCTCCGGCGAGCCGGAGTACGCGCTCTATCAGGCGAACCGCTTCTACCAGCGGCCCGAGAACGAGCGCGCCTACGAGCGGCTGCCGGTCGCCGGTGCCGCGAGTGCGCTGCTCAAGGCGCCCGAGTTCGACTTTCACCGCCTCGCCGCCAGCTTCAACGACGCACCGGCCGTCATGCGCCGGCTCGGTCTGGTGATCGACGCCGTCGTCATCGGCGGGCGGGCGCTCGTCGAGCAGGCGCAGGCGCTGCCGCTGCATGCGCTCCAAGGCACGATGCGCTTGAAGGTCGAACATGCGCGTCCGCTGCGCACACCTACCGACGAGAGCACGCCCGCCACCGCCTTCGTCCTCACGCGCGAACGCTTCAGCTGCGACACGCGCACGCCGCGCCACCGTGCCGGGCTGCTCCGGCTGTCGGGTGCGCGACCGATAGGCAACCAGCAGAGCGAGTTCAAGGCGCACGACCGTGGCTTCGCGCTGACTACGGTCGACCCGGACGGCGCGGCGCTGAAGACGATCGGCTTCGCGCTGACGATGGAGGACCACCTGACCAAGGTCTCGAGCCCGTTCGATGCCGACACGCTGTCGAAGGCCGGCGAACTCACCTATACGACGAGCCGCGGCGAGACCGTCGCCGCACTGCGCTCGGGCGGGATCACGATCGTCGAGCACGGCCGCGCGAACAACGTCGCCGACGACCTGATCGCGTCGCGCCTGAAGAACGATGCGGTCGATCAGCAGCAGGGCAACAAGATCGTCTTCTACGCCGAGGACGTGCTGCGCGGCTACCGCATCGACGTCTTCACCGAGCAGACCGGGCAGTGGCAGTCGCTGTGCGAGCGCATCGCCGAATACGGCTGGGTGTCCGGCGACGGCCCGGCGCTGCCAGAGGCGAAGGACGAGGGCTACCTCTCGGGCGCGTCGACGACGACCAAGCCACCCGAAGAGCTGCCGCCGAACGCGACGCAGGACCACTACCTGCACGAAGCGCTCGCCAAGTGGACCGGCTGGAGCCTCGTCGTGCCGCGCCCCGGCCGGCGCATCCGGCCTTTCCCCGACAGCAGCACGCCGAGCGTCGAGCGCGCCAAGCTCGGGCTGATCCAGGAAGAGCGCGTCGACGAACAAAGCGCCAGCGACACGCACGCGGGCGGCACGCCGATCACGCGCTCGGTGCACGTCCGGCCCGGCCGCCTGCCGCGGCTGCGCTACAGCATGGCGTATCGCTTCCGCGCGCGGCTCGTCGATCTGGCCGGCAACAGCCTGGCGCCGGACGACGCGTCGCTGGGCAAGCTCGAAGAAGCGAGCGAGCCGATCGCCTACCTGCGCTACGAGCCGATCGATGCGCCGGCACTGTCGCTGCGCGCGCGCGTCTCGGAAGGCGAGTCGCTCGAACGCATGGTGATCCGCAGCAACGTCGCGCAGACGTGCGACGCCTACCTGGCGCAGGAGCCCTACGCGAGCAACGCACCGACGACGAGCGGCTTCGCCTACGCCAGCGTCAGCGAACGCCACTTCGTGCCGCCGAAGACGAGCCAGCTGATGGCCGAACAGCACGGTGTGTTCGAAACCGCCTTCGGACCCGCGGCGACGAGCGACGACATCGCCAAGGCCTACGAACTGATCGCTTCGCGCGAGGCCGGCACGCTCTACGACGGCGGCGCGAGTGTGCACATCGTCACCCCGCCGAAGCCGGGCGAAGCGCCGCCCTCGCCCGAGCGCGCGCTGACCGAAAAGCCGCCCGAGGGCTTCCGGCTGCTGCCGGGCGAGTACCTGATCCACACCGAGGCGAACCTCGCCACGCCGTACCTGCCGGACCCGCTCGCCGCCGCCGTCGCGCTGCGCGGCGTGCCGGGCATCTACGACAACGCGGTGATCGACGCCGACGACAAGGTGTTCGCGATTCGTGTGCCGAACACCGAGGAGGTGGTCGTCATCGTGCCGCACGCCGGCGACTGGCCGAAGCGGCAGGGATTCCGGCTCGCGGTCGTCGAGCATCCCGACGAGGCCGGCTTCGACGGCTGCACACCCGGCGCCATGCTGCCCGACCGGCCGCCGACATGGAAAGGCGGCGCGGACCGCGTGCTGACCGTCTACCTGCGCAAGGGCGAGATCGCGAACCTGCGCTACGCGAG
This sequence comes from Rhizobacter sp., assembly GCA_023954175.1. Taxonomy (GTDB): domain Bacteria; phylum Pseudomonadota; class Gammaproteobacteria; order Burkholderiales; family Burkholderiaceae_C; genus CAIKUF01. Next base: position 106,009 of record JAMLIM010000001.1, read on the forward strand.
CGCGCTCGACTGGCACTACGCGACCCACCTTGCGCTGCCGTTCCTCGCCACGACGCCGCTCAAGGTCGCGATCCAGGCCGTGCTCGGCGTGCACTGGATGGTCACGCCGGATCGTCCTTTGACGCTCGTGCATGCGACGCAGCAGCCGGTGTGCGAGCCGCTGTTCGAGAAGATGAACATCCTGCGCAGCGCCGGGCAGACCTGGGCCGAGATCCGGCGCACGCCGGTGCGCTATCACGCACGCTCGACGGCCAAGCTCGAGGTGCTCGCCGAGTGGATGGAGTGGCTCGACGACCCGGCCCAACCGGCGCCGGTGCGGCGCCGCTTCACGGCGCAGTTGCCCGGCGTGTCGATCGACTCGCCGCCGCTTCGCAGCCAGGAGCCGGCAAGCGGCGTGCTCTTCGAGTCGCTCGGCACCGGCGGTGACGAGGCCGCGCTCGCGCACCTGCGCCACGATTTCGGTGATCACAAGTTCCGCCTCGTGCAGTACCGGCTGCGGGCGACGACGCGCTTCGCCGAATACCTGCCGCCCCCGATCACCGACACGCCGGCCAACATCGTGCGCGTCGGCCCGGTCTACGAAGGCCACACGCTCGGCCTGAGCCCGGCCTACGCGAGCCAGTTCCCCGACCCCGACGTCACGCCCTCGCCGCCGCCGCCGGACGCGGATCTGGGCGCGCCGCTGCTGCCGAACCAGGCCCCCCAACAGCCCGGCAACATCGTGCCGGCGAGCCGCCGGCCCGCCGCGCCGCGCATCGCCTACGTCGTGCCGACCTTCCGCTGGAGCGAACCGCAGCAGGACGACACGCGCATCGTCGTGCGCCGCGGCACCGGGCTGCGCGTGTACCTCGAGCGGCCCTGGTTCTCGAGCGGCGAAGGCGAACTGCTCGGTGTCGTCGTCGGCTCGTCGAACCCGAGCGAGCAGGCCTTCGCCAACCTGCCGGATGAGCTGATCGGCTTCGTCTCGCAATGGGGGCAGGACCCGATCATTGCCAGCGACCTGCCCCGCAGCGTGATGCGCGCGAGCCACTTCAGCGCGCGCGTCGCGAGCTACGACTACTTCACGCTGCCCGAAGCGCAGCGCAACATGACCGTCGCCGCGCACCGCGTGCACTACGACTTCGAGCGCCGCCTGTGGTACGCCGATCTCGAGATCGATGCCGGCAGCAGCTACAACCCCTTCGTGCGGCTTGCGCTGGTGCGCGTGCAGCCGCATGCGCTCGGCACCTGCGCGCTCTCGGAAGTCGTGCACACGCAGTACGCGCAGCTGCTGCCGCGGCGCGAGCTGCAGTTGAGGAAGGTGCGTGCCGGCTTCGGCCTGCAGGTGTTCGGCCCGGCGCCGGAGATCGGCCCCGCCTCGGGGCGTGGCGAGCTCGGCGGCCGGCTCGACGTCGAGCCCGGCTTCGCCGACGCGTTCGGCGCGCTGCTCGGCTACGGCCGCGGGCGCAACCGGATCGAGATGGTCGTGCAGCACAAGACGAGCACGCTCGAAACGGACCTCGACTGGGCCGACGTCGCCGCCATCACGCCGCTCGAAGGCGACGCCGTGCCGGGCCAGACGGCGCCGACCGGTGGCCGCTCACGCGCGCCCGAGCGAATCGGCGATGCGGCGATCGCGCCTGCCGAGCGCGCGCTGTCGGTCGACCTTGCCGCTCAGTTCACGGCGCAGATCCGGCCCGAGATCTTCGAGCTCGGCATCAACGCGCTGCACCTGCTGCGCCACGACCTGCTGTTTGCGGGCAGCATGATCGTGCCGGCGACGCCGCAGGGTGCGCGCCGTCGCCTGATGGTGCGCGAGTTCGAGCGCCACTTCGGCGATTTCGACATCACCGACCAAACGCCGATCGGCAAGGTGACGCGCCCCGGCATCGTCGAGCGGCTCGTCTGCGCACGCGAGTTCTACGTGCTCGGCTACACGCCGGACGAAGCACCCGACACCGAGGTTCAGCCGACGGCCTGAACCGCCGCGCCCTGCCCCGCGCCGGCTGGCACGGCGGCATCGATCTGGACGTCGATGACGCGCGGGTCGTCGGCATAGCTTGTCAGCAGCTTGCGCACGCGCTCTTGCCAGATCGTGCGAAAGAGCTGCTCCTCGTCCGGGCTCGCGACGCCCGCGAGGCAGCGCGGCATGAGCGCCGGCACACGCGCATCGCCCGGCACGTGCTCCAGATGCGCGCTGACGACGGCGGACGCGCCGGTGTCGAGCCGGGTGAACCGGATCTGCCCCGGCAGATCGACGCCGAAGGCGAGCAGCCGACGGCGGTCGAACCGCCCCGCGAGGCCCTTGAAGCCGGTATCCACCGTCGCCCCGGTGAGCAGCGTCACGACGTTGGCGACCACGCCCGTCACGCCCTCGAGCGCGTCGTTGCGCAGCTCGACTTCGATGCCGCCGCGCACCGGCAGCGAACCCGGGTAGAGCGCGGCAAGCGCGGCGCGCGTCATCAGGTAGGCCGACGCGACCGTCGGGCACGAATGGCCGGCGAGCTTGACCGCGTCGGCATAGCCGTACTCGAGAACGCCGCCGGGTGCGGCGCCGAGGAAGTCGGCCAGGGGGTCGCGCACGCGGATGCGCGGCGCGTCGTCGTAGAAGTCGGGAAGTTGCATGGCGATCTCCTTGCCTGTGTTCATCGAGGGGCGATAGTCGCGCGCTGTGCTGCGGACGATCGAGGCCGCTTCAGCGCGGGACGTAGTAGGTGGTCTTCTCGTTCTTCGTCGTCACCACGCCGTCGCGCTCGGTGGAAACTTCGAGCGAGATCGGATTGGCGCGGCCTCGATAGGGCGCGGCCGCCTCCGGCGGCAGCACGAGCCTGAGCACCAGCGTGCCGAGCCCGGTGGAAGGCACGTCGAGCTCGGCCGGCGTCGCGATGCGCAGCCCCGGCAGGCCCGACGCCTCGACGCGATAGTGCTGCGCCTGCTCGGTGCCGTTGGCGATGTGCAGCGTGAAGACGTTCTCGATCTGCCCATCCTCGACGACGCGCGCGAGCGAGCCGCGGTCCTTGATGATGTCCACCGTGAAGCCCTTGCGCAGCGACAGGCTGGCGACAAAGGCGACGCTCGCCGCGAGCAGCACCGCACCGTAGATCAGCACCCGCGGGCGCAGCACGCGGCGCAGCATGGCATTGCGCGTCAGATGGTTGGCGACGCCGTTCTCGGTCGAATAGCGGATCAAGCCCGGCGGGTAGTTCATGCGGCCCATCACGTCGTCGCAGACGTCGATGCAGGCGGCGCAGCCGATGCATTCGTTCTGCAGCCCGTTGCGGATGTCGATGCCGGTCGGGCAGACCTGCACGCACAGGCTGCAATCGATGCAATCGCCGAGGCCCATCTCCTTCGGGTCGGCCTTGCGCGAACGCGAGCCGCGCGGTTCGCCGCGACCCGTGTCGTAGGCGATGACGAGCGAATCCTTGTCGATCAGCGCGCTCTGGAAGCGCGCATACGGGCACATGTACTTGCAGACCTGCTCGCGCAGGTAGCCGGCATTGCCGTAGGTCGCGAACGCGTAGAAGAGGATCCAGAAGATCTCCCACGGCGACAGCGTGAGGGACGCGAGGCTGCCGGTGAGCGTGCGGATCGGCGTGAAGTAGCCGACGAAGGTGAAGCCGGTGATGAGCCCGATCGAGAGCCACGCCACCTGCTTGGCGCCCTTGCGCGCGAGCTTCTCGGCGCCCCACGGCGCGGCATCGAGCCGCATGCGGGCGACGCGGTCGCCTTCGGTGTGGCGCTCGACCCAGAGGAACATCTCGGTGTAGACCGTCTGCGGGCACGAATAGCCGCACCACAGACGCCCGGCGACGGCGGTGAAGAAGAACAGCGCGAGCGCGGAGATGATGAGCAGCGCCGCGAGGTAGATCAGGTCCTGCGGCTGCAGCACGAGGCCGAAGACGAAGAAGCGCCGCTCGTTCAGGTCGAACAGCATCGCCTGGCGGCCGTTCCACTGCAGCCAGGGCAGGCCGTAGAACACGCCCTGCGTGAGCCACACCATCGTCCAGCGCCAGCGCGCGAACCACCCGTGCACCGCGCGCGGGTAGATCTTGGCCTGCTTCTCGTACATCGAGACCATGAGTTCGCCATCCGCCACGGCGGCGGCCGGGCGGATCGGGATCACGGTGCGGGGGCTGGGCGGGTTCACGAACTGCGAGCCTACTCGCTTGCGCGCAGGCCAGACGCGCGGCTCGGCGCGCAGCTCGGCGCGCCGGTCGACGTGGAAGGCGTGGGAGGCGCGTCAGGCGTCACCGAACACACGTCATTGAACGACGAAGTCGATCACGATCGCGCCCGGGTCACGCTGACGGTATTCGATCGACACCCCCTCGCCATAGCGCGCGACGAGCTGGTCGAGCAGCGGCAGCGGGTCGTGGTCGTTGACGAAGCGCATCGTCTCGCCGGGCTGCAGCGAGTCCAGTGCGCCGAAGATCGCCGCATGGCGAAAGCGCTTCGCGACACCGCGCGCATCGAAGGGATAGATCGCGCTGGGCGACAGATGAAGGTGGGGCTGAGACATGACCGTTTCCTTTCGGGAGCGTTAAAGATGGATGCCGAGTGCATATTCTATGAAGCGGATCGGCTTAAAGCAATATCTTCCATGCATCTTAGTCTCGCCGTGGCCGCGCCGCGGCAGCGGACGCGCCACACGCGCTGGACCCGGCACGCAAATCGACGCGCTGCAGCGCTCAGCCGACGGCGGCGATCCCGCGCCGCTCGCGCATCGCGCGGCCGATGCCCTCGAGCGCGGCGTCGCTCAGCAACCGTGCCGCCATCGGCAGCAGTTCCTTCTCCTCGCGCTCGATGTGCTGTTCGTAGAGCGCGATCAGCGGCTCGACGTCGTCCGACGTGAAGCGCGTCGGCTGCCCCGCGGCGATCGCCTGCAGCCGCGCGCGCACATGCCGCCAATGCGCCTCGAGCGCACGGTGGTCGGCGACGAGCGCGCCGATCAGCTCGCGCAGGCAGACGGCATCCGACCCGGCCATCGACTCGATGATCGCCGGGAACAGATCGGTCTCCTCGTCCGCGTGATGATCCTTCGCGGCGGTGTCGAAGTAGCGCATCACGGCGGTCGCGGCGCTGCGCGCGTCGGCGTCGGCGCCATGCCGGGCGAAGTGCGGCACGAGGCGGCGCAGCGTCGCGCACTGCTTCTCGACCCGGTGGTGGCAGGCGGTGATCATCTCCAGCGGCACCTCGAAGCCGCCGCCGGGCGCGCTGTGACCAGGCAGGGAGATGTTCATGCGCTGTGCCGTGCCATGCTGCGGGCTGCGCCTGCGGGCTACGCGGTCGCCTTGGCCAGCGCCTTGCGGCGGGTGACCGGCGAACGCATTGGCGCGGCCGGCGTCGCTCGGCCCGATCCGGTGCGCGCGTCGGCGCGCGGCGGCGCCAGGGGCGGGCCGGCGATGTCGGCCAGCGTCACGCCGTCGAGTTCGTTGAAATACGCCTGCATCGCGCTGTCGAACACATGCTTGAGCCGGCAGGTGGGGGTGAGCGAGCAGGCGTTGGAGCTTTCGTCGAAGCATTCGACGTGGCGGAAGTCGGTCTCGGTGCGGCGCACCATCTCGCCGACGACGATCTGCGTCGGGTCCTTCAGCAATCGCATGCCGCCACCGCGCCCGCGGGTCGTCTCGATCACGCCCTGGCGCGCCAGGTCGTTCACGATCTTCATCAGGTGGTTCTTCGACAGGCCGTGGCGCTCGGCAAGCTCGGCAATCGTCACGAGCCGATCCGGGTTCGCCGCACAGTACATCAGCACGCGCAGCGTGTAGTCGGTGTAGTCGGTCAATCGCATCGGCGTTCCCAAAGCTGCATGGAAGGTATTGCTTTATCTGCGGCGCCACCTTAACATGCGCGCATTCTACATCTTATAGTGCAGCGCTGCGCAATCGCCCTCCTGTCAGACACGCTCTTGTCCGAAACATGGTGAACACCGCGCGGGCGCAAGCAGCGCTGCCCCTGTCGTACCGATGAACCCTCCCGTCCTGCCCGTCGCCCCACCCACGCCCGCCGCCCCCACCGCTGCGGCAACCGCAGGCCCGCGCGGCCTGCCCGTCTTCCGGCTGGGCTTTCGGCCGTTCTACCTCGGCGCGGCGGCGTTTGCCTGCCTTGCAGTGCCCCTGTGGGTTGCACTGCACTTCGGCACGCTGTCGCTCGACGTCGGCATCGCCCCGCTGCTGTGGCATGCGCACGAGATGCTGTTCGGCTTCGCCGCCGCCGTCGTCGCCGGCTTCCTGATGACGGCCGGCAAGGCGTGGACGGGGCTGGCGACGCCGCGTGGCGCCTCCCTCGCCGCGCTCGCGGGGCTCTGGCTCGCGGCGCGCATCGCCGCCTTTGCCGCACCGTACCCGGTCTATGCGGCGCTCGACGTGCTGCTGTTGCCGATCGTCGCCGCGGTCATGATCAGCGTCGTGCTGCGCGCCGGCAACAAGCGCAATCTGCCGTTTGGCGTCATCCTCGTGCTGTTGTCGCTCGCCAACGTGTGCTTTCATCTCACGGCGCTCGGCGTCATCGACCAGTCGCCGATGCACGCGCTGTATGCCGCGCTGGCGTTGATCGTGATGATCGAATGCGTGATGGCGGGCCGGGTCGTGCCCTTCTTCACGATGAGCGCGACGCCCGGCCTGAAGCTCGTCGAGAAGCCCTGGCTGCCGAAGGCGACGCTGTGGGCAAGCGGCATTGCGCTCGTCCTGTGGGTGCTCGTGCCGCCCAATCCGTTCACCGCGCTGGCCTTTGCGCTCGCGGCGGCGGGCCACGTCCTGCGTCTCGTGTCGTGGCAGCCCTGGGTCACGCGCGGGCGTCCGATCCTGTGGGTGCTGCACGTGGCCTATGCGTGGCTGCCGATCGGCTTCGTGCTGCTCGCGCTGGCGCAGATCGGCACGCTCGCGAACTCGGTCGGCGTGCACGCGCTCGCGGTCGGCGCGACCGGCGGTCTCATCATCGGCATGATCACCCGCACCGCGCGCGGCCACACCGGCCGGCCGTTGAAGGCGTCGCGGATCGAAGTCGCGGCCTACCTGCTCGTCATCGGCGCAGCCGTGCTGCGCGTGCTGCTGCCCCTCGTCGCGCCGCAATGGCTGGTCGATACGCTGTGGGTCGCCGCCATCGCCTGGAGCGCCGCGTTCGCGCTCTATCTCGTCCAGTTCGGGCCCTGGCTGATGCAGACCCGGCTCGACGGCAAGGACGGCTGACGCGCGCGCGGCGGTTGCCCGCCTGCGCCGTCGCCCCACACACGCCACATTCGTTTTCCCTCAACCTGCCTGCAGAAAGGCCCCAGCATGTCCACCACAGTCGCCACCATCATCGACGTCCAGAGCATTGCACCGCAAGAGCGTCATTCACACATCTTCGCCAGCTTCGACGCACTCGGTGTCGGCCAGGCGCTGCAACTCGTGAACAACCACGATCCGCGCCCGCTGCGCTTCCAGTTCGACGACCGCACGCCGGGGCAGTTCGAGTGGTCCTATCTGGAATCGGGGCCGCAGACGTGGCGCGTCAACATCAAGCGCACGGCGACGAAGGCTGCCGCAGCGGCGAACTCGAGTTCGTGCTGCTCGGGCGGCGGCTGCGCCGGCTGAGCGGCGGATGACCTCTCCTATGCGTGGGAGAGGTCTTGAGTCCGAGGCTGCGCCGGGTCAGAGCCCGAGCGCCAGCTGCGCCGCCTCGGACATGTGATAGCGCGTCCACGGCGGGTCGAACACCATGTCGACCTTGACCTCGGCGACGCGCGGCAGCGCAAGCACCTTGTCGGCCACTTCGTTGGCGATCGCGTCGCCCATGCCGCAGCCGGGCGCGGTCAGCGTCATCTTGATCAGCACGTTGACCTGCTCGTCGTCGATCGGGATCACGTCGCAGACGTAGATCAGCCCGAGCTCGACGATATCGACCGGGATCTCCGGGTCGTAGCAGGTGCGCAGCGTCTGCCACACGAGGCCCTTGACGTCGTCGAGCGCGACGTCTTCGGGCGCGGCAACGGCGGTCGGCACCGGCTTGCCGATCGCATCCGCGTCGCGGCCGGCGAGGCGCACCAGGCGGCCATCGACATGCAGCGTGAAGTTGCTGCCGAGCGCCTGCGTGATCTGCGCCTGAGTGCCTTCCGGCAGATCGAGCGGCGTGCCGTCCGGAATGCACTCGACCTGCACCGGGCGCCGGATCGTGACCGCTTCGCGCTCGACTCTCATGTCGCCACCTCGGTGCTGACGGCCTCCCCCGGCGCCGCGTCGTCGATCGCATGCATCAGCGCATGCCAGCCGAGCAGCGCGCACTTGATGCGGCTCGGGTAGCGCCGCACGCCGGCGAGGCTGACGAGCTTGCCGAGCTGCGCCTCCTGCGCGTCGAGCTGCCCGGTAAGCACGGCGCGAAAGCGCTGCTGCATCTGGCGCGCGGTCTCGACATCGGCGCCGAGCACGGCCTCCGTCATCATCGACGCCGAGGCGATGCAGATCGCGCAGCCCTGGCCGGAAAAGCGGATGTCGCCGACCTTGTCGTCGGCCAGCTGCAGCTCGACCTTGAGGTCGTCCCCGCACTGCGGGTTGTGGCCACGCGCCTGGTGCGTCGGTGCGGCAAGCGTGCCGAAATGGCGCGGCGCGCGCTTGTGCTCGACGACGACCTCCTGGTAGAGGTCGTTCTCGGCCGCGCTCGGGATCGGGTTGTCGGGGCTCATCGCAGCACCTTCATCGCACGCGCGACGCCGGCCACCAGGCGCTCGACCTCGTCGTGCGTGTTGTAGATCGCGAACGAGGCACGCGTCGTCGGCCCCAGGCCGAGGTGATCGAGCAGCGGCTGCGCGCAGTGGTGGCCGGTGCGCACCGCAACGCCCTGCTCGTCGAGCAGCGTGCCGATGTCGTGCGGATGCACGTCCTGCGCGACGAACGAGACGATCGCCGACGCCGCGGCATGCGGCGCGAGGACGGTGATGCCGTCCAGCCGCCCGAGACTCTCCGCCGCATGCGCCCTGAGCGCCGTGACGTGGGCATCGATCGCGCCACGCCCGATCGCGTCGATGTAGTCCGCCGCCACCGCGATGCCGACGGCGCCGGCGACGTTGGGCGTGCCGCCTTCGAGCCGGGCCGGCAGGTCGGCGAATTCGGCGCGTTCGAGCGTCACCCACTGCACCATGTCCCCGCCCAGGCGCATCGGCACCAGGCGCTCCAGTGCGGCGCGTCGCCCGGCGAGCACGCCGATGCCCATCGGCCCGTACATCTTGTGGCCGGAGAAGGCGATGAAGTCGCAGTCGAGCACCGACACGTCCGGCACTTCGTGGCTCACGGCCTGCGCGGCGTCGAGCACCGTCAGCGCGCCGGCTTCCCTTGCAAGCGTCAGCATCGCCTCGAATGGCGGGCGCTCGCCGGTCGCATTGGCGCAGGCGGTGACGGCGAAGACGCGCGTGCGCGGCGACAGCAGCCGCTTCAGATCATCGACATGCAGCCGGCCCTCGGCGTCGGGCATCAGATAGCGCAGCGCCGCGCCGCTGCGCCTGGCGGCGAGTTGCCAGGGGACGAGGTTGGCGTGGTGTTCGAGACCGCTGACGATGATCTCGTCGCCCGCCTTCAGCAGCGCCGCGTCGTGCCCGGCGAGCGACACGCCCTGCGCGACGAGGTTCAAGGCTTCGGTCGTGCCCGACGTGAAGACGAGTTCGTGCTGCGCGCCGGCGCCGATGAAGGTCTTGAGCCGCGCGCGCGCGGCCTCGAAGTCGTCGGTCGCGCGCTGGCTCAGCGTGTGCACGCCGCGGTGGATGTTCGCGCGGTCGTGCGTGTCGAACGTGCGCATCGCGTCGAGCACGCCAAGCGGCATCTGCGTCGTCGCCGCGTTGTCGAGGTAGGCGAGCGGCGCGCCGTTGATGCTTTGCGCGAGCACCGGGAAATCCTCGGTGTGCGCCGCGAGCGGGACGCGCTTATTCATGACGCTCCCCCATGACATTCACCCATGTTGGGCCTCCGGCGCGCTGGTCGCCAGGTGGCGCTCGACGGCGCGCTCGAGCAAGGCCTCGACGCCCAGCGTCTCGATCAGCTCCGGCGCGTCGAGCCCGCGCGCGAGCACGGCGTGCGCCATGCCGCGCACGATCATCGCGCGCGCATCGCGTTCGTCGAGCCCGCGCTGGCAGGCGTAGAAGATCGCATCCTCGGGCAGCGCGCCCCAGGTCGCGCCGTGCGCGGCCTCGACGTTGTCGTGATGAATCTCCAGATGCGGGCGCAGCACGATCTTCGGCTGCCCGCCGGTCGGGATGCCGGTGAGGAGCTGGCGCAGCGCGGCGCCGTCGGCGCCGGGCGCGATGCGGCTGTGCGCATTGACGACGATGCGCGCGCCGGCGTCTGCCAGCGCGAGCGCCTCGACACTGCTCTTCGTCAGCGTGCCAACGTGCGCGGCGCGCACCTGCTGCTCGAGCACCGAGCCGCCGGCAAACAGCACCGCCGCAGTGCGCGCCTCGGCCTTGGCACCCTGCAGCTCCGCGACCGTGCGCTGCAGGTGGTAGCTGCTGCCCGAGGCAATCATCGCCTGCTCGTAGCGCGCACCGGCGGCGACGCGCACGCCGATGTGGTGCGCGATGCGGTCTTCGGCGCGCGGTGCCACGACGCGCAGATGCTGAAGCGCCGCGCCCGGCCCCAGCCGCAGGTGGACCTGCAGGTTCTGCACCAGCGCGCGTTCGCACACGGCGCCCGCTCCCGCGTCACGGGGGTCGTCCATCACGCCGCGATCGTGCGATTCGACGAGCACACATTGCACGCCGGGCAGCACCTCGATCACGAGCAGCGGCGCCTCGACCGCGCTGCGCGGCTGGCGGCGCAGTTGCAGCCAGACGATCTCGGGTTGGCGCGCGCCACCCGCCTCGCCGCCGATGCGCACACGCAAGCCCTGGCGGCAGAGTGCGCGATGCGCCCAGCCGAACGGAGCGGCATCGCCGGCATCGGCGCCGGCGCCGGGCTGCGGCAATCCGGCGAACAGTTCGGCGCGTTGATCGGGGTCGGCCGCATCGAGCCAGCGCGCATCGACGCGGCCCGGCGGCATCTGGCCGATCGGGTGCAACGTCCAGCCGGCGCCTGCGAGCGGCGACGCATCGCAGCCCTGTTCGCAGGCGTCATCGGTCTCGCCGAGCCAGATGTCGGCCGCCGGCGGCGGCAGATGGCGGAAGTCCTCCGCATGGCGCGGGATCCAGCCGAGCTTCGCGATCTGCTCGCGGGCAAACAGGGCGTCGGCGCGTGCGCTGTCCATCGTCATGCCTTCGGGTTCGTCATCGCCATGCCGCTCACGCCACCGCCGGTTCGCCGCTGCGGACGAAACCGGTGCGCGCAATGTCGTGCGCGAGCGCCATGCCGCCGGTCTCGGCAATGCAGCCCTCGTGCAGGCGCAGCACGGCGTCGGGTGCGAGCGACTCGATCATCTGCAGGTAGTGCGACACGACGACGAAGGCGGTGCCCTGCTCACGCAGCTCCTGCACCAGCGCAACGACCGCGCGCACGCCGTCAATGTCCATGCCCGAGTCGATCTCGTCGAGCACCGCGAGGCGCGGCTTGAGCAGCGCCATCTGCAGCAACTCGTTGCGCTTGCGCTCGCCGCCGGAGAAGCCGTCGTTCACCGGCCGATTCAGCATCGCGTCAGGCAGGCCGAGGCGCTTCGCCGCGCCACGCGCATCGCCGAGGAAGTCGAACGCATCGAGCGCCGTCTCGCCGCGCGACTCACGCACCGCGTTGACCGCACTGCGGATGAAGAGGTTGTTCTTCACGCCCGGGATGTCGGGCGGCGACTGGAACGACAGGAAGAAGCCGGCGCGGGCGCGTTGCTGCGCGTTCATCGCGAGCAGGTCCGCGCCACCGAAGCGCACCTCGCCGCCCATCACCCGATAGCGCGGATGGCCGGCAAGCGTCAGGCCGAGCGTGCTCTTGCCGCTGCCGTTGGCACCCATCAGCACGAAGAGCGCGCCCGCCGGCACCTCGAGCGAAACCGACTTCAGCACGGTTCGCTCGCCGACATCGACACGCAAATCCTTCACGTGCAGCAAGGGGTCAGTGGTCTTCATCGTTCGTCCTTGTTCTGTGTGTCGCGCCGCGGTCAACCGACCGCGCCTTCGAGCGAGACCGCCAGCAGCGCCTTCGCCTCGAGCGCGAATTCCATCGGCAACTCCTCGAGCACGGCCTGGCAGAAGCCGCCGACGATCAGTGCCGTCGCCTCTTCGGGGTCGATGCCGCGCGCCTGGCAGTAAAAGAGCCGCTCTTCGGAGATGCGCGTCGTCGTCGCCTCGTGCTCGACGACGGCATCGGCACGCGCCGTCTCGACATACGGGAAGGTGTGCGCGCCGCACTTCGCGCCGATCAGCAGCGAATCGCACTGCGTGTGATTGCGCGCACCGGCCGCCGTCGGCCCCATGCGCACCAGGCCCCGATAGCTGTTCTGCGCATGGCCCGCGCTGATGCCCTTGGAGACGATGCGGCTCGACGTGTTGCGGCCGAGGTGGATCATCTTGGTGCCGGTGTCGGCCTGCTGGAAGTGGTTCGACACCGCAATCGAATAGAACTCGCCGCGCGAATCGTCGCCGCGCAGCACGACGCTCGGGTACTTCCAGGTGATCGCGCTGCCGGTCTCGATCTGCGTCCACGCGATGTGCGAGCGTTTGCCGGCGCACAGGCCGCGCTTGGTGACGAAGTTGTAGATGCCGCCGAGCCCCGTCTCGTCCCCGGGGTACCAGTTCTGCACCGTCGAGTACTTGATGTGCGCGTCGTCGTGCGCGACGAGCTCGACCACCGCCGCATGCAACTGGTTCTCGTCGCGCTGCGGCGCGGTGCAGCCTTCGAGGTAGCTCACCTCGCTGCCGGCCTCGGCGATGATCAGCGTGCGCTCGAACTGCCCGGTGTTGCGGGCGTTGATGCGAAAGTACGACGACAGCTCCATCGGGCAGCGCACGCCCTCGGGGATGTAGACGAAGGAGCCGTCGGAGAACACGGCCGAGTTGAGCGCTGCGTAGAAGTTGTCACCCTGCGGCACGACGCTGCCGAGGTAGCGCTCGATCAGCTCGGGGTGGTTCGCCACCGCGTGCGAGAACGAGCAGAAGACGACGCCGACGGCGGCCAGCTGCTCGCGAAACGTGGTGCCGACCGAAACCGAATCGAACACCGCATCGACCGCGACGCCCGCGAGCCGCGCACGCTCGTGCAGCGGCACGCCGAGCTTCTCGTAGGTTTCGAGCAGCTTGGGGTCGACGTCGGCGAGGCTCTTGGGGCCGTCCTTGTGCGATTTAGGCGCCGAGTAGTAGCACAGCGCCCGGAAGTCGATCGGCGCGATGCGCAACTGGCCCCATTCGGGCAACGGCATCTTCTGCCAGCGCTCGAAGGCGGCAAGGCGCCACTTGAGCAGGAACTCGGGCTCGCGCTTGCGCAGCGAGATCGCGCGCACGATGTCCTCGTCCAGACCGGGCGGCAACGAGTCGGACTCGACGTCGGTGACGAAGCCGTGCCGGTAGGCTTGCTGCAAGGCCTGCGCGAGCGGCGCCGCCTGTTGGATATCGCTCATTGCGCACCTCCGGGGTGGCGGACGCGGTCGGCGCACGCGGCCCCACGGCCTTGGGACAAGGGCTGTTCAGGAGCGGCGTGGAGGTGGTTCATGTGAAGAATGCTTATAGATGTAGATGGTATGCATGTTTCAACACATCACCAAACCAGGGCGCAAAGACCGCGCCTGCGCCGTGGTGATTGGCGGCCGCGCTTCAGCGCGCCGGCTGCCCGGCGCCGGGCGCCATGGCCGACGGCAGGAAGGCGTCGGTGAAGCAAAAGCCCTCGCCCAGGCCCTGCTCGATGAAGGCCGGCACCGCCGCCTCGACCATCTTGACCGAACCGCACACATAGACCTCGTGCTCGCGCAGGTCGGGGAAGTCGGCCAGCATCGCCTCGTGCACGAGACCGGTCCGGCCGCGCCATGCGTCCGCAGGGTCGGCCTCCGACAGCACCGGAATGAAGCGGAAGTTCGCGTGTTCACGCTGCCATTGTTCCGCAAGTTTCATTGCGTAGAGGTCGTCGTGCTTGCGCACGCCCCAGTAGAGCCACATCTGGCGCGTCAGCCCGCGCGCGAAGGCGTCCTCGACGATGCTCTTGATCGGCGCAAAGCCCGTCGCCCCGGCGACGAACAGGATCGGATGGCGGCTTTCGTTGAGCGTGAACTGGCCGAGCGGCCCTTCGAAACGCAGCGAGTCACCCACCTTCATGGTCGTGAAGACGTCGCCGGTGAAGCGCCCGCCCGGCACGCGTCGCACGTGCAGCTCGATGTGCCCGCGCTGCTGCGGCGGGTTGGCGAACGAGAAGGCGCGGCGCTGCCCGTCCTCGAGAATGATGTTGATGTACTGGCCGGCCTTGAAAGAGACAGACTGTCCATCGGGCAGCGACAGCATGAGCCGGATGACCTCGGGCGCGAGGCGCTCGATGCTGTCGACGCGCGCGACGTACTCCTGCACCGTACTGCGCGCCACGACGGCGTCCGTCTCGACCTCGATCACGACGTCGGAGCGCGCGGTCGCGCAGCACATCAGGGCCTGGCCGCGGGCGCGCGCGGCGTCGGGCAGCGCGCTCGGCTGATACGGCCCCTGATCGATGTCGCCGTGCAGCACGGTGCAGATGCACACCCCGCAACCCCCGTTGCGGCATTCGTAGGGCAGTTCGAGGCCGTTGCGCAGCGCGGCGTCGAGCAGCGTCTCGCCCGGCCGCACGGCGAGCGGCTCGGCGTTGCCGGAGGTGGTGTGCACCTCGAGCTGAAACGCCTGCTGGCGCTGGCGGCCGAACCTCGGCGGCAACCACGGCAGCAACAGCAGCAAAGCGGTCGAGGCGCCGAGCAGCGCCCACACCTGGCCGATCGGCCAGACCGTGATGAGGGGCAGCACGGCGAGATAGAACCAGTCGAAGTGCAGCGTCGTCACCGCCTCGGCCAGATTGGCGACGCCGCCCTGGCTCAGCACCGGCCGCGCGATCGACAGCAGGAGCAGCGTCACGAGCAGGCTCGTCATGATCACGCGCGGCGGGTTGGTGCGCGCCTTGGGGACGCGCTGCACGTGCACCCATTGCAGCAGCAGCAGCACGAGCGAGATGCCGATGTGCATGAAGGCGAGCAGCGAGAAGAAGCGGTCGGTGACGCTGTCGGCGTAGATGAAGTTGCGCATCAGCGCACCACCGAAGCCGGGCAGCCAGTCGAGCCATTCGAAGGACGCGATGATCGTGTACTGCGCCAGGTGGTCCCACGGCAGCATGAAGCCGGTGACGCCCGCGGCATAGACGAGCCAGATCAGGAACACGCCCGTCACCCACGAGAACCAGCGGAAGCCGCGCAGGTGGTTGAACGCGAAATGGCGCACCATGTGCAGCAGCATCGTGATGACGAACGCGTCCGACGCATAGCGGTGGATGCTGCGCAACACACCGCCCGCGAACCACTGGCCGTGCGTCAGGCTCTCGACCGAGGTGTAGGCAACGGGAACGCCGGTCTCGAAGAAGGCATAGATGTAGAGCCCGGTCACGGTGATGACCCAGAACAGGAAGAAGCTGATCGAGCCGAGGTGATAGAGCGGGTTGAGCCGGTCGCCGAAGGCGGCGTTGAAGACCGCCTCGACCCGCATGAAAAGCCATTGCAGGCCGCTTTGCAAACGTTTGATCATCAGAGAGTCCTGCGCCTGAGCGCGCCGATAACGACAACGACGAACAGCAGCCCGCCGATGATCGCGATCAGGCCGCCGAGCCCCATCAGCCCCATGCCGGCGATTTCGGCCGTGCTGTGCAACACCTGTTCACTGCCCGCGACCTTGCGCTGCACGCCGTAGCCGCCCGACCAGACGAGGCCGACGATGTGCATGAACTGGCCCGCAGCGTAGAGCGCGGGCTGCCATGTCGCGAGCCGCCCCTGCGGCGTGCCGTAGCCCATGCGCGGCAACAGGTGGTAGACGAGGCCCATCAGCGCGAGCGTGACGCCGACGATGCAGCCGTGGTAGTGCGCGGGGATGCGCACGTTGCTGCCGCTGATGAAGATGCCGATCACGCCGCCGGCGCCGAACAGCAGCACCGACGCGACGAGCGCGGCGCGCAGCGGCCGCGTCTGCGGCGTCGTCGCGCTGGCACCGGCGAGCGCGACGACGACCGCGAGCGCGATCGGCACGATCGCGACGCCGCCGCCGAGGCGCATCGCCCAGGTCAGCGCATCCCGATGCTCGACCGATGCGATGTCGTGCGCCAGATAGGCGTAGGGCGTGACGAACACGCTGACGAGCGCGAGCATGAACATCAGCAGCGTGACGCGCGGGCTGAGCGCGACGCGCGCCCCGCACGCCCCCGCGAGCCAGAGCCAGGCGACGAGCATCAGCAGCGTCCAGGTGAACTGCAGCGCGTGCCCGCCGCCCCAGAACAGGATCTCGTAGTAGGCGCGGCCTTCGAGGGTTCGCGGCAGCACGGCGAACGACCAGGCGAAGGCGAGCAGCGCGACCGCGGTCGCGACGACGCTGGCATTCAACCCGAAGCGCAACGCGCCGCCGCCGTCGAACGCCACGCCCAGGCGCGGTGCCAGCCACAGCCCGCGCAGCACGAGCAGCGCCACCCCGGCCGCGAACAGCACCAGGCCGGTGATGAACGGTGCGCCGTCGAGCATCGGGATGTAGTTGGCCATCACCGCCTCGCCGCTGCCGATGAAGGGCGCGAGCGCCATCAACATCGCGCCCACCGTCGCGAGGCCGAGCGCAGCCTTGCCGAGGCCGAGCGCGCGCGGCGCGCCGATCAGGCTCCACAGAAGCCCGGCGATCGAGAAGAACCAGACCAGCACCGACAGATCGACGTGCACGACGAGCGCGACGCGAAAGAAGTCCGCCGTCGGCAGCAGCCGGTTCACGCCCGGCGTGCGCGCCAGCACGAGCAGGATCGAGAACACGCCCGACAGCACGAGCGCGGCCAGGCTGAGGAAGAGCCAGCCGCGTGCCAGCGTGAGCCGCTCGTCGGTCGGCACCGCAAGGGTGTACGCCACGTCGTGCCGCCGCTGCGGCGGGGCCGCCGTGGAAGCAGGCGTGGGCAGCGTCACGCCAGGCGCGGGGGGAAACGGCGCGCTCATCGCAGCGTGATGCCACCCTGCTGCGGGTCGAAGTCGATCACCAGGATCTGCGCCGGCGCCAGGGTGACGGTCTTCTCGCGTTCGTAGCCGAAGGCCTCCTTGCCGGCATCGTCCTTCAGCCGCACCGCGACCTGGTGCGTCCCGGCCGGCACCGTCATCCGCTGGTAGACCGACGAGGCACCGTCACGCGACAGGCCGGAGGGCCGCGCCACATGGCGGATCGCCGGTTTGCCATCGATATCGACCTCGACGATGACTGGCGCCCGCTCGCGCCCGCACTTGTTCGGCGCGCGCATGTTGGGCGGCAGCTTGGCGAGCTCCTCGGGGGTGAGCTTGCGGCACTCTTCGACGCGCTGCGCGGCATGCGTGAAGCTCAGCTTGATCAAGGCCTCGTCGTCGCCCAGATGGCGGTAGGTGGGCCAGTGCGAAAACACGCCGATGATCAGCGCGAACACACCGTACAGCAGCACCTGGCCGATCCAGGCGAAGGGCTTGCGCGCGGGAGTTTCATCCATACCGAAGTCTCGCATGTGTGGGCGGCGTCGCGCCCGATACCCGCAGTCTCAATGCGGCCAGCGCCGCCTCGACCGTGGCCTCCTCACCCACATCGGCCCAGACCGTCGCCACCCGCTCGCGCGGCACCGACGCGCGCAGATGCGGCTCGCGCGCGCCGAGCAGACGCTCCCGCGTCCAGCGCTGGCCAAGGCGGAAGGCGCAGCCGCCCTCGCTGCAACCGGTGACGAGCACGCCGTCGACGCCGCCACGCAAGGCGTATTCGATGAACGACGGCGGCAGCATGCCGGTGCAGATCAGGCTGAACGCTGCAACGTCGGGGGCACCAAGGCGGGCAACGTTCGCGCCCTGGTCGCAGCCGAAGACGACCCACTTCGGCGCCCCGGCGGGCATGCGTTCGAGTGCCGCCTCCATGCGCTCACGCAACGCGTTGATCGGCGATTGCGGCATGTCGATGCCGGTGACGAGTTTGGCGCTCTTGCGAAACGGTGTCGATGACGGGCACGCGCCGACGCAGATGCCGCAGCTCGCGCACAGATCGGCATCCACCTGCGCCATCTGGTATCCGATGCGCCGGTTCGGGTGCGGGATCATCGTGATCGCGGTGTAGGGGCAATCGTCGAAGCACCGCCTGCAACCGCTGCAGTTGGCCGGGTCGACTTCGGCCACCGGCGCCGCGGCCGGCTGCGGGATGAAAGGCAGCGCAAAGAGCGCGACGAGCGTCAGCGCGAGCAGCAGCCACACCGCGCCCGCGGATGTGGCGTAGACCAGCGGATGGATGAAGAGCAGCCACCAGTCGAGCGCGAGCGCCCCCGGCGCGACCGCAAGATCGGCCGGCCCCTGGCTCAGCACCGGCAGCGCGAATGCGAGTGCGATGAGCATTGCCGTCGCGGCGATCGCGAGCCGCCGCGGCGGAAAGACCTCGGCATGCGCCACGCGCTGGATGTGAAACCACATCGCGAACACGATCAGCAGCGGCACGCCCAGGTGGACGAACACGAAGAGCGAGAACAGCCGATCGCTGACGCTCGCGACGCCAAGGAAGTTGCGCGTCAGTGGCGACGCGAAGAACGGCAGCCAGTCGATGAACTCCGCGGTGGCGATGGCGGAAAACTGGCCGAGCTTGTCCCAGTTCAGCCAGAAGCCGCCGATCGCCGAGGCAAAGGCGAGCGGCAGCAGCGGCACGCCGGTCAGCCACGAGAAGCGGCGAAACCCGCTGTAGCGGCCGAGCAGCCATTCGCGCAGCAGGTGCGCGAGCATCGTGACGACGAACGCGTCGGCCGCATAACGGTGCAGGCTGCGCAGCCAGCCGCCGAGGAACCACTGATCGCGGGAGAGGGCGTCGATCGAGCCGTACGCCCCGGTGGCCGACGTGTCGAGCACCGCGTAGACATAGATGCCGCTGATCGCGAGCAGCCAGAAGCACAGGAAGGCGAGCGCGCCGAGGTGGCGCAGCGGATTGAGCGTGCCGCCGCCAACGACGCGGTCGAGTGCACCCTCGGCGCGCTGCCACAGCGCACCGCCGCGCTCGCGCAGATTCATCGCTCGGCGCTCGCGCGCGGCGGCAGCGGCGCGCTGCCTGCGATCCGCGTGGCCGCGCTCTTCGCACGCCGCAGCCGTCGATTCGCAAGCAGTTCGCCGATGAAGAACCAGATCATCGCGATGACAAAGGTGACGCCACCCGCGATCTCGAACGCGAGCGCATAGCTGACGCGGTATTCGCCGGTTGCCGGGTCATAGATCGAGCACAGGATGCGCACCCGATCGACGAGATCGGCCAGGTCGAGCTGCTGCGGCAGCGGCTCGTTGCGAAGGAGTTGGCGGATCGGCTCGGCCAGTTGATCCGCGCTGAAGTTTTCGCCATACACCTGACGGTAGATCCGGCCTTCACCGTCCACCACCGTCACCTGCAGCAGATGGTCGAAGCCCGATTGGCTGGGTGTGTAGGCGAAACCGAAGTCGCGCGTCAGCGCTTCGACAGCCGACGCATGCGGGCTCAGGAACTCCCAGTTCGCAAAGTTGATGCGCTGCTGCGCAGCGAAGGCCTTCATCGACGGCGGCGAATCCGCCGGCAGGTTGAAGCCGATGCTGACGATGTTGTACTGCCTCGGGTCCATGCTGCGGCCCATCCCATCGATCGCCGCGGCGATCGCGCGCGTGCTCGTCGGGCAGACCTGGAAGCATCCCGTGTACATGAAGTTCACGAGCAAGGGCTTGCCGCGGTAGTCGGCCAGGCGCACCGGCTTGCCTTCACGATCGAGCAGGGTGTAGTCGCCGATCTTCTTGCCGACGACGCCCTGGCTGATGCGCAATGCTTCGCCCGGGTCGAGCGTGGCACGCGATGCGGGAGCGTCGTCGGCTCTGGCAGACCCGAACAGGCAGGCCAGCGAAATCGCGAGCAGGGTGACGAAACCCCGGCCACTGGGGACGGCGTGCGCCTTCATGCCAGGAATGCTACCGCAACAAGCCGTCGAGGCTGGCTCCCGCAAGCACCAGGCTGAGTTGAAGCAACGAAGCGAAGAACGAGGCCATCGCGGTCTTGCGGCTCGGCTCGCGCGCCAGAACCCAGGCCTTGCGCAGGAAGTAGGCGCCGCCGATGGCCGCACCGGCCACGTAGACGACGCCGGCGCCATAGAAGACAGGCAGCAGCGAAGCAATCACGAGCGCGACCGTGCTCCAGAAGACGATCTGCGCCGCACGCTGCGTGCCGACGACGACCGGCAGCATCGGCACGCCGGCCGCAGCGTAATCGTCCTGGTTCGCGATCGCGAGGCTCCAGAAATGCGGCGGCGTCCAGAGAAACAGGACGAGTGCAAGCAGCAGCGGCAAGGCGCCGATCGCAGGGTCGACCGCGGCGGCACCGGCCAGCACCGCGAAGCTGCCGGCGAGACCGCCGACGACGATGTTGAGCCACGTGCGGCGCTTGAGCCACACGGTATAGACGACCGCGTAGAAGAACGCGCCGAGGAAGACATAGAGCGCGGCCCAGGCGTTGAGCGCCCACCAGGCGGACGCGACCGAGGCGGCGAGCAGCGCGGCGATCACCGCCAGCCACGCCGGCGTGTGCGGCAGCGCGCCGGTGACGAAGGCACGCGTGCGGGTGCGCGCCATCAGCTTGTCGGATTCCGCCTCGACGTACTGATTGAACGCGCCCGCGCTCGCGGACGAGACCATCACCGAGATCGCCAGCACGACCACCTGCGCCAGGCTCAGCGACGGGCCGGGCGTGAACACGAAGCCGACCAGGGCGGTCAGCATGATCATCACGCCGATGCGCAGCTTGAACAGCCCCAGCACGTCGCGCGCAAGCCGGGCAGGCGTGCGGGGGGCGAGTGCAAGGGTTGTCGTCATTGCCGTGCTCCGGTCAGGAAAGGCCCCAGACCTGCGACAGGTACTTCCAGTTGATGAAGTAGTACAGCACGAAGGCCACGAAGAACACCATCGCCAGCACGAACGAGCCGGGGGCGACGAACCCTGCCGAGCCGTAGCTCTGCACCGCAACGGTCGGTGTCGCGCGCGCAACCGGCGTCGGCTTGGCGCTCGTCGCGCCGCTGTCGAGCCGCTTGCCCCACAGGATCGAGCCAACCGTGATGTAGATGTAGATCCCGCCGCCAACGATGGCTGCGATGCCGCCGATGCCGACCATCCCCATCATCAGGTAGGCCGCACCCGGCCATTCATAGGCCATCGGCGCCCCGGCGAAAGCCATGTCCCAGTGCCGGCGCGAGACGCCCAGCGTGCCGGCACCCATCATCACGAGGCAGAAGAAGTACATCGAGAAACCGAAGATGTACGGCTGGAGCTTCGCCAGGCCCGGGTTGATCATCTCGCGGCGGAACAGCACCGGGATCAGGAAATAGGTCAGCGCCATGAACGACAGCGTCGTGCCGACGACGACCGTGGCGTGGAAGTGGCCCGGCACGTAGATCGTGTTGTGGATGATCATGTTGAGCTGCTCGGTGCCCATCATCACGCCCGTGATCCCGCCCAGGAAGCCGAAGCCGACGATCGAGATGAACACGCCCGAGAACGTCGGGTTGCCCCACGGCGCCTTGCGCAGCCACTCGAACAGACCCTTGTTGTAGCCCTTGGCGCGCTGCGCGACTTCCATCGCACCCGGCACGGTGAGGCCGTGGATCATCGAGGCGAGCACCGCGAAGTACATGAAGTAGCTCGTGTTGACGACCTTCCACGACGTGCTGACACCCGGATCGGCAAGGATGTGGTGCGCGCTCGCGAGTTGCAGGAAGACGATGTAGAGCAGGAAGGCGCCGCGACTCACGCGCTCGGACATCGGCTTCGCGCCGAACGCGATCGCCGCGACCAGATACCAGATCGAGATGTGCGCCGCGACGTTGATCTGCTGCGACGAGTGGCCGAAGGCCCACCAGATCACGCGGTAGGCGAGCGGGTCCACGTGCTGCACGAGGCCGATCGACATCAGCCAGGTCGGGATCAGGATGATCGCACCCGACACGATCGTGAACACGGCGATGATCGCCGCGGTGGTGGCGCCGAAGGTGACGAGCGGCACCGAGCCTTCATAGGTCCGCTCGCGCCGGGCGACGACGAGCGTGCCGAAGAACACGAAGCAGGCGATCAGCGCGCCGACGGCGAACAGGATCAGGCCGAGATAGAAGCTCTGATCGGCCATCATCGGCACATAGCTCGTCATCATCACGCTCGAGCTGCCCTGGTAGACGGCGTAGTTGTTGACGGCGGCGCCGATCACCATCAGCACGAAGGCAACCCAGGCCACCTTCGGTGTCGCGATCCGGCAGCGCAGCAGCGTCGACGAACAGAAGTAGAGCACCGCGATCTCGAAGAAGATGATCCAGAAGATCAGCATGTTGATGCCGTGCGCGGTGAGCACCTGATAGAAGGTGTCGGCCTCCAGCCAGTGGATGGCGGGCCAGCGCGTCAGCACGACGCCGATGGCAAGGATGCCGCCCAAGAGCAGGCAGACAACGGCGACGAACGCGTTGGCGTAGATCAGCTTTTCTGCATGACCCTCGAACTGCAGGCCCGACCTGGGGCAGGTCCGGTACGTGATGGCGCTGGACATTTGTGCTCCTCCCTTACTTCACGTACAAGCGGCCAACCATCGTGTGATGGTTGATACCGCAGAACTCGTTGCAGACGATCGCGAACTGACCCGACTGGTTCGGCGTGACGTTGATCACGTGCTCGAAGCCCGGAACGACCTGGACGTTGATGTTGGTCGGCTGCAGCGAGAAGCCGTGGTTGTAGTCGAGCGAGGACAGGTGCAGACGGTAGGTCTTGCCCTTCTCGAGCTCGATGATCGGCCACCAGCTCCAGAGCCGCCCGACCAGATACACGTCCCCGCCCGGCGGCGGCGCGACGACCGGAACCTTGTCTTCGGTCTCGGTGCGCACGGTGTACTTGTCGACCACCGCCTGCGCCTTGGCGACGAAGGCGTCAGGTGTCGTGCGGTAGGTTTCGGTCGAGAGGTTCTGCTTGCCGTAGATGTGCCAGCCGACCATCATGAAGAACATCACCATGCACCAGGCGAACGCGATCGCGATCCAGGTGCCTTCAACACGGTCCAGCGGGTGCTTCCACCACAGTCGTTCCGCCGGGGGCAGCATTGCGCTCATGTCGTCTTCCTTCTGTTTGAACCGGGGTTGTCGGCGTTACGCACGGTCATTTCGCCATCGGGATGGTGAAGATGTCGATCAGGCCCCACGCCATGTAGATGACCATGGGCACCATGACACCGATGAACAGCAACAGGAACGGGTTGTCGAGCAGTTGCTGCAACCAGGGCACGGGTTCGTTGTCGTGGTCGTTCGAGCTCATGGGTGTTCTCCTTCAGTCGTGGTCCGGCCATAGCGTGGCCCGGCGAGATTCTGCTGGGCGTGGCCTCAACTTGATTTGACCCAGCACAAGAACGCGGAAGGTTACCTCTCGGCAAGCAGGCGTCCACAAGGGTTGACCACTACGCTGCGCGCCGCGTCGGACAATCGACCCACACTCCACCGAACCCGACATGAGCGCACCCGATCGAAGCCGCAAGCTGTTGCGCCGCATGGCGCTGCTGTGCACCGTACTCGTCCTCGTGATCACGAGCCTGAGCGCCTACATCCGGCTTTCGCGCGCCGGCCTGTCATGCGCCGATTGGCCGCAGTGCTACGGCGAAGGCCTGCGCCAGGCGCAACAGGGCATCGCCGCGACCGCTGGCGAAAGCGATGCGACGGCGATCGCGCGGCTCGCGCATCGCATCGTCGCGAGCAGTGCGTTGCTGCTGATCGTCACGATGGTCGTCGTGTGCTTCACCGCGCGCCCGGTGCGTTGGGCCGACGGGCGCGTTGCGCTCGCCCTGCTCGTGCTCGCGCTCGGCCTCGCCGTGCTCGGCCGCTGGTCGAGCGACGCGCGCGTGCCGGCAGTCGCGATCGGCAACCTGCTCGGCGGCTTCGCGATGCTGGCGTTGTGTTGGCGCCTCATGCACGACGCGGGCAACGCGCTCGCGCCGGGCTGGCGCGCCTGGGCGCGCGTCGCGGCGCTGCTCGTCGCGCTGCAGGTCGCGCTCGGTGGCCTGGTCAGCGCATCGTTCTCGGCGACCAGTTGCAGTGGCTTCAGTGACTGCATAGACGCTGCGCGCGGCCTGCCGTGGACGGCGCTCGACCCCTGGCGCGAACCGGTGCTCGCAGGCGCGCCGCCGATCAACGCGTCGGGCGCGCTCGCGCAGGCGATGCATCGCGTGCTGGGGGTGCTGCTGTTGTTCGCGACGGCACCGCTCGCACTGGCTGCACTGCGCAGCGCGCGGCCGCTGGCCGCAGCGGTGTTGCTCACGGCGCTCACGCTCGTCGTCGGGCTCGGGCTGGTGATGGCGGGCAGCGGCCCGGCGCTCGGTGTCGCGCTCGCGCACAATCTTGGCGCTGCGCTGCTGCTCGCCACGCTCGTGGAGCTGTCGCGTTCACCACGACCGACACCACACCCGTCAGCGCCGTCCTGACGCCGCGGCCCCACTACAATTTTCTCTTTTGCCCGCGAACGGAGTCGCACGATGGAGGGTCGTCCTTTCGATGTGCCGCGATACCTCTCGGTGTTGCCGCTGTTCAACGACCTCAGCCCGGACGAGCTGAAGCAGGTTGCTGCCGGCTGCACGCTGCGCCGGCTCGCGCGTGGCGACATGGTGTTTCACAACGGGGACCCCTGCAACGAGTTCCATGTCGTCGTCACCGGCCAGGTCAAGCTGTTCGTGCTGTCGCCGTCGGGCCAGGAGAAGGTCGTCGAGCTGATCGCCCCCGGGCAGAGCTTTGCCGAGGCGATCATGTTCACCGACCGGCCCTACATCCTGAGCGCGCAGTCGCTTACCGACACATTGCTGCTTGTCGTCTCCAAGCGCGCGGTGCTCGCCGAGATCGAGCGCGACCACCGCTTCGCGCTGCGCATGCTGGCCGGCCTCGCGCGCCGCATGCACGGCCTGGTGCACGACGTCGAGGCCTATTCGCTGCACTCCGGGCTGCAGCGCGTGATCGGCTACCTGCTGCGCGATCAGGCGATCGAGGACTGCGAGGCGGGTGAGGCGCGCACGGTGTCGCTGCCGGTCAGCAAGGCGACGATCGCATCGCGTCTGTCGCTCACGCCGGAGTACTTCTCGCGCGTGCTGCACGAGCTGGAATCGAACGGTCTGATCGAGATCGACCGCCGCGACATTCGCATCCTCGACGCCAAGCGGCTGTCGCAGTACCAGGACGCCCCGACCGGTTGATGACGTCGACGGCGCGCGCGTTCAGGCAGCGCCGGCCAGCACCGCACCAGCCATCGCTTCACCCATGCGGATCGCGGCCCCCGGCGTCCACGCCGGGTTGAACTGCAGGTTCATCTTCGGCAACAGCACGACGACCGTCGAGCCGAGCAGGAAGCGCCCCATCTCGTCACCCTGCCCGAGCCGGACGTCCTGCCCGTCATAGCGCCACTCGCGCGCCTGCGCGACGCGCGGCGGGCTGACGACACCGTGCCACACCGTCGCCATGCTGCCGACGATCGTCGCGCCCACGAGCACCAGCACGAACGGCGCGGGCTCACCGTTGAACACGCCCTCGAACACGCAGACGACACGCTCGTTGCGCGCGAACAGCCCCGGCACGCCGCGCGCCGTCGTCGGGTTCACCGAGAACAGCGCGCCGGGCACATGGATCATGCGCACGAGCCGCCCGTCGCACGGCATGTGGATGCGGTGGTAGTCCTTCGGGCTGAGATAGAGCGTTGCGAAGTGCCCGTCGTCGAACGGCGCGGCGAGCGCCGCATCGCCGCCGACGAGTGCGGTCGCCGAATAGCGGTGCCCCTTGGCCTGGAAGATCTGGCCCTGCTCGATCGCGCCGAACTGGCTGATCGAGCCGTCCACCGGGCAGATGAACTCGGCATTCGCCAGCGGCCGCACGCCCGGCTTGAGCGCGCGGGTGAAGAAGTCGTTGAAGCTCGCGTAGTGCGCAATGTCGCTGTCCGCCGCCTCGCTCATGTCGACGCCGTACTTGCGCACGAACCACGCGATCAGGCGCGTCGTCTTCGCCCCGCGCTGCGCGTTCGCCACCTTGCCCGCACGCGAAGTCAACGCCTGCTTGGGCAGCACGTATTGCGGCAGGACGGCGAGGCGATCGGACATGTGGCGCGGGGTCGGGACGAGGGGGCGGATTGTATCGATGGCGAGGCTTGCGGCGGTGAGCGATGCGCCCGGCAATCACATGCGGCGATGGCATGCGGCGATCCGGTGCGGCCGAGCGTAGCGGATCGCGAGGCCGGGCACCCGTTCACTGGCGTGGCGTGCTGAACGCCACGACCCGCCCCGCCGTTCAAATTCGATGCGCCTGGCGAGCCGGGTCAGCGTTTTCATGGTGACCGGGAACAAGTAGGATGTGTGCGTGATCCGCAGACCCCCGGGCGACTTGAACGGGGGCACCGCATCGGAGGCGCCGTGATGACCACGAGGACACACTGGGAATCGGTGTACGAAACCAAGTCAGCGGAAGCAGTCAGCTGGTATGCCCCGCATCTGCGGGAGTCGCTGCGCTACATATCCCAGGCAGCAACGAGCAAGAACGCCGCGATCATCGACGTGGGCGGTGGCGAGTCGACGCTCGTCGACGATCTGGTCAGCGAGGGCTACAAGGACATCACCGTTCTCGACATCTCGGCCAAGGCGCTTGAGGTCGCGAGACAGCGCGTCGGTGCGCAAGGCGCCCATGTCCACTGGGCGGCCGCAGACGTACTTGAAGTCGAATTTCCGGTCGGCGCCTTCGACATCTGGCACGACCGCGCCGTATTCCATTTCCTGACCAGCGACGACCAGCGGCGCCGTTACGTCGCGCAGGTACTCTCGGCGTTGAAGCCTGCGGGTTTCGCCATCGTCGGAACCTTCGGGCCGGAGGGGCCAGAGCAATGCAGTGGGCTGCAAGTCTCCAGATACGCCCCCAGCGAACTTCACGGCGTCTTCGGCGAGCCCTTCGAACTTCTCGGCAGCAGCATCGAACTGCACACGACGCCCTGGGGATCACCTCAGCAGTTCGTGTACTGCTACTGCCGCCGTCTGCCCTCGTAGTCCTGAAAATCCCGGACGGCCAGAACAGACTTGACCCAGCTCTCAGCAGCGACGCAGGAGCCTGTGCTACGAGCTTCAGTCCGATGCGGATTCTCGACGCCGTTCACCGCCATGCCTTCGATTGGCTTCAGCCTGGCGCCGCATAAACGCCATTCGTCAGAACGCACAGCAACGCCCATGGAAACCGTGTACCGATCAAAGATCGATGTGTGGCTGGTCGCGCTTCTTGGCGTTGCAGTCGCGGTCTCCCTTGCCGGTGCAGTCGCGACGCTTTCCGTGCCATCGGCCGCCGCCTGGGCAGTTGGTGCATTCATTGCCGTTGTTGGAGTTGGCCTGCCGCTGTGGCTGCTGGTTTCAACGCGCTACCTGCTCGGACGCGGCCAGCTTCTTGTCCGGTCCGGACCTTTCAAGTGGCGCATTCAAGTCGCGGACATCACGAACATCACGCCCACATCCAGCCCGCTTTCCAGTCCGGCACTGTCGCTGGACCGGTTGCGTATCGACTATGGTCGAGGCAAGTCGCTGATGATCTCGCCGCTTCACAAGGATCGGTTTCTCGTCGACATGGAAGCTGCTCGCCGTGGCGCGGTCTAACCTCTTTCGACGCGGACCGCTGCGTCGCCGCTCAACTCCACGCGTTGAGTCTGGAACTGCACCAACCAGTTCTCAGGATCAACTGACCTGGGATCCGCTCGCAGCGCGAACAACGCCGGTGACACACTCTACCGACCGATCGGGCAGATGGTGCGTAGTGCGTAGCGAAGTAAAGGAGGAGACGGCGGCCGAAGGCCGGCGTCGGGGGACATGAGCGGAGCGCTGCGCGCCGGCGGCCCGATCACGCACGAACCGGAACTTCCGCTCTTCGAGCAACCGACCTCCCGCAGACACGATGACCATGAAGCCGAAAGAACGTGAAGCACTGCTGAGTACGCTGAAGTCCCGCTTCGAGCACAACATGCATCGCCACAAGGGCATCGCATGGGCCGCGGTGCAGGCCAGGCTCGACGCCAATCCCGAAGCAATGAGTTCGCTGCTCGCGATGGAAGCGACCGGTGGCGAGCCGGACGTGATCGGTCAGGACAAGGCGTCGGGGACGTTCACGTTCTGCGATTGCGCTGCCGAGAGCCCGGCCGGCCGCAGGAGCCTGTGCTACGACCGCGCGGCGCTGGACTCGCGCAAGGAGCACAAGCCGGCCGGCAGCGCCGTCGAGATGGCGGCCGCAATGGGCATCGAGCTGTTGACCGAGGCGCAGTACCGTGCGCTGCAGACGCTCGGCGACTTCGACACCAAGACGTCGAGCTGGGTCAGCGCGCCGACTGACATGCGCGCGCTCGGCGGCGCCCTCTTCTGCGACCGACGCTTCGGCCGGGTGTTCGCGTATCACAACGGCGCGCAGTCCTACTACGCGGGGCGGGGCTTTCGCGGCTTGCTTCGGGTCTGAGCGAAGCGGTGGGCCGCGCCGCCCTCAGTGCGAAGTGCCCTCGCTGCGCGTGATCTTGTTCCACACGTTGTACTTGCCGACCGGCTTGCTCATCGGCAGGCGCTTGACCTCCTTGAAGGTCGCGGCGTCGTAGACGATCAGCGCGCCATCGGCCTCCCACAGGCTCGCGAGCGCGTAGCGGCCGTCCTTCGTGAATTCGATGTGGGCGAGCGTTTTACCTGGTTCGACGGAAACGCGCCCTGCCGGTTCCAGCGTGCGCTTGTCGATGATGAGCAGCGTGTTCTTCGCCGTCGGGCTCATCATCGCGTCGACCCAGGCGTAGGGCGTGTTCTCGTGGCTGCGCATGAAGAAGCCGGGGCCGAGCGTCGGGATGTCCTGCACCGGCTGCCAGGTCTTCATGTCGATCACGCTGACGACGCCATCCTTCAGATTCGGCGACGCCAGCACCGGGCGGCCGTGGTAGTCGAAGGTGATGCCGGAGCCGAGGTGCGGCATGCCCGGCAGCGGCAGCGCCGCGATGCGGCGGCGCACGTCGAGGTTCACGACCTGCGCCGACGGCGCGCCGTCGCTGCGCGGGCGCGTCGCGCCGAGCACGTTGGCGTAGCTCGCATCGAAGAAGAAGTCGTCCAGCGGCTCGTCGAGCGGCGTGCGCCGCACCCCGAGGTAGCCGGGCTTGGCGATGCCCTCGCCTTGTCTGTAGTCGTGGACGAGGCCGTCGTAGATCGGCTCCGCCTTCGGGTTGTACGAGATCTCCCACAGCTCCGGGATGTCCTTCAACGCGACGACGAAGCTCTTGCGTGGCGCGGCGTCGTAGACGGCCGAGACGCGCGAGCTTGCCTTGGCGTCGAGCGTCGCCGCCGCATAGGTGCGCTGCAGGTTGAGGTCGGCATCGAACAGCGCGAGCGTGTGCGGCAGGTAGTTCGCCGCCATCACCCACTTGCCGTCGCCCGAGACGGCGACGTTGCGCATGTTGAGGCCGGCGCGCACCTCGGCGACGACGGCCAGGTTCCAGAGGTCGTACTTCGTGATCCAGCCATCGCGCGAGCCGAAGTACACGTAGCGCCCGTCGGGCGTGAACTTCGGCCCGCCGTGCAGCGCGAAGCGCGACGGGAAGCGGTGGATGACTTCGAACTTGTCGCCATCGACGAGCGAGACATGATGGTCGCCGCCCTCGACGACGACGAACAGGTTCATCGGGTCGGCGCTCCAGCGCGGCTTGGCGGGCAGGCCGCGCGCGCCGGCGGTCTCGACGCGCGACGCGCGGATGTCGGCCTCGCTCCAGCTCGGCGCGGGCGTGACCGGCGTGTAGATCCAGTCCGTGATCGCGGCGATCTGCGCGGCGTCGAGCTTGTCGGCAAAGCCCTGCATCTGGGTCGCGACGCGGCCCTGCGTGATCACCTTCGCCGCCTCGGGCTTGCGCAGGCGCTGCAGGCTCTCGGGCAACAGCGCCGGGCCCATGCCGCCGACGCGCTGCGCGCCGTGGCAGGCGGCGCAGTGCTCCTGGTACAGCCCAGCGGCCTGGCCCGCCGCGACCGGCGGCACCGACTGTGCCTGCGCCATGTCCCAGCCGATCCAGAACAGGCCGGCGGCGAGCGCGACGCGCCAGATCGTTGCGCCCATCACCGTCAGGCCGAGACGACGCGCAGGCGGTCGCGAAACGCGGTCGTCTTGACGCGCGGCGCGTCGCTGTTCGTGAGGCCGATCTCGGCGTCGTCGAGGTAGCAGCCCGGGTCCTCCGCCCAGGGGTCGCCCGTGACCTGCTGCGCGCGCACCCGCGTGTTGCCGCCGCAGATCGCGAGGTGCGCGCACGCGCCGCAGCGGCCGGTGACGGGGCGCGGCCGGAGCTTCAGCCCCGCCATCAGCGGGTCGCTCGTGTCGGCCCAGATCTGCGAGAACGGGCGCTTGCGCACGCTGCCGAGGTCGTAGTGCCACCACATCGTGTCGGGGTGCACGTGGCCGACGTTGTCGATGTTGGCCACATACAGGCCCGATGCGTTGCCGCCCCAGGCTTGGAGCCGCGCCTGCACCGCGTCGGCCCACTGCGGCAGATGGCGCTGCACCCACAGCAGCAGGTAGACGCCGTCGGCGTCGTTGTTGCCGGTGACGTATTCCAGCGTCCGCCCTTCCTTCGCCGCCAGCCACGCGGCGTCGAACAGCCGGTCGAGCGCCGCGCGCGTCGCTGCGAAGTGCGCGTCGCGCCCGCGGTGGATGTTGCCGCGGCCGGCGTAGTTCAGGTGCGAGAAGTAGAACTTGTCGACGCCCTCGTCGTGCATCAGCTGCATCAGGTCGGGCAGGTCGGCCGCGTTCATGTCGGTCATCGTGTAGCGCAGGCCGACCTTGACGCCGCGATCGCGCAGCAGGCGCACCGCGCCGAGCGAGGCGTCGAACGCGCCCTGCTTGCGGCGGAACTTGTCGTGCGTTTCGCGCAGGCCGTCGAGGCTGATGCCGACGTAGTCGAAGCCCTGCACCGTGACGCGGTCCGCCATCGGCGCGTCGATCAGCGTGCCGTTGGTCGAGAGGCCGACGTAGAACTTCATCGCCTTCGCGCGCTCGGCGATCTCGAAGATGTCGGGCCGCAGCAGCGGCTCGCCGCCGGAGAGGATCAGCACCGGCACGCCGAAGCGCTTCAGGTCGTCCATCACGGTGTTGACTTCGGCGTTCGTGAGTTCGTCCGGGTAGTCGTGGTCCGCCGAGAGCGCGTAGCAGTGCTTGCAGGTGAGGTTGCAGCGGCGGATCAGATTCCAGATCACGACCGGGCCGGTGGCGCTGCGCTGCCTGACGATCGGGTAGCTGCCGTCGCGCTCGGCCTGGGCCAGCTCGCGCATGAATTGGGAGATGCGAAACATGATGCGTTACTCGGTTCGGGGCAGGCGCAATCCGGTCTTCTTCAGGATGCGGGTGCTGTAGAGAATATCCTGCGCGCGGCAGGCCTCGGCGAGCAGGCAATGGATCTGCAGCGCGTAGCGCTCGACTTCGACGCGGTTGTGGCCGTGCACCATCGCGAAGAGGTTGTACGGCCACTCCGGCAGTGCGCGCGGCCGGCGATAGCAGTGCGAGACGAAGGCGAGCGCACCGACCTTTTCGCCCAGCTCGTCGACGCGCGCATCGTCGACGTCCCACACCGTCATGCCGTTCGCGGTGTAGCCGAGGCGGTAGTGATTCGGAACCGCGCCGATGCGGCGCACCAGGCCCTCGCGCAGCATGCCCTCGAAGCGCTCGCGCACGACCGCTCCGCTCACGCCGAGCTGCGCGCCGACGGCGTCGTAGGGCCGCGGCACCATCGGCAAGCCGGCCTGGGTCGCGGCAATCAGTCGTTGGTCGAAATCGGCAAGCATGGCGCGGCGGCAATCAGACCGGCAGCTGAAGTTCGACGAAGAACTCCTTCTCTTTCGGGAACGCGAACACGCGCAGGCCGGTCTCGGCCTCGATGCGCGCGCAGGCCTCGCGCGCCTGCGCGGGCGACGTGCACGCCAGCACGAACCACATGTTGAAGGCGTGTTCACGCCGGTAGTTGTGCGCCACTTCGGGCAGCGCGTTCACGATCTCGGCGACGGCGTCGAAGCGACCCTCCGGCACCTGCAGGGCGGCGAGCACGAACTGCCCGCCCGCGCGTTCGATCTGGAACAGCGGGCCGAAACGCGACAGCACACCGTCTTCGAGCATGCGACGCAGCCGTGTGAGCACCTCGTCCTCGCTCAGGCCGAGTTCGGCCGCGACTTCAGCAAACGGCGTGTCGCTGAGCGGAAAGTCGCCGTGCAGGCGGCGGATCAACAAGGCGTCGGTCGCATCGAGCACCGCCGGCTCGCGGCTGAAAGCGCCATCCGCGCGCGCGTTCACTGCAGCGCCTCGGTGAAGTAGCGCGCGCCGGTCTGCTTGAAGCGCTGCGTGCTGAAGAGCACCTCGTGCGGACGGTCGCCGAGCCCGGCGGCGATCCGCGCCGCCTCGATGAGTTCGCGCACCGCGCCCTGCTCGCGCCCGTGCACCATGCAGTAGAGCGTGTACGGCCAGCCGGGCGCGCTGTCGCGCCGGTAGCACAGCGTCACGCCGGGTTGCGCCGCGAGCCGCGCGCCGGCAGCGTCGACTTCGGTTGCCGGCAGTTCGAACACCGTCATCGCGTTCGCGCTGATGCCGAACTCATGGTGCCGCAGCACGACGCCCAGGCGCCGGAGCGTGCCGCGCGCGCACCAGTCGCTCAGCGCGGCGATCACCGCGGATTCGTCCAGGCCGAGGGGTTCGCCCAATGCGGCGAACGGCCGCTCGACGAGCGGCAGGCCCTGCTCGAGGCGTGCCGCGAGGGGCCGCAACGCCGCGCTGACCGGCGCCGCCGGCATCGACCGGCGCGGCGCCTGCCCTTCGTCGGGCGCACCCTGTGCACCGTCGAGGTCGAACGCGAGGTCGATCCGGTAGGCACGCCGCATCGGCAGGCGCAGCGCCCGCAGCCCGGTGGCGCGCTCGATGCGATCGACGCACGCCTGCAGCCCGGCCTCGTCGGTCGCGGTGGCGACGAACCACAGGTTCCAGTCATGCGCGCGCGCGTAGTTGTGGTTGACGCCGGGCTCGGCATTCACGATCGCGGCGACGCGTTGCAGGTCCGGCGCCGGCACGCGCATTGCGCACAGCATGCCGGCGCCGCCGGCGCCGACGCCGAACACGGCGCCGACGCGGCTCGCCTCGCCACGAGCCAGCGCCCCCTGCAGCAGCGCACGCACCTGCGCGCCGCTCAGGCCGTGCGGCGCGCCGAGCGCGTCGTAGGGCCGCGCCACGAGCGGCAGATCGCGCTGCCACGCGTTGAGCAGCGCACGCGACGCATGGGCTTCGAGCGGTGCCGCGCAGATGTTCATCACAGCCCGAGCCGCGCGGCGCGGCTTGCGAAGAAGATGCCGCTCGGCGCGGCGATGTCGAGCGTCGCGAGCGTCTCGAAGCTCGTGGTGTCGATCACGCTGACGCGGTTCGCGTCGCGCGAAGAGATCCAGACCGCTTCGCCCTTGGGCGTGAATTCCATGTGCAGCACGGCGGCGCCGGGTTCGAGCATCTTGACGACCTTGCGCGTCGGCGTGTCGATCACCTGCACGCGGTGGTAGTCGGGCACCGCGAAGTTGACCCAGACCTGGCGCCCGTCGGGCTGCGCCATGACGAACACCGGCTGGCCGGCGACGGCAATGCGCGCGACCTCCTGCCAGGTGTCGGTATCGACGACGAGCACCTCGTGGCGACCGATGGCCGGCAGGTAGGCGTGGCGTCCGGCGATCGCCCAGCCGCGCAGGTGCGGCATCTTGAAGACCGGCAGCGGCGTCTCGCCACGGCCGTAGCCGGCGAGGATGCGGCGCACCTTGGGCTCGGCAGCCCAGAGGTCGATCATCGCCAGCCCGTCCTCGCCGAACAGGCCCGCGATGTAGTAGCGGCCATCCGGCGTGACGAGCGCATCGTAGGGTTGGCGGCCGACGTGCGTGAACTTCGTGAGCTTGGGCGCGCCGCCTTGCGACAGGTCGGCGATCCAGATCTGGTCGGCGTCGAAGAGCGAGAAGATGAAGCGCTTGCCCGGCAGTTCGGCGAGGCCGACGACGCGCGAGCGCTTGCCCGGTTCGCCCGGGGCATCGAAAGTGGCCGGGATGTCGGCAACAAGCGTGAGCGTCTTCGCGTCGAACACCTTGACGCCCCCGGGCACGTAGTTCTGCGCTGCGACGAGCTTGCCGTCCTGCGAGATCGCGCCGCCGATGCTGTTGCCGGCCTGCTGCACGCGGCCCTCGACCCGGCGCGTCAGCAGGTTGACCTTGGTGAGCGCGCCGTCGCGCCCGAAGACAAAGGCGGTGGCGCCATCGCGCCCGTAGACGACGGAGGCGTGCGACAGGTCGCCGAGGCCGTCAATCGCGCCGAGCACGCGCATCGCGCTCGTGTTGACCACCGTCAGCGTGCCGCTCGCGCGCCCGACGATGACGCCGAGATCGCCGCTGCCAATGCCGTCGGCTGCCGGCGGCGACGCCGTGGCGCAGGCCGCGAGCAGCAGCGCGGCAGCGGGCCCGCAGACGCGGCTGATGGCGCGACGAAACATCGAGTGGATCACCTCGGCACCTTGGTTTCTTCCGGGAAGCCGGCGCGCAGCTGCTGCGCGATCCACAGCGCATCGGCCTCGCTCAGCATCGAGCTCCATGCCGGCATCGGCGTGCCGGGACGCCCGTGCAGCGTCGTCGCCACGATCGATTCGATCGAGCGATCACGCAGCGCCTGTGCGGTGAGCGGCGGGCCGAGCCCGCCCGTGAGCTGCATGCCGTGGCAGGCGCCGCAGTCCTGACGCACCATGTGCACCAGCGTGTGCTGGCGCTGGGCCGTCATCTCGGTCTGTGCCTGCACCGCACCGGTCGCGATCAATGCCGCGGCGAAGGCCGACAGCGGCCGGGGGCGCATGACAGATTCAGCGGATCTGGCTTACTTCAGAGCCAATATGTACTCGATCGCGGCCTTCAGGTCGGCATCGCTGATCTTGCTAGGCGGGTTCGGCGACATCGGAACCGGACCCCAGACGCCGGAGCCGCCCTTGCGCACCTTTTCCATCAGCACGGTCACCGCATCCGCCTTGCCCTTGTACTTGGCCGCGACATCCTTGTAGGACGGGCCGACGATCTTCTTGTCGTCCGAATGGCAGGCCAGGCAGCCGGCCTTCTTCATCGCCTCGGGGTCCGCGGCGCGTGCGCTTGCGGTCACGAGGCACGCGCCGAGCGCGATGGTCACGATTGGCAACAGATTCTTCATTTTCGGATCAATCCTTTTCGAGGAAGTGGTTCACGTCAATGGCCCGGCGACTGCCGGGCCCTCCACGCTTGTCGAGCAAGCAAGCCAGCATACCCTCGCCGGCTTGCCCATTTGCCGTCAATGGCAACTTCAATACACGTCGTGCTGCGTGTTGTAGACGTTGAAGTGGCCGGTCGGCGTGATCAGCTTCGGGTCCTTGATCACCGCCTTGAGCTTGAGCGTCTTGTCGTCGACGACGACGAGCGCGCTTTCCTTGTCCTTCGCCGACCACACCGCGAACCACACCTCGTCGCCGGCCTTGTTGTATTCAGGCTGCACGACGCGCTTGGCGCCATCGTCCTTCAGACCAGCCCACTCGGCGATCGGCAGCACGGTGTAGCCCTTGTCGAGGTTGTCGATGTCGTACACCGCGACCGACTGCGAGATCTTCGCTTCCGGGTTCAACGGCGTGTCGGAGTACAGGTGCTTGCTCTTCGGATGGCTCTTGATGAACAGCGCACCACCGCCCTGGCCCTTGAGCTTTTGCACTTCCTTGAAGGCGTACTGCTTGTGGTTCTTGGGATCGGTGCCGATCAGCGAGATGGTCTCGTCACCCAGATGCCCGGTGGCCCACACCGGCCCGAATTTCGGGTGCACGAAGTTGGCGCCTCGCCCCGGGTGCGGGATCTTGCCGACATCGACGATTGCCTGCAGCTTGCGTTCCTTGGCATCGATCACCGTGATCTTGTTGCTCTGGTTGGCGGCGACCATGAAGTAGCGCTTGGTGCTGTCGAAGCCGCCGTCGTGCAGGAACGGCGCCGAGCCGATCTCGGTCGTGCGCAGCGCGTTCAGGTCCGAATAGTCGACGAGCAAGGTCTTGCCGGTTTCCTTGACGTTGACGATGAATTCGGGCTTGAAGTGCGACGCCACGATCGCGGCGACGCGCGGCTCAGGGTGATATTCCTGCGTGCCGACGACCATGCCGCGGGTCGAGACGATCTTCAGCGGCTCGAGCGTGTCGCCATTCATGATCGTGTACTGCGGGGGCCAGTAGGTGCCTGCGATGACGTACTTGTCTTCGTAGCCCTTGTACTTGCTCGAATCGACCGAGCGCGCTTCGAGGCCGACGCGCACTTCGGCGACGTTGTCGGGCTTTTCCATCCACAGATCGATCATGTTGACGCGGGCGTCGCGGCCGATGACGAACAGGTAGCGCCCCGACGCCGACATGCGCGAGATGTGCACCGCGTAGCCGGTCTTGACGATGTTGATGATCTTCTTCGTGTCGCCGTCGATCAGCGCCACCTCGCCGGCGTCGCGCAGCGTCGTCGAGAAGAGGTTGTCGAGGTTGTAGTTGTTCATCTTCTTCTTCGGCCGCTGATCGGGCGGCACGATGACCTTCCAGGTCTTCTTCATGTCGGCCATGCCCCACTCTGGCGGCACCGGCGGCTCCTGCTGGATGTAGCGCGCCATGATGTCGACCGTCTTCTCGTCGAGTTCGCCCGACGTGAGCCAGTTGGGCATGCCGGCAGGCGAACCGTAGGCGATGAAGACCTTCAGGTAGTCGGTGCCCTTGTCGACCGTGATGTCGGGCGTCAACGGCTTGCCGGTCGCGCCCTTGCGCAGCACGCCGTGGCAACCGGCGCAGCGCTCGAAGTAGGTCTTGCGGCCGATCTCGAAGTCGGCCTCGGTCATCTTCGGCGCCTTCGGGTTCGCGTTCGGGTGCATCTGCACGTCGGCCAGCGGCGAGCCGCCCGCCTGGTAGTCCACCTCGGACTGGGTGATGCCGTGTCGCGCCTCTTCGGCCTTGACCTGCGCCTTCTCGGCCGCAGGCATGGGTGGTTGCGTCTGATTCTGGGCCTGCGACGACAGCGTGACGGCCGCGGCGACTCCAAAAACGACGAGTCGGACAGATTGCAATAATTTCATGTGATCATTCCTCTTGCGGGGGCGGGTCAACCCTTTACAGCGCATGTTCCGCTCTTGCGGGCGGGCTCGGCTGAGGCTGCGGATCGGCATTGCGAGCAGGAACATCGTCGGCGGGCGTCGCGCCAGCGACCTTGAACCAGGTCAAGGACGGTGGCACCTCCCTGTTCGGAGAATGGTTTTGTTGCGCTGCGTCAACGCAGCACACCCGCATGAACAAAAAGGCTTCCATGAGCACGCTGGACGAAACGCGCTTTTTCTCGCCACTGGACCCGGACGCCCGCAGGTTGCCGGCGAAGGTCACGCTCGTCGGCGCCGGCCCGGGCGACCCCGAACTGCTGACGCTGAAGGCGGCGCGCGTGCTGGCCGAGGCGCGCCTCGTGCTCTACGACAAGCTCGTCTCGAAGGACGTGCTCAAGCTCGTCAACCCGCAGGCCGACCTGATCTACGTCGGCAAGGAAAGCGGGCACCACACGCTGTCGCAGGAAGGCATCATCGAACTGCTGGTGCGGATCGCGAAAACGGGCCGCTCCGTCGTGCGCCTGAAGGGCGGCGACCCGTACATCTTCGGCCGCGGCGGCGAAGAGGCCCAGGCGCTTGCAGCGCACGGCATCGCGTTCGAGGTCGTCCCCGGCATCAGCGCGGCGCAGGGCATGGCGGCGTATGCCGGCATACCGCTCACCCACCGCGACCACGCAACGCAGGTCGTCTTCGTCACCGGCCACTTGCGCGACGAGCACGGCGAACGCGGCCTCGAGCTCGACTGGCCGAGCCTCGCGCGGCCGCACCAGACGCTCGTGATCTACATGGGCGTGGCGACGCTGCCTATCGTCTGCGAACAACTCGTGCAGCACGGCCTGGCCGCCGACACGCCGGCCGCGGTGATCGAAAACGTCACCCTGCCGACACAGCGCACCGTCGCCGGCACACTTGCAACACTGCCGACGCTTGCGCGCGTGCACGCGGTGCGCGCACCGGCGCTCGTCGTGATCGGCGGTGTCGTCGCCTTGCACGCCGAACTGGCACCCCACACGCGCGCCGAGGACGAGGCCGGCACTGCTGCGCGCTGAACTCAGCGCAAACCTTCAGCCTCCCAGCGCCAGCGACCAATCCTCAGCGGTGCACTTCAGCGCCGCGCCGCAAGCTTCCCGCGCACGACCGCAGCGATCGTGTTCGCGATGAACGCGATCAGCGCTACCGCACTCAGCAGCCCGCCCCAGCGCACCGCTTCGAACGAACCCGCGGCGTCCCCCGCGACGCGCAGCGCGAGCCCGGCGTGCAGGAGCACGAGCGGCACGTAGAAGCCGGGGTGATACGGCACGGCGACGCGCAGCACGGCAGGGAAGATGATCGGCGCATGGCCGAACACCATCGCGAACACGAAGCCGAGTGCGAGCGCGTGCAACGCGGCGTCGTAGGAAGGCGTGCCGGGCCACAGCCCCCCGGCGAGGACGATCACCGCGCCGCCGATGGTGAGCCACACGTAGCCCGACAACAGGCACACCGCGATGAAGCGCGTGAGCCCCTTCTGGAGCACGGTGCGGCGCGCGATGTCGTGCCTGAAGAGCCAGGCCGCGAGCGCGACGAGCGCGGCGCCGAACAACTGCGCGCCCCAGGTCTGGCCCGATGCGATGTTTGCGACGTTGCCGACGAGTCCGGCGAGCATGGCGACGAGCACGCCCGCGAACAACCGCTGCGCCGCAGGCGACGGAGGCATGAAGCGCGACAGTTCGAGCCGCTCACCGGCGATCGTGACGATCAGGAAGGCGAGCCACCACGGCACGACCGCGGACATCGCCACGCCGTTCGCCCACAGCAGGTTGCCGACGAGCCAGGCGGCCGCCCCCGCCGCGATCGTCAGCGTGAAGAGCGCGCGCTGGCGGCGCACGATGTCCGCCGATCCGGCAAGCAGCACCGCGCTCGCGCCGACATAGAGCAGCGCCCCGGCGTCGACCTCGCCGTGCAGCGCGGCGCCGGTTGCCAGGCCCGCCGCAAGCGGCGCCGCATACGCCCACAGGCGGCCGATCGCCACCGCGCGTTCGAGCGAGATGACGACGCCAAAGAAGCCGCAGACCATCAAGGGCGCATGCAGCGCGGCAACCGAAGCGACGCTGAGGGGCATCGGCCACGCGAGCCGCGCGAGGCCCGCGCCGAGGCCGGCAAACAAGGCGATGAAGCCGAGGATCAGCAGCGGCACGCGCCCGACCGGCGGCAGGCCACCGGCGCGCGCGCCGCCCGCCATCAGAACTTCCAGCCGAAGAACTCGCGCGCCATGCCGCTCATCTTGTCGGGTGTCCACGGCGGGTCCCACACGAGGCGCAGGTCGATCTCGGTCCCCGATGGCGCGACGCCTTCGATCGCGGCGCGCGACTGCTCCATGATCATGTCCGTCATCGGACACGCCTGGGTCGTCATCGTCATGTCCACCACCACCTTGCCGGCGTCGACCGCGATCTCGTAGATGAGACCCAGGTCGACGATGTTCATTCCGGCTTCGGGGTCGTCGACGCTGCGCAGCGCGTCGCGCACGGTTTCATCGTCGAGGAACTGCGCACTCATGGGGTCGATGCTCCGAGGGCCGGCCTACGCCCGCTTGCCGAGATGATGCACGAACGGCAGGCGCTGCGACGGCGTGAAGCCGACACTCTGGAAGAAGCCGAGCAAGGTCAAGTCGGTCGCGTCCACCACCGTTTCCGCGCGCTCGACCTGCAGCGCGCCGAGGTTGGCGAACAACTGCGCGACGAGCGCGTGGCCGACCCCGCGCCGGCCGTAGCCGGGCTCGACACCGAGGGTGTCGATGACCGCGACCGGCTCGGTGCGGCCGAAGTCGCCGAGGTCGGCGCGCGCCATCAGGAAGCCGACGATCGCGCCGTCGATCTTGGCCGAGAGCGAGACGCGGATCGCCGAGTTGTCCATCGCCTCGGTCAGCCGGCCGTTGATGTAGGCGGTGCGGTCGCGCCCGGTGATGCCGCGGTCGATGCGAACGATCTCGCGCAGATCGGCCGGCGTCATCGCCCGCACGTCGGCCTGGTCGCGGCCGATGCGCTCGAAATCATTGCCCTCGGGCGCGCCGAAATCGATCTCGTGGCCCGGCCCCTGGCCCTCGGGCAGGATGATCGCGTCCGGGTCCTCGGGCTGGTCGAGATCGTCGCCGACGGCGCGGCCGAGGATCAGGTTCGGCGCGAGCTCGAAGCCCATCGCGTTCATCCAGCGCAGCATCGTCGCGTCGCGCCACGACGCCGCGGTGCGCACGTCGCCGATGCCGTGCTTGCCGGCCCACTGCACGAGCGCCTCGAAGAGGCGCTTGCCAACACCGTGGCCGCGTGCGCCGGCATCGACGCCGACCATCTCCAGACGCAGACCCGGCTCGGTGCGGCCGAACTCGCCCTCGAGCACGCGCGCCAGGATGTAGCCGTCGAGCTGGTCGTCGCTGCAGGCGGCGAACTGCGCGTGCATCGTGGGTTCGCGCAGCGCCGCGCTCAGGCGGCGCTCGACATAGGCGCGTCGCGGCCGGCCCTCGATAGCGGCGTCGATCGCGACCACGGCGTCAAGGTCGCCGCGCGCGAGGGCGCGGATCGTCAGGGTCGGGGTGCTGGTCATGTGGGGTCTCCTGGCTCGGTTCGAGCGCGTGTGTTGAAGAGGAAGATCAGCGCGCGGCCTTCGGAATCGCGCCGCAGCGAAAGGTTCAGAGCTCGGCGTAGGCGAACGTGAGGTTGCGATCGGTGTCGTCGTCGAGCAGATCGTCGAGCGCGGGCAGCAGCGCCATCGTCTCCTTCTGGATGTGCGCAACCTGGCGTTCGACGATCTCGAGCGCGCTCAGGCGCAGCGTGCCCCAGCCTTCATCGTCGATCGTGCCTGCAATTGCGGCGCGCGCGAGCGGCAGCAGTTCGGCGGCCACTTCGCGGATGGTGTCGTGCTCTTCGACGAGCAGCGCCGCCATTTCGCCGTCGCCCGCTTCGTCCATCAGCGGGAAGAGCGAGTCCTCCTCGAAGCGGAAGTGGCGCTCGATGTCGTGATCGAGCGCCTGCGCGAACTTGCCGATCAGGTCGTTCATCGCCGGATCGGGCCGCGGCGCCCGCGCGAGCGCCTGCTCGACCTTGCCGAGCAGTTCGAGATTGTTGCGATGCTCTTCGTCGAGCGTGCGGCTGACCTGTCGTGCGTAATCCATGGCGTACTCAATAAAGGTAGTCTGATACCACAATAGCACGGGATCAGGGTCGCAGTGCTTGATCCAACTCAACGTGCGGGCGATCGCATGCGCCGCAGCAGCACGACGTAGAAGACGCCGAAGGCACTCGCGCCGAGGGCGCCCACCACCGCCGCCAGCAACGTGAGCCAGGCGAGATCGGCGCTGATCGCAATTGCGAGCAATCCGAGGGCGCTGAGGTGACAGATGAAATGCAGGCG
The DNA here is from genome assembly GCA_023954175.1 of Rhizobacter sp. GTDB lineage: Bacteria > Pseudomonadota > Gammaproteobacteria > Burkholderiales > Burkholderiaceae_C > CAIKUF01. The sequence continues at coordinate 147,621 of JAMLIM010000001.1, forward strand.
CAGCGCGCCGTCGTGCGTCAGCGCCGAAGGTGTGCGCGCGCGCCGACCGCTGCCGCCGTGCATCGCGGCGAGAAAGGGCAGGATGCGCTGCAGGATGCCGAGCGCGAAGCTCAACAGCCAGAGGCCGATGACGCACAGCGCGAACAGCGCACCGAGCTGCGGCACCGGCGCGTCGAGCACGAGGGCGAGGGCCAGCACCAGGCTTGCGGCGAGCCCGCCCCAGGCGATGCGCACCAGCGTGAACGAGCGGCCGAGCTCGCGCCGCATGCCGCCGCGCAGCGCGGTGCGCATCATGCGCAGATGCAGGGTGATGGCGGCGGCGGCGCAGAGCAGCGCCGCGACGTGCAGCGCCACAGGGACCGTGACGGGCCCCGACGCCGGCCCCAGAGGCGCAGATCCCCCGTCCCCCAGCACGCCGGGCGCGGCGAGCGCAGACAGCACGATCGCCGCGACGGCGAGACCGAAGGACGCGAGTTGGCGCCGCTCGGAGGGTGCGTCCGCGAGCGCGAACATCGGCACGAGGATGTACGACAGACCGAGCGCCAGCAGCCCCATGAAGCCGTAGGGCGCGAACAGGATGTGCAGCCCCAGCAGCGTGTCGCGCGAGGGCGAGGGCCAGCCCAGCCAGGTCGCGACCAGCGCGAGCGCCGACGCCAGCACGAGCGCCAGCGACACCATCGCGCCCCAGCCGTGGGCGACGACACCGGGCATGCCGCGCGCGCCCAGCAGGTTGCCCAGCATCAGCACGAGCCAGGCGACGAGCGCGAGCGCCACCATCGCCGCGCCCGCCGCGAGCAGCGCCAGCCGCGCGAACCCCATGCCGAGCGCGAGCAGCGCAACGCCGGGCGTGTAGAGCCACCAGATCGCCGCCAGCAGGCGATGCCCCGGCGCCGGGCGTCGGGTCGCGACCGGCAGCAGTTGGGCACCGGCGCCGAGCGCCGTCATCGCCAGCACGCCGAGCGTCACCAGGTGCAGCGCCGCGAGCGGCCAGCCGAGCCCGCCGCCGAAGGATGCGCCCTGCAGCGCGCCGACGCCGAGCGCGACCCAGGCCAGCAGATGAAACGCCGTCGCGGCGCCGAAGAAGCGCAGCGGAATGGAGGCCGGCAGCAGGCGGCCCTTCGCGCCGCCAAGGAAGGCGCCCGGCGGCGCCGTCATGCCGGGATGCGCGTCAGCCGCAGTCTCGTTTCGCCCGGGTCGGCCGCGACCGCTTCGGCCTGCCAGCCGATCTGCGCCAGCTCGGGGTAGAGCATCTGCGGGTCACGATCGAGATGCGCGATCACGGCCTCGCCCTCGCCCGCCGATTGCAGCAGGCGCAGGATCGCGACCATCGGCTGCGGCGGCGACAGCCCGCGCACATCGATGTGCGTGCCGTCCACATCCTGCCATTGGCGCATCGCCACGCCCGCCTTCAAGGGCCGCGGCGTTCGACGGCGCGCGCCATCGCCGCCGCCACCATCGACACGCCCGGCTCCATCAGCCGCCGGCCGCGCGCGCGGCCTCGAGGTGCTTGCCGCCGACGATGAGTTGCAGCACTTCGGTTGCGCCCTCGTAGATGCGCAGCGCGCGGATCTCGCGGTAGAGCCGCTCGACGGTCGAGCCGGTGACGACACCGAGCCCGCCGTGCAACTGCACCGCCGCATCGATCACCTGCTGCGCCGCCTCGGTCGCGTACATCTTGGCCATCGACGCCTCGCGCGTCACGCGCGTGCCCTGCACGTCGCGCGTCCACGCGCTGCGATAGACGAGCAGCGCGGAGGCATCGATCGCGGTCGCCATCTCGCCGAGCTTGGCCTGCGTCAGCTGGAAGTCGGCGAGCGCCTGGCCGAACATGCGCCGGTTGAGCGCGCGGCCCGTCGCCTCGTCGAGCGCACGCCGCGCGAAGCCGAGCGCGGCGGCGCCGACGCTGGTACGAAACAGATCGAGCGTGCCCATCGCGATCGCAAAGCCCTTGCCCTCCTGGCCGATCAGCCGGTCGGCGCCGACGCGGCAGTTCGTGAAGCGCAGCGTCGCGAGCGGATGCGGCGCGATCACCGGAATGCGCTCGCTCGCGTCGAGCCCGGGTGTATCCGCATCGACGAGGAACGCGGAGATTCCTTTCGACCCCCGCGCGCCTTCTTCGCTGCGCGCGAAGACGACGTAGCGATCGGCAAGCCCGCCGTTCGAGATCCAGGTCTTCACGCCATCGAGCACCCAGCCGTCGCCGTCGCGCCGCGCGGTCGTGCTCATCGCGGCGACGTCCGACCCCGCATCGGGTTCGGACAGCGCGAAAGCGGCGATCAGTTCACCGCGCGCAACGCCTGGCAGCAGGGCCGCCTTCTGCGCCTCGTTGCCGAACAGGCTGACCGGCGCGCTGCCCAGGCCCTGCATCGCGAGCGCGAAGTCGGCGAGGCCCGACGCGCGCCCAAGCGTCTCGCGCGCGAGCGCGAGGCTGCGCACGTCGATGCCTGCGCGCTCGCCCCCACCGTACGCGCCCGGCACGCACACGCGCAGCAATCCGGCGCGACCGAGCTCGCGCACCAGGTTGCCGACGCAGGCATAGACGCTGTCCAGATCGCCCTCGTCGTGCGCAAGCAGCGCCGACAGCTTGTCGGCAGCCCACGCTTCGAGCTCGTCGGCAAGCGCGCGATGACCGTCGTCGAAGAACGGCCAGGCAAGGTAGCTTCGATCAGTCATGGCGCGATTGAATCACGAGCGATCAATCCCCTTCGAAGATCGGCTTCTGCTTCGCCGCGAATGCGTGGTACGCGCGCTCGAAATCCTTCGTCTGCATGCAGATCGCCTGCGCCTGCGCCTCGGCCTCGATGCATTCGCCGAGGCCGGAGTTCCACTCCTGCCAGAGCATCGTCTTCGTCATCGCGTGGCCGAAGGTCGGGCCATTGGCGAGCTCCGTGGCGAGTGCGTCGGCGGCGCCGAGCAGCGCGTCGGGCTCGACCAGGCGGTTGTAGAAGCCGAAGCGCTCGGCCTCCTCGCCGCCGACGACGCGGCCGGTGAAGAGCAGGTCCGCCGCGCGCGACAGGCCGATCAGGCGCGGCAGCAGCGTGCACGCGCCCATGTCGGCGCCGGCCAGACCCACGCGCACGAACAGGAAGGCGAGCTTGCTGCGCGCGGTGGCGATGCGCATGTCCGAGCCGCAGGCGATCATCGCGCCGGCGCCGGTGCACACGCCGTCGATCGCGGCGATGATCGGCTGCGGGCAGGCGCGCATCGCCTTGACGAGGTCGCCCGTCATGCGCGTGAACTGCAGCAGTTCGGGCATGTCCATCTTGACGAGCGGGCCGATGATCTCGTGCACGTCGCCGCCCGAGCAGAAGTTGCCGCCCGAGCCGGTGAAGACGACCGCCTTGATGTCGCTCGCGTAGACCATCTCGCGAAACAGGTCGCGCAGTTCGCCGTACGAATCGAAGGTCAGCGGATTCTTGCGCTCGGGGCGGTTCAGCGTGATCGTCGCGACCTTGCCGCTCACCGAATAGCCGAAATGGGTCGCCTTGTAGCCGGCGAGTTGGACGCTCTTCATGGGTTTGCTCCTGTCGTTGTCTGCAGTGCCTATCCTGCCATGGTCAGGCCGCCGCTGACGCTCAAGACCTGGCCGGTGACGTAGGACGCGCGGTCGCTCGCGAAAAAGACGATCGCATCCGCGATCTCCGAAGGCTGCGCGAGGCGCCGAAACGGGATCGCCTTCTTCAGGCCTTCCTGCACCTTCTCGGGCACCGCCGCCATCAGCGGCGTGTCGGTCGGCCCGGGGCAGACGCAGTTGACGTTGATCTGGTAGCGCGCGACTTCGCGCGCGAGCGACTTGGTGAACGCGATCAGCCCGCCCTTCGCGCCCGAGTAGACCGTCTCGCCAAGGCTGCCGACGCGGCCGGCGTCGCTCGAGACGTTGACGATGCGGCCGCTCGCACGCTCGATCATTGCCGGCAGCAGCGCCTTCGTGAGCTGCATCGGGCCGACGAAGTTGAGCGCGACGAGCTTGTCCCAGAACTCGTCCGTGCCTTCCCAGAACGGCGCGGTGCGGCCCCAGCCTGCGCCGTTGACGAGCACGTCGACCGGGCCGAACTGCGCCTGCACCGCGGCGGCGAAGGCGGTGATCGACGCACTGTCGGTCATGTTCACCGGCAGGAAGACCGCATCGGCGCCCTGCTCGCGCAGCGCGGTGGCAGCGACCTCGCCGCCCGCCGCATCGATGTCGGCGACGACGACGCGCGCGCCCGCGTCGGCAAACAACTGCGCCGTCGCGCGGCCGATGCCCGACGCTGCGCCGGTGACGACCGCAACCTTGTTCTTCATGCTCATGGTGTGCTTTCCTTCGAGTGCTTCGCCGCATCACGGGCGAGAAACGCGACGACGCGGCGGCGCGTGTCGGGGTGGTCGTAGAGCGTGCGCGTTTCGGCGATCTCTTCGGCGTAGCCGTCGCGCGCGCAGTCGGTCGCCGCCGCGATGCAGCGCTTGTTCGCCGCCAGCGCGGCCTTCGGCATCGCCGCATAGCGCGTCGCGAGCGCCGAGGTCCACGACGCAAGCTGCGCCAGCGGTTGCGCCCACTGCACGATGCCGATGCGCTCGGCCTCGGCGCCGTCGATCACCTCGGCGCCCAGGATCATCCGTTTCGCGACGCCCGGCCCGACGAGCCGCGTCAGCCGCTGCGTGCCGCCGGCGCCGGGCAACAGGCCGAGCCCGGCCTCGGGCAGGCCGAGCTTCACCTCGCGCGCGGCGACGCGCAGATCGCACGCCAGCGCGAGTTCGAGCCCGCCACCGAACGCGGTGGCGCCGATCTCGGCGAGCGTCACGAGCGGCGCCGCTTCGAGCTTGTCGTAGAGCCGCTGCATGTGGCGCACGACCTCGGTCATCGCATCCGGCCCCTCGGGCGTCTCGAAGCAGGAGCGGATCAGTGCCAGATCGGCGCCGGCGCTGAAGGCGCGCTGGTCGCTGCGGATGTGCAGCACCGAGACACCATCGTCGGCAATTGCCAGATCGGCTGCCGCGTCGAGCTGCGCGATCAGTTCGTCGTTCAGCGCATTGACCGGCGCGCGCGACATCGTCACCGTCAGCACGCGGCCGTGGCGCGTGAGGCGCAGCAGCGGTGTTGCGATCGGGGGCGTCGTCGGGGGCGTCACCAGCGGTGTCATCGATGCGGCCATCGCATCGCCTCAGCCGGCAGGTCGGATCAGCTCGGAGAGCTTGCGCCGCAGCAGCTTGCCAGTCGCAGTGCGCGGCAGCGCGTCGACGGCGTGCAGCCATTTCGGGCGCTGGTAGTGCTGTTGCGCCTGCGCGCGCTCGCGCAGCGCGGCCTCCACCGCCTCAGCGTCGCCGGTGCGCGCAACGAAGAAGAAGGCGATCGCGTCGACCCCGTCCTCGTCGGGCAGGATCACCGCCGCCGCTTCGATCAGCCCCGGCGTGCCGGCGGCGAGGCGCTCCTCGAGCTCGACCAGATTGACCCAGCGGCCCTTGATCTTGACGAGCGAATCCTCGCGCCCGGCGAAGCGCCAGCCGCCGCCGTCGGTCGGCACGAACAGGTCCGCCGGGCAGAACGCGCCGTCGCGGAAGCTGTCCGCCTGCGCCGCAGGCCGGTCGAGGTAGCCGAGCGACACGCAGCCCACGCGAAAGCACAGCCGCGTCGGGATGCCGGCGGCTGCCGACGCCGGGTCCACCGCCTGCACCTCGACGCCGGGCGAGGGCTGCAGGCCGTCGTCGCCGTCGAGCGCGGTGAGCACGAGCACGAGCGTCTCCGACGCCCCGTAACCGTCGACCATGCCGATGCCGGTCGCCTCGCGCCACGCGGCGCGCAGGCTCGCGGGCAGTGGCTCGCCGGCCGACACGCAGAGCCGGACGCCGTCGGCGGCGAGCTTCGGTGCGAGGCCCGAGTGCAGCAGGTTGCGGTAGAGCGACGGCACGCAAAAGAGCACCGTCGGGCGCATCGCCGCCACCGTTTCGGCGACCGTCTCTGCCGTCGGCCAGCGCGGGTCGAGGATGACCGTCGCGCCGATCTTGAGCCCCGCATAGAGGCTGTTCGTCTGCGGATAGGAGAAGAACAGGCGCGAGCTCGCGAACAGCCTGTCCTCCTGCGTGATGCCGACGCGCTCGCGCGAAATGCGTTCGATGTCGCGCGCGAAGCGGTGCGCGTGGACGACCGCCTTCGGCTTGCCCGAGGTGCCCGAGGAGTGAACCCAGAACGCAGGCGTGTCCTCGTCCACGAGGCGCGGCGGGATCGGCTCGGCCGCGGCGACGGCGCGCCGCCCCTCCTCGACCAGGATGACGCGCTGCTTCCACGGCTCGGGCGTGTCGTCGGCGTTCTCGGCGACGATCACGTTGAAGCCCGCCTCGTCGAGGATGTAGCGCCATTCGGGTGCCGGGATGTGCGGGTTCACCGCCACCGCGACGCCGCCGGCCCAGATCGTGCCGAGAAAGGCGACGACCCAGTCGATGCCGTCGCAAAGCTTGATCGCGACGCGATCGCCCGGCACGAGGCCGCGCGCGCGCCAGACCGCCGCGGCCCGCGCGACGCGGTCGCGCAGCTCGGCGTAGCTGATCTGCTGATCGCCGCAGACGAGCGCGATGCGCCCCGGCTCGTGCCCTTCGAGCAGCACCGCCGCGCCATTGAGCGCCTGCAGCGCGCCACCCGGGTCGCGCGTCGCGCGCGCCGCATCGACGAGCGAATCACCACTGAACAGCCCCGCCTTGCCCTCCTGCCAGCGCGCGTATTCGGTTGCGAGGATCGCCGCGTGTTCACGCTCCTCGGCTGCGAGTTCCTTGTAGAGCAGTGCCTCGGCCGAGCCCGGCGTCACTTTCGTCACGCGCGAGATGAAGAAATCGGCAGCGCGCTTTTCGAGCGCGATCGCGATCCGGAACAGGTTGGCCGGGTCCTGCGGCCGGCTCTCGACATCGGCAAAGATCGCCGCGAGCTCGACGCGGAAGTTGTCCGACACATCGGGCGGCTCGACGTGATAGCGGCGCGAGAGCGTCTCCATGTGCTCGCCCTCCATCACGGCGAAGCGGCCGAAGAGCGCGCGCAGCGTCTCGTCGCTGCTGTCGGCCGCAGCACGCTGGTAGAACGCACGGCCGCCGAGTTCGATCTCGAAGGCCATCCGCACCGCGGTGAGCGACTCGGCGTGCGCATGCGCAACTTCGGGCGTGCGCAACGCGAGCTCACCACCGCATTGCGGGCAGCGGCCGTAAGGGAAGGCAAAGCCTTCGCTGACCTTGCCGCACGCGCCGCATTGCCACTGCATCGGCGCGTCGGCACAGCAGATGTATGGGCCGTCGTCCTCGTCGACGAGCGGGCGGTGGCATTTGGGGCACAGCATTTCAGTTGCTCCTCCATGTTTCACGCGCAACCCGGCGCATGAAATCCTGTTGCGGGAACGCTTGCTCATGCGCCTCGAATGCGGATCGCGAACGGCCGCGGATCACAAGCGCTTGCGCTTGCGCATCACGCCTCGCTGCAACCGCCGGGGGGTTCTGCGCTTTGGCGTCGCGACGGGCGGTGCCTGGCAGGGGTTCGAGCGCTTTGGTGTTGCACCGGGCGATACCCGCCTTGGATTCGAGCGCTTTGGCGTCGCGCCAGGCGGTGCCCGCCGGGGGCTCATGGTTACGCGGTCGGCGCACAGCGCCGACTGCACTGCGGTTCTCGGCCAGGGGTCGCGTCGCAGAACTCGCTTCACTCACTGCGTTCGTTGCGCTCAAACAGTTGCGACGAGTCAGTTCACGAAGCGCGCTGCGCGCGCCGACCCCTGTCCTGCGATCCTCGTCGCTCCACAAATCGCCCCCGGCGGGCACCGCCTGCCGCGACGGTTCTTCTCGTTTGTCGCGCACGACCGCGTTGCCTGCAAAGGCGCGGGCTTGAGCCACGGCGCGCCTACCGCCGCAGCGCCGAGTAGGTGAGCATTTTGGGGACACAAGCGGTCGGGGACCGCTGTGCCGCGAGCGGCCGGGCGTCCTCGCCCGGCGCGGCCTGCAAGGCCAGGGCTCGTGGCCGCGCGCGCAGCGCGCTTCGTGATCTGACCCGTCGCGACTGTCTGAACGCAGCGAACGCAGTGAGCGGTGAGCGAGCGACGATGGCCGCGAGACCGAGCATCGCAGGGCAGTCGGCGCGAAGCGCCGACCGCGGAGGTGAAGCGCCGTGGACTGCCCGGGCACGCCTTTGCCGCTCGAAACGACGCGCGCCAGCGAGGGCATGACAGAACGACGCGTCGAAGAAGAAACCGTCAACGTCGCAATTGGCAAACGACCCCGCGCAACAACTTCCGCGAAGACTTCGTTGTTCGAGCGCTTCGACCTCATGCCTGCGCCCCTTCAACGCGCAGCGGTTGCTGCTGCGTTGGCCTGCACTTCGGCATCCGCAGCCGCGTCCTGCGCGTCATCGAGAGCCGGCGGCCAATGCGCCTTGCCTTGCGTCAGCCAGGCGCCGATCGCGCGCGCCGCGCGTCGGCCGGCTGCCATCGCGAGGATCACGGTCGCGCCGCCGGTGACGATGTCGCCGCCGGCGAAGACGCCCGGCAGATTGGTTGCCTGCGAGTCGTCGTCGGCCATGATGTAGCCGCGCTTGTCGAGCGCGAGGCCTTTCGTCGCCTGGCCGACGATCGGATTCGCCTTGGTACCGAGCGCGTAGATCACCGTGTCGCACGGCCACTCGACGAATTCGTCCTGCGGGATCGGCGTGCGCCGGCCGCGCGCGTCGGGCTCGCCGAGCACCATCTTCTGCGCCTTCAGGCCGCGCACGTCGCCTTCGTCGTCGAGCAGCACCTCGACCGGTGCATGCAGGAAGGAGAACAGGATGCCCTCCTCGCGCGCATGGCGCAGCTCTTCGACGCGCGCCGGCGCCTCGGCCTCCGAGCGGCGGTAGACGCAGCGCACCTCGGCCGCGCCGAGGCGCTTGGCAACGCGCAGGCAGTCCATCGCGGTGTTGCCGGCGCCGATCACGACGACGCTGTCGCCGGCGCCGATCGGCGTGCCCTGGTACGGGAAGCGGTCGCCGCCCATCAGGTTCACACGCGTCAGGAACTCGTTGGCCGAATAGACCTGCCCGGCGAACTCGCCCGGGATGCCGAGGAAGGCCGGCGCGCCGGCACCGGCGGCGACGAACACCGCGTCGTAGCCCATCGAATCGGTGAGCTGCGCGACGGAGAAGGTCTTGCCGATCACCTTGTTGGTCTCGAACTTCACGCCCTGGTCGCGCAGCTGCTGCACTTCGCGGTCGATGATGTCGCGTGGCAGGCGAAACGACGGTATGCCGTAGCGCAGCACGCCGCCGACGACGTGCAGCGCCTCGTAGACGGTGACGTCGGCGCCGAGCTTGACCAGATCCGCCGCGGCGGCCAGACCGCCCGGTCCGGAGCCGACGATCGCGACGCGGCCGAGCAGCGGCAGCGGCGGCGGCGCGACGACTTCGCTCGTCACCTTGCGCTCGGACTTCGGCTTGGCGTGGTCGCCGACGAAGCGCTCGAGCCTGCCGATCGCGACCGGCTCCATCTTTGCCTTGACGAGCACGCACTGGATCTCGCACTGGCTTTCCTGCGGACAGACGCGGCCGCAGACGGACGGGAACGGGCTCGATTCGTGGATCGTGTCGACCGCGCCTTCGAGGTCGCGCAGCAGCAGGTGGCGGATGAAGCGCGGGATGTCGATGCGCACCGGGCAGCCTTCGATGCAGGTCGGGTTGATGCACTGGATGCAGCGCTCCGCCTCGCGCAGCGCGTCGGCCTGGCTGTAGCCGAGGTTGACCTCGTGAAAGCAGCCCGCGCGTTCGTGCGCGTCGCGCTCGGGCATCTTGACCTGCACCCGCTCGAGGGCGGAGTACTTCTTGTAGGTGCGCTTGCCCTGCTTGACGAGCAACTCTTCGAGACTGCAGACGTGCGCCTGGTCGTCGTTGGCCTGCTGTTCCTGGCGCTTGAAGCGCTTCTGGCGCGCGTGGAGTTCCTTGAAGTCGACCTGGTGGCCGTCGAAGTCGGGGCCGTCGACGCAGGCGAAGCGCACCTCACCGCCGACCGTGACGCGGCACGAGCCGCACATGCCGGTGCCGTCGACCATGATCGTGTTGAGCGAGACCATCGTCTTCACGCCGAACGGGCGCGAGGTCTCGACGCACGCGTGCATCATCGGCATCGGGCCAATCGCGACGACGAGATCGGGCTTTTCCTCACGCTCGAGCACGTCCTGCAGCGCGGCGTTGACGAAACCCTTGCGCCCGACGCTGCCGTCGTCGGTGCACAGGATCAGCTCATCGGCCCAACGCCCTAGCTTGTCGGCCCAGAAGACGAGGTCCTTGTTGCGAAAGCCGACGATGCAGGTCGTGCGGTTGCCGGCCTCCTTGAACGCGCGCAACTGCGGGAAGATCGGCGCGACGCCCAGCCCCCCGCCGACGAGGACGACATGGCCGCCCTCACCGATCTTCTCGATGTGCTGCGGCAGGCCGAGCGGGCCGACGAAATCGGCGAACTCGTCGCCCTCGGCGAAGCTGTCGCGCATCTCACGCGTCGTCGCGCCGAGCGACTGCACGACAACCGTGATCGTGCCGCGCTCGCGGTCGAAATCGGCCACCGTGAGCGGGATGCGCTCGCCGGCCTCGTCGAGCCGCAGCATGACGAAGTGGCCCGGCAGCGCGGCCTGCGCAACGTCCGGCGCATCGACCTCCCAGAGGAAGGTCTGATCGGAAAACTGTTCGCGACGAACGATGCGCACCATCGGCTGGCCCTCCTGCTCTACGTTCCGGCCTGCGCCAGCTCGCGCAACAACCGCTGCACGAGCGCCGCTGCCACCTGACGCCGGTAGTTCGACGGCGTGACCGTGCTGCGCATCGGGCTGACCTGCTTCTGCACGAGCTTGCCGACGCGCGTGACGAGCGCTTCGTCCACCACCTCACCGGCCAACGCATCGGTGCCGGCGAGCAGCAGCGGGTGCGAATTGGTGCCCGAGACGCCGACCCGCAGCGACACGACGCGCCCGTCCTTCGACGCGAGCGCGACCGCGACCGCGGCGAGCGGAAAGTCCATCGCGCCGCGCACACGCGCCTTGTGGTAGCGGCACGCGGCACCTGCGGCGGGCGCCGGCACGCGCACGCGGGCGAGCAGCTCGTCGCGCTCGATCGTGAGGTGCGCGGCACCGTCGTCGCGGTACATCGCGTCGAGTGCGATCCAGCGCGCACCGCGCGCCGATTGCAGCTCGACCTCGGCGCCGAACGCGAGCAGCACCGGCGCGAGGTCGCCGCTGAACGCCGCATGGCAACGATGACCTTCGGGTGCGACATGGCAGGTGTCGCCGCCGCGCTTGAGGCAATACTTGTTCGCCGCGCGCCACCATTCGCTCTGGTTGTAGAACACGCAGCGCGTGTCCTGGCACAGGTTGCCGCCGAGTGTTGCCACGGTGCGGTGACCCGGCCCTGCGGCCGAGCGCGCCGCTTCGCGCAGCGCGGGCAAGCGTTCGGCGATCGATGCGTCGGTCGCGATCGTCGCCAGCGTCACGCCGGCGCCGAGCGTCAGGCCACCGTCGGCCGCCGGCTCGATCGCGGCGAAGCGCTGCAGGCCGGACATGTCGATCAGCACCTGCGGACGCTCGAGCCCGCGGCGCAGATTCGGCAACAGGTCGGTGCCGCCGGCGATGACCCGCGCGAGCGGTTCGGCGGCGAGCAGCGCAGCCGCCTCGGCGAGGCTCGCCGGGCGCTTCAACGCGAAATCGGAGAGTGCATGCATCGTGTGTTCAGGCCTGTTCAGACTTCCTGCGCCGCCGCTTTCGCGCGCTTCATGGCTTGCAGTTTTTGATCGCGACGGCGCTGCTGCAACGCATCCAGGACGCGATCGGGTGTGATCGGAAGCTCGTTCAGTCGCACGCCGAGCGCATCGTGTATCGCGGCGGCGACGGCCGGCGGAAAGCCGTGCAGCCCGCCCTCGCTCGCCTCCTTCGCGCCGAACGGCCCGAGCGGGTCCATGCTTTCGACGAGCGTGACGTGGATCGGCGGCGATTCGGCGATCGTCGGGATGCGGTAGTCGATCAGGTTGCTGCGCACCGGCAGGCCGAGGTGGTACTGCGTGCCTTCGGACAAGGCCTGGCCCATGCCCATCCAGATCGCGCCCTGCACCTGGCCTTCGACCGCGAGCGGGTTGATCGCGCGGCCGCAGTCGTGCGCGATCCAGACCTGCTCGACATGCACCGCGCCGGTGTCCTCGTCGATCGCGACTTCGACGACCTGCGCGCCGTAGCTGAAGCCGGCCGTCGAGCCGACCGCCGCACCGCGGAACTTGCCGCCCTGCGTCTCGGGCGGCGTCGACCAGCCGCCCTTGACGGTGAGGGTGCCGGTCTCGACGAGCGCCGCCTGCACGCACTGCGCGAAGTCGAGCCTGCGATCGGTGCCGACGACGCCGCAGGATTCGCCGTTCCATTCGATGTCGGCAGGCGAGACTTCGAGCCGCCTGGCTGCGGCCTCGACGAGGACGCGCTTCATCTCCTCGCCGGCGCGCAGCGCCGCGTTGCCGACCATGAACGACACGCGCGACGAATACGAGCCGTTGTCCTTCGGCGTCACCGCGCTGTCGGTCGCGACGACGCGGATGCGCGCCATCGGCAGCAGCAGCACCTCGGCCACGATCTGCGTCAGCAGCGTGGTCGAGCCCTGGCCGATGTCGGAGGCACCGGTCAGGATCGTGATGCCGCCGTCGAAGTCGAGCTTCAGGTTGATGACGGCGTGCGGCTCGCCGCTCCAGTGCACCGGCTTGGCCGAGCCGCTGACGTAGTGCGAGCACGCCATGCCCAGGCCACGCCGCACGCCCGGCGTTTGCGGCAGCTTGCCGCGCCGCTCGCGCCAACCGGAGAGTTTCTCGACGGCGTCCATGCACTCAGGCAAGCCGTAGGAGTTGACCTGCAGGTCGTTAAGTGTGCGGTACGGCGCCTCGATCAGGTTCGCGCGGCGCAGCGCGAACGGATCGATGCCGAGCCCGGCCGCGAGCTCGTCGAGCACCGACTCGACCGCGAAGCGCACGTTGACGGCACCGTGGCCGCGCATCGCGCCGCACGGCGGCAGGTTGGTGTAGACGCGAAAGCCGCGGTAGCGCACCGCGCCGACGGTGTAGAGCGCGTGCAGCAGCGCGCCGGCGTAGAGGATCGTGACGAGCCCGTAGCCGGCATAGGCGCCGCCGCGCTGCACGACCTCGGCGTCGATCGCCGTGATCTCGCCGCTCTGCTTGCAGCCGATCTTGATCCGCATCTCGCTCGCCGGCCGACCGCGATGCGTGAGGAACACCTCTTCGCGCGTCAGCTCGGTGCGCACCGCGCCGCCGGCGGCACGCGCGAGGGCGGCGGTGATCATCTCGAAGTTGAGCGGCTCGACGCGGTGCCCGAATCCGCCGCCGACGAAGGGCTTGACGACCCGGATCTGCGCGCTGTCGAGACCGAGCGTCTGCGCCAGCATCAGGTGCAGGTAGTACGGAACCTGCGTCACCGAATGCACCGTCAGCCGTTCACGCTCGGGCTCCCACTGCGCGACGGTCGAGTTGAGCTCCATCTGGCCGTGCGCGATCTCGGCGCAATCGAAGCTGCGCTCGATCACGAGGTCGGCCTCGGCGAAGCCGGCGTCGACATCGCCGAAATCCTGCTCGACGCGGCGTTCGATGTTGCCCGGCTTGTTGTCGTGCAGCAGCACCGCGCCTTCGGCGCGCGCGTCGGCCGCGGTGAAGAGCGCCGGCAACTCGTCGATCTCGACCTCGACTGCGGCGACCGCCGCGCGCGCTGCGGCCTCGTCGACGGCGGCAACCGCGAACAGCGGCTCGCCGCGATAGCGCACCTTGCCTTTGGCGAGCGGATACTCGTTCTGCGCGATCGGGATCACGCCGTAGGGCGCAGAGAAGTCCTCCCCCGTGATGACGGCGTGCACGCCGGGCAGCGCGAGTGCGCGATCGGTGTGGATCGCGCGGATGACGCCGTGCGCGATCGGCGAACGCGCGATCAGACCGAACAGCGTTTCGCCGAGCGGCAGATCGGCGGTGTAGCGCGCGCGGCCGGTCACCTTCTCGATGCCGTCGACGAGCGGCATGCGCTCGCCGATCGACCGCGTCGGCGGCGCCGGCGGCTTCGGCAGTCCGACGTGCTCGTGTCTCATGCGCGTGCCTCCGCCGCCGCCTGCACCGATTCGATGATCTTCACGTAGCCGGTGCAGCGGCACAGGTTGCCCGACAGCGCCTCGCGTATCTCGGTCTCGCTCGGATCGCTCTCGCGACGCAGCAGTGCCTCGGCCGCCATCACCATGCCGGGCGTGCAGAAGCCGCACTGGGTGCCGAGCTTCTCGTGGAAGGCCTGCTGCAGCGCGCTCATGCGGCCGCCCTCGACCAGACCCTCGATCGTCTCGATGCGCCGGCCTTCGACGCTCGCCGCGAGCGTGATGCACGACAAGCGCGGCTCGCCGTCGACGAGCACGGTGCAGGCGCCGCATTCGCCGCCGTCGCAGCCCTGCTTGGTGCCGGTCAACGCAAGCTTGTTGCGCAGCACTTCGAGCAGCAGCGCGCTGTCCGTCGCGGCGAGGTCGTGGTCGCGGCCGTTGACGTTCAGGCAGAGCAGTCGTTTGGACATTTCAGGCTCCCTTCGGGCGGAGGTCGCGCACGCGCACGGCCTTGCCCTGCGATCGGGGCACTTCGCCCGGTTGCAGCACACGCACGGTGGTCGTGATGCCGACAAGTGACTTGACGTGGTGCCTGACGTCGCCGGCGATCGCCGCATAGCCATCGCTCGGCACGCCGGGGGCGGCTTCGACCTCGATCGTCACCGCGTCCAGATGCCCGGCGCGCTCGACGACGAGCTGGTAGTGCGGCGCGATGCCGGGCCGGCCGACGAGCACCGCCTCGATCTGCGACGGATAGACGTTGACGCCGCGGATGATCAGCATGTCGTCGCTGCGCCCGGCGATGCGCAGCATGCGCAGGTGGGTGCGGCCGCAGGCACAGCGCGCCGTCGTGATGCGCGTGATGTCGCGCGTGCGATAGCGCAGCATCGGCAGCGCCTGCTTGGTCAGCGTCGTGATGACGAGCTCGCCCGCCTCGCCCTCGGGCAGCGGCATGCCGGTCTCGGGGTCGATGACCTCGAACAGGAAGTGGTCCTCCCAGCCGTGCAGACCGTCCTGCTGTTCGCACTCGACGGCCACACCCGGGCCCATCACTTCGGACAGACCGTAGTTGTCGATCGCGCGCACGCCGATGCGCGCCTCGATCTCCTCGCGCATCGCCTGGCTCCACGGCTCGGCGCCGAACATGCCGACGCGCAGCGCGCTCTTGCGCAGGTCGACGCCCTGCTGCTCGGCGACCTCGGCGATCGCGAGCGCGTAGCTCGGCGTCGCGCACAGCACGCGCGCCTTGAAATCGGTGATGAGCGAGATCTGGCGCTCGGTCGATCCCCCCGACACCGGGACGACGACCGCGCCGAGCCGCTCGGCGCCATAGTGCGTGCCAAGGCCGCCCGTGAACAGGCCGTAGCCGTAGGCGTTGTGGATGACGTCACCGCGCCGCGCGCCGGCGCAGTGCAGCGTGCGCGCCATCAGGTCGGCCCAGGTCGAGAGATCGTCCGCGCTGTAGCCGACGACGGTCGGCTTGCCGGTCGTCCCCGACGACGCGTGCAGCCGCGCGAGCGTCTCGACCGGCAACGCGAACAGGCCGAACGGATAGTGGTCGCGCAGGTCAGCCTTGGTCGTGAACGGCAGGCGCTGCACGTCGGCGAGGCTGCGCAGGTCCTCGGCGCGCACCGCGG
Source organism: Rhizobacter sp. (assembly GCA_023954175.1). GTDB lineage: Bacteria > Pseudomonadota > Gammaproteobacteria > Burkholderiales > Burkholderiaceae_C > CAIKUF01. The sequence continues at coordinate 163,329 of JAMLIM010000001.1, forward strand.
CGGCGTTCAGGCGGGCGCGGTGCAGCGTGACGTTCTCCGCCGCATGGCGCACCGTCGCGCGCAGGCGGTCGAGCTGAAGCTCGGCGAGCTGCTCGCGCGGCATCGTCTCGATCTGCGGCGCGTGGAAGTCGGCGCTCTTCGCGAGGGCGTCGATCACGGTTCGGGTGACGGAACCCATGGGCCTGTCCTTTCGATGCCGGCTCAGGCGCGCACGCCGCGCACCGGCAGGTGCTTGAGCGCGAAGCCCTGGTTGAAGGCCGCCCGCGTGACGAGCACGAATTTGATCCATGCGCCCACCGCCCAGGCGAGCACGCCGCCGGCCACTTCGAACGGCCCGACGCGCCACTCGGCCGGCGAGGTCAGCAACAGCACGACGATCAAGAGCGGCACGATCGTTCCGAGGCTCATCAGCCAGCGCCCTGCGCCGCCCAACGCCTCATCGGCCTTCTTGACGATGCGGCCCTTCAGGCGCCGCCGGTAGACGACCCAGACGATCTGGCGCACGAGCAGGAGCAACGCGAATGCGCCGAGCATGCCCGCCGAGCGCACGCCATGCCAAGGCGTCGCCGCGACCCACAGGCCGAAGCCTTCGGCGAGGCCGGTGCTCGCGATCAGCGCGCCCGTCATCGGCTCGCGCCAGGCCGGGATGCCGCGCGCCGCGGGCAGCATGCGGCTCTGGCAATAGAGGAAGCCGAGCGCGAGCACGACCACGGCCGGCAGCCACGAGGGCGACAGGAACATCGTGACGGCGCCGACCGGGAACAGGAACAGCGCGACGAAGGCCTCGCGCGACATCCACGAGGTGCGCGGGTTGATGAAGACGTTGACCGCGCGCAGCGGCCGGCCGATCTCGAGCCAGACGCACAGCAGCCCGAGCCCGATCAGCGCGAGCGCGGCGAGCAGCAGGCCCGTCAGCGCCGCGCCCGTCGCGCCGCCGAGCGCGGTGGCGACGATCAGGCCGCTGCCCGCGCCGCCGCCGATGAAGTTGCCCGCGGCGCGCGCATCCCAGTTCGTTTGGTGCCAGGGGTTCGGGCCGAAGCTCATGTCGTCCCCTCTTCCTCTTTCGCACCGTCCCACAGGTAGTGCATGTTCGGCCCGGTGCCGAGCTCTTCGTGCATCAGGAAGCTCTGGTTGGCGGCGACCAGTTGCGAGACGTTGCTCTCGGGGTCGTCGCTGTCGCCGAAGGTGAGCGCCTGCGCGATGCAGGAGTTGACGCAGGCGGGCGTCGCCTCGGGGTCGATGCCGGGCTTGAGCCCTTTCTCGAGCCCGGCGTCGATGCGGTCGACGCAGAAGGTGCACTTGGTGGCGACGTTGAGGCGCGAATCGTCGCGCCGCTGCGTCTCGTGCTCGCTCGGCTCACCGTAGGCAAAGCTCGCACGCGAGGTCTTGTAGCGCGCCTGGTAGGGGCAGGCGACGGCACAGTACGCGCAGCCGATGCACAGGTCGTAGTCGATCGTGACGATGCCGTCAGCGCGCTTCTTGGTGGCCGTCGTCGGGCAGACCTCCATGCAGGGCGGCTCGTCGCAATGCTGGCAGCCGGTCGGCACGAAGACGCGCTGCACGTTCGGATACTCGCCAAACTCCATGTCGAGCACGCGCCGCCACTGCACGTCCGGCGGCGTCGCATTCGTGTGCTTGCACGACGCCGTGCACGTCTGGCACCCGACGCAACGGCGCAGGTCGGCGACCATGGCCCATTTCGTCATGTCGTGCGCTCCGTTGCCCCAAGCGAAACCCGCGCCGAATGACATGAGTCAGCTACCGGCTTGCAAGGCTCTATCGCTGTTCGCGAGATTCTGTTTTTCCTGAGCGCTTTGGCGTCGCGCCAGGCGGTGCCCGCCAGGGGCTCATGGTTGCGCGGTCGGCGCACAGCGCCGACTGCACTGCGGTTCTCGGCCAGGGGTCGCGTCGCAGAACTCGCTTCACTCACTTCGTTCGTTGCGCTCAAACAGTTGCGACGAGTCAGTCTACGAAGCGCGCTGCGCGCGCCGACCCCTGTCCTGCGATCCTCGTCGCTCCACAAATCGCCCCCGGCGGGCACCACCTGCCGCGACGGTTCTTCTCTTGTGTGGAGCAGAACAAATGCACCAGCAAAGGCGTGCCCGGGCAGGCCACGGCGCGCCTGCGCAGCGCCGAGCAGGTGAGCAGGGACACAAGCGGTCCGGGGGACCGCTTGTGCCTTGCGAACGGCCGGGCGTCCTCGCCCGGCGCGGCCTGCAAGGCCAGGGCTTGCAGCCGCGCGCGCAAGCGCGCTTCGTGAACTGACTCGCCGCCACTGTCTGAGCGCAGCGAGTTCGGCGGCGGGCTGCAAGACCGAGCATCGCAGGGCAGTCGGCGCAAAGCGCCGACCGCGGAGGTGAAGCGCCGTGGACTGCCCGGGCGCGCCTTTGCCGCGCCGAACTTCGCGCGCAGCATTGCCACGCGAACGTCCGCGCAATCCATCACGGCCGCGCGTCGGCGGCGACCGGAAAGAGCGAAAAGCAAGAGCGCTCATCCCCTCCTCCGTATCGCGACACGCACGATGTCCGCACTCGACCCTGTCGCGTCGGTCAGGTCCATCGACATCGTTGCGAGCTTGTTCAGGCTCGGCACGCCGAAGTCCTTCGCCAGAGGCGTCTTCCAGTGGTTGAACTGGCCGATCAGCAGCAGCGTGTCCGGGCGGATGCCCTGGCGCACGACGGCCTTGCCTTTGACGCGCTTGCTCGGGGTCGAGATCTCGATGTCGTCGCCATCGGCGATGCCGAGCTTCTCGGCGGCGCTGGTGTTGATGATCACGCCGCGATGGCCGCTGACGTTGCCCGCCACCTCGTGGATCATCTGCACGCCGGCGTTACCGCCCCAGGCGTACTGCATGCTGCGCGCGGTGAGCAGCCAGAACGGGAAGTCTTCGCCCTTGCCGCCGGCCTGCACGACGGCGTCCTGCCAGAGGCCGGGGAAGTCCTTGTAGACCGGCAGCGCCTGGTACTCGGCCATCTGCTTGTCCCACCAGTGCATGTCGTGCTCGTGCAGGCGGCGGCCGAGCTCGGCGCCGACGCGCTTCAGGCGCTCCTGGTAGGGCATCTCGAAGCGCAGCCCGCGCTCGACCATCGTCGGGTAGAGGTACCAGTCGATGCGCGGGAAGGGCTTCGTCGCCAGGCCCTTCTCCTTCCACCAGTCGAGGCCGTGCGCCTCGGCGCCATCGGTCAGCTCGGCGCTCGCGGCGCGGCAGACCGCGCCCCAGATCGCCTCGCGGTCGTGCACCTGATCGACGGGCAGCGAGAAGTCGCCGTGCTCGCTCTTCAATGGCACGCCGCCCGCGCCGCGGTTGATCGCGGCGTTGTACTTCTCGAGGATGCCGCTGCGGCGTGCGAGCTCGGTCGCGATGTCGGTGAAGTCGCGCGCGTCGCCGCGCATCTCGACCACCGGCTGGCGCAGCGCGAAGCCCTGCTGCTCCCAGAACTGCTCGACGTACTTGGTGCCGCCGATGCGGATCAGCTGCAGGCCTTCGAGATCGGTCGCGTCGGGCAGCAGGATGTCGGCGAAATGGTTCGTCTCGTCGAGCGTGTAGGTCATCGCGACGACGAACGGGAAGCGCGCGATCTTCTCGCCGAGCGCGTCGGTGTCCCAGAACGAGATTGCGGGATTGGTGCGGTAGACGAACCAGACGTCAGGGAAGGTCACCGTCGGCAGGCCCTTGGGCGTCTTGTCGAGGAACATCCACGAGAAATGCGTCGGACCGAGCGCCTGCGCCCAGGCGCCGTTGCCGGTGAGCGGCACCATCGACTTGTAGGCGTTGCGGATGTTCGGCCGCGGCGACCAGGTCGCCTTGTCGGTCGGGTTCATCGGGTAGTTCATGAAGCCGTCGGGGCCGCGCTGTGCGCTCTGCAGCCGCTCGGCCATCGGCCGCACCAGGCGCACCGTCGTGCCGAGCGTGCCGCCGGGCACTTCGAGCGCGCCGACCAGCGTTGCGAGCAGCGTGCGCGCCCAGCAGCATTCGTAGCCGCCCCAGCCGTTGTTGACGGTCTTGCCGAGCGTCACCGCGACCGGCCGGTAGGGCAGCGTCACGCCCTCGATCTCTATCGTCTGGCCGACGCAGGCGTGCTGCACGTATTCCTGCGCGATCTTGCGCATCGTCGCCGCCGGCACGTCGCAGATGCCTTCGGCCCATTCGGGCGAATAGGGGGCGAGATGGGCGACGAGCTTGTCGAAGCCGGTCTCGCCTTCGAGCATGCCGTCGCCGAGCACCTCTTCGTCGGCGCCGATCTCGACCGCATCGACGACCGCGCGGCCTTCGAGCCGCTCATCGATGTCGGGGGTGTCGTGCACCACCGCCTGGCCCGAGCGCAGGTCCCACACGAGGGGTTTCTTCGTCGCGCGGTCGCGCAGGTAGTAGCCGTTGGGCCCGACGAGGTAGGGTGAGCCGGTGAGCCGCTTGAGGTGCGGCAGGTCGAGCCGCTCGCGCGGCATCTCGTGCAGCATCACGTGCATCAGCGCGTAGAGGAAGGCGGGGTCGGTCTTCGGCTTGATCGGCACCCATTGCGCCGAGCACGCGCCGGTGACCGACAGGTGCGGCTCGACCTGCACCCGCTTCATGCCGCGGATGCGCGCGTTCGAGTGGCGCCAGACGCCGACGACGCCGCCCGAGGCTTCGATGTTGGAGCCGCAGGAGATCAGGTAGCGCGTCGTCGGCGTGTCGGCGGCGACGATGAACGCGCGGTGCCAGAACTCGCCGTAGAGGTGCTCGGAGTGGTCGCACTTGACGCCCTGCCCCGAGCCGAACCCCATGTCCACCGCGCCCCACGCGGCGAGGAACGCGGGGAAGGTGCCCATGTAGAACTGCGGCGTGCCGCCGCCGCCGAAGCTCGCCGCGAGGCGCGGGTAGCCCGAGGCGTCGAGCAGCCCCTCTTCGCGCAGCTTGGTCAGGCGCTCGCCGATGAGGTCGAACGCTTCGTCCCACGAGATCGGCACGAAACCCGGATCCTCGTCGCGCCCCTTCTTCGGGTTGGTGCGCTTCATCGGCGACAGCACCCGGTTCGGGTTGTAGGTCTTTTGCACCAGACCGTAGGCCTTGACGCAGACCTTGCCGCCGCCGGGGTGGATCTTCTCGGCGCAGAAGTTCGGCTCGACTTCGACCGCGACGCCGTCCTCGACCTTGACCGTCAACAGGTCCGGCCCGGCGACGCACTGGTAGCAGTAGGTCGGCACGCGCTTGACGGTGCTCGCAGCTTTCATCGCGGGAGCCTCCAGTGCGGTGCGGACGCGCGAACCACTACGCGCCCGCCTGCTGCGCTTTCTGCGCCTTCGCCGCAAGGCGCTGCGCGGTCTTCGCGACATCGACGACGAAGCGCGCGTGCTGGCCGCGCACGATCGGCTCGACGCTGTCGCGGCCTTCGATCTCGAACGCCACGGCACGGCCCTCGACCGATGCGATGCGCACCGTCAGCGTGACCGGCATGCCGAGCAGGCTGGCGCCGATGTGGTCGATCGCGACACGCGTGCCGACCGAGTCCTCGCCGGCGTCCAGGTGCTGCAGCAGCAACTCGCGGCAGGCAACCTCGATGTCGCGCACGAGCATCGGCGTCGCGTAGACACGCGCCGCTTCGCCCATGAAATCGATCGTGCGGTCACGGCTCACCTCGAAGCTCACGGTGCTCTCGAGGCCGGCCTGGAGGGTGGGTTTCATCGCACTCCTTCGGTTCGCATTGCCTCGCCACCATGGACCGGCGCGGGCACTGCTGGGCTAGAATTCAGTCGGAAAACCTATTCTGGTACCGGAATACTGGTATCGTTTTGATCTGGTGCAAGCTTTTGGCTAAACCCGAACCGCCACCCCCCGACGCCTCGGCCACCTGCCGACGCGTTGCCCGCGCCGCGACGGCAGGCGCAGCCGACGCCATCGAAGTGCGTCCGGTGCGGCGCGCCGACCTCGATCAGGTGATCGCCATCGATGCCGCCGTCACCGGGATCGAGAAGCGCAGCTACTGGCAACGCATCTATAGACGCTACGGCATCAAGGTCGGCAGCGAGCAGCGTCACTTCCTCGTCGCCGTCGCGCAGGGGCGGGTCGCCGGTTTCATGATCGGCGAGGTGCGCGACTGGGAGTTCGGCTCGCCGCCGTGCGGCTGGGTGTTCGCGATCGACGTCGACCCGGCCGCGCGCCAGCGCGGCATCGGCACACGCCTGCTCGCCGCGATGAGCGCGCAGTTCCGCCGCGCCGGTGTGCGCCACCTGCGCACGCTGCTCGCGCGCGAGAACACGCTGATCCTGTCGTTCTTCCGCAGCCAGGGCATGATGGCCGGCGCGCTGATCCCGCTCGAGATGGAGATCTCGCCCAACGGCGGGACGAAGGCGGAGCGCGCGCGGTGAGGCTGCAGGTCAACACCACGCTCGCGCTCTACAGCGTCATCGAGTTCGCCGCCGACCCCGAGCGCCACATCACGGCCTCACAGATCGCCGACAAGTACGGCATCTCGCCGCATCATCTGGCGAAGGTGCTGGCCGAACTGGTGCGCGCCGACATCGTCGAATCGGTGCGCGGCGTCGGCGGCGGCTATCGCTTTTCGGCGAACGCGCGGCGCCTGACGCTGATGGACGTGATCCAGCTGTTCGAGGACTTCGGCACACCGGCCTCGGCGCGCGGCGACGCCCACCCGCCGACGCCCGTCGATCAGGCGCTAGACGTCGTCCTCGGGGAGATCGACCAGATCGCGAAGGCGACGTTCAGCTCGATCACGCTCGCGACGATGCTGCAGCTCGTCGCGCGGCAGAGCGCGAAGGCCGGCTGACGCGGGCGAGCGAACCCGCGCGCCGCGGCGCGCCATCAGCCGCGCAGGAAGTCCGTCACCAGTTCGGCGAAGCGTTCGGGCATCTGATCGGGAAGCGGCACCATGCCGCCCTCGACCTCGACGACGCGGGCGTCGGCAATCGCGTCCGCGACGCGCCTCGCGTGCGGATAGGCATGCGGATCGGCGGTCGGCGCGATCACGAGCACCGGGCAACGCACGAGCGGCAGGCGCGCCTCCATCAGGTAGCGGCTCACGACCGCGTGGCCCTCGGCCGCACGCGGCCCGGCCTTGACGGCGTCGATGACGAAGCGTTCGAGCAGCTCGATGTCGCCCGCCGGATACCAGGGCGCGCGGATGCGCCAGAGCGCGCTCAAGTGCGATCCGTCGGCCTGGCGCGGCACGTTGTCGATCGGCGCGGGCCGGCTGTGGCGCGCGCGGCGCTCGGCGTCGACCCAGGGCGGCGCCGACAGCACCGCACCGGCGATGCGCTGCGGATAGGCTGCCGCAAGCTCGATCGCGATCGCCGCGCCGGTGTGGTGGCCGACGACCGCGAGGCGCTCGAGCCCGAGCGCGTCAGCCAGGCTCATCGCGACCTCGGCCCAGCCTTCGATCGAATCGCGCACCGGCAGCGGCTTGGACGAGTCGCCGAAGCCGAGCGTGTCCATCGCGATCGCCGTGAAATGCTGTCCGAGCAACGGCAGCACGTCGCGGAATTCATCCCAGGAGCGCGGCGTCTGGTGCAGCAACAGGACCGGCGGTCCGCTGCCGCACGACGCGAAGTGGATCGTCCCCGCGGGCAGATCGATGAACTGGCGCGAAACCGACGTCATCGCGGCGGCGCCAGCTCGAAACTGTCGCGATGGCCGAAGCCGCGGCTGTTGTCGATCAGATGGACGCGCTCGGCGTCGAGCCGGTACCAGGCGATCTTCGCGAAAGCGAGCGCGATCGCCGCCGGCGCGCGCGCCAGGTTGGCGACGAACGGGAATTTGCGGCCGTAGAGCTCATGCGCAAGGCGCGCGGCGTCGCCGTCCAGCCGCTGCGTGCGCCCTTCGAGCTGCACGCCCCGGACCTGCGCCCAGTCGGCGATGTCGTCCTGGATCGTCGCCGCGCAGCGCGCGTCGTGCGCGAGGTTGCGGGCGTGGCGCGTCGCCGGCGCGGACAGGAAGTAGAGGCTCGCGCCCTCATGCGCATAGAAGACGGCCGCCGCCCAAGGACCGTCGGCGCCCTGCGTCGCGAGCGTCATCACGTGGTGCTGTGTGAGGTAGTCCCTGGCTTGCGAAGGCAAGTTCATGAACACAGGGCCCGCCGTATGAGTTATCGCCAGAGTCGAATGCCGGTCTGCCGAAGCAATGCTACTGACCAGGAAGCGTCAGCCCAGCGGGCCAGAGCAGATAACCTCCTCCTTGGCCGGGGCGCCATTCCACGCCAGCGCTCTTGCCTGCCGGCGCGACGTAGTGACGATCGTTCTTGAGCTCGAGAAAACCTGCTGCCGCGAATCGGTCCAGGAGTTCCTTCGTGCTTACACCGAGACGCGCCGCCAGTTTGGCGCTTGTCAGTTTGTTGTACTCCGTCGCGGCCGAAACACTTGCTGTTGCGTTTGACGCATGCGCGCTGGCGTTGATTGGCTCCGCGTCGGTCGGCCTGGTGGACTCCCTGGTCGGCTCCACGCGCTCGAGCGAGATGCGCACTTCTTCGCTGATTCGAATGATGCGCTGGGCTTCTTCATACACGTCGCGGTAGAGGTCGGCATCCTGCCCACGGTCGATCAGTACGCCCATTTCGTTGTTATTGACCATCGAAAACTCGTACAGGTTCAGGCTGGTGACGATGCACGCCTCTTCACTGAGATAGCACTTCGCATGCAGGTTCTTGCAAAACGACGTTCGTACGAAAGTGAGCCCCTTCAACCAGTCGATCTCAGCTGGAGCAAGCTCGCTCTTTCCGTACACGATCCGGACGTCGATCTTCAGTCTGTCCTTGTCAGCGAGCAACTCCTTCATGCGGTCGTTCAGCTTTAGGAACGGGCTGATGAGGATCAGGCGATCACGCGCCCCCTTGATCAATTCTTCAAGGTGATAGTTCGTCCCGCTCGTATTGAGAAACTTCGCCATGTGTTGCGTCCGGTGAATATCCTTGGGCCGGACAACTGTAGTTCAGCTCGAAGTGCGGCGAGGCCGTTGCTGCACAACGGCCACATGAACAATCACCGGTTTGACGCGCTCTCGACAGTCATGGCGCGACCACCGGGTCGTGCAGATGCTTGAGCCGATACGCCAGTTGCGGCCGCGTCATGCCGAGCATGCGCGATGCGGCGGAAAGGTTGCCGTGCGCCTTGTCGACCGCGGTTTCGATCAGCATCGCCTCGACCTGCGCGAGCGTCATGACGCCGTTGAAGACAGCTTCGCAGAGCTCCTTGCCGGCCTCCCACGGATGGTCGTCCAGGCTGCCGTCGAGGCCGAGGCTGAGTTCGCTGTTCATCGCACTCGGCGCCGGCGAGGTGAAAAGGTGCTCGACCTCGATGCGCGTGCCGCTCGGCGCGAGGATCACGCCGCGCTCGACCATGTTCTGCAGCTCGCGGATGTTGCCCGGCCAGCCGTAGGTGAGCAGCGCGCGCTTGGCCTTGTCGGTGAAGCCGCGCAGCTTCTTCGCATGGATCGCGCTGTGCTTCTCCAAGAAGCGCTTGGCGAGCAGCGAGATGTCCTCCATGCGCTCGCGCAGCGGCGGGATGTCGATCTGGAACGGGTTGAGCCGGTAGTACAGATCGGCCCGGAAGCGCCCGTCGCGCACGCGTTGCGCAAGCTCGGCGTTCGTCGCCGCGACCATGCGCACGTTGACGCGGCGCGTGCGATGGTCGCCGACGCGCTCGATCTCGCCTTCCTGCAGCACGCGCAGCAGCTTGCTCTGCGCGGCGAGCGGCAGATCGCCGACCTCGTCGAGGAACAGCGTGCCGCCGTCGGCGCGCTCGAAGCGGCCCTCGCGCGAGACCTGCGCGCCGGTGTAGGCGCCGCGCTCGACGCCGAACAGTTCGGCTTCGACGAGCTCGGTCGGGATCGCCGCGCAGTTGACCGCGACGAAGGGCTGATCGCGGCGTGCGCCCATCGCATGCAGCGCGCGCGCGAAGAGCTCCTTGCCGACGCCCGTCTCGCCGAGCAGCAGCACCGTGATGTGGCTGTTCGCGGCCTTTCGCAGCAGCTCGAACGCGGCCCGGAACCCTGGTGAGTTGCCGATCATCTCGCCCGGCAGGTTCACCTTCTCGCCGATCGTCGAGCGCAGTTGCACGACCTGGGTCTGCAGCTCGATCAACTGGTCGGCGATCGATTCGGGGGTGAAGTAGCGCAGGTGCGCCTCGGCGTCGTCCCACTCCTGCGCCGGGCGGCCGATGATGCGGCAGTTGGGGTTGCCCATGCCGGCGCACTCGACCTCCTTGAACAGGATCGGCCGGCCCATGAAGGCCGACGCATAGCCGCAGGCATAGCCGATCTGCGTCCAGCACACCGGCTCGTCGTGCACGCCGTAGTGGTGGCGGTGCCACTGGCCTTCCCACGAGTTCTCCCACAGGAACTCGCCGTAGAAGCGCCCCGTCATGCGGTCGAGCTCGAGCTGCACCGGCGTCGTCTGCACGATGCCTTCGAGCGTGTGCAGGCGCGGGCCGGTCATGAAGGCCTCGACGTCGCTGCAGTCCTGCGAGCGGGTGCGGGCCAGTTCCGCGTCGCGCAGGCCCGAGGCGTAGCCCATGCGCGTGAGCAGGCCGCGCGCGCGCTCGATGCCGAGCGTGTCGATCAACTCCTTGCGCAGCAGCGCCTGCGCCTCGGCGTGCACAAGCAGCATGCGGTGCTCGTGCAGCCAGATCTGCCCGGTGCGCTGGCAGAAGTGAATGCGCGAGCGAAGTTCGTCGCTCACCGCACGCGCGATGCTGTGGAGCTGCGTCATCGGCTGGGGCCTCCTCCCGAGCCCTTGCTTGTAGACCTCGGGCGCGCCCGCTGCATTGATGGGTATCAAACAGGGCGACCTGCAAGCGCACCGCCTCGTCGTGCGATCGCTGCGAGCGTTCACCAAATGATCAATTCCGCAGCGTCCGCGGTGCACAAGTTGACGATACGGACAAGCCCCGGCCGCGCCGCTGCCAACGGGCGCCGGTGCGCGCAGCGTGCGCCGACGCCCGGCGGCAAGGGCGCTGTCCAGCCGCGACGCGCAGCACTGGCATGGCGATTGCAACCACAAGGCTGCAGCCGGGCGCGATGCGGCAACTCGCCCAGAACACGAGAACGCCCCGATCCAAGGACACCCAAGGAGACACAGCATGAAATTTCCCGTACCTCACGACGTGAAGGCCAAGACCATTCCGGGCACCGAAGGCTGGGAGCGGATGTATCCGTACCAGTACCAGTTCGTCAGCGACGACCCGGTGCGCAACGCCTACGAGAAGGAGACCTTCTGGTTCTACGACGGCCTGCACTATCCCGAGCCGCTGTATCCCTTCGACACCATCTGGGACGAGGCCTGGTTCCTCGCCCTGTCGCAGTACAACAACCGCATCTTCATGGTGCCGCCGGTGCGCGGCGTCGATCACCGCATGATCAACGGCTATGTCTACATCTCGCCGGTGCCGGTGAAGAATCCGGAAGAGATCGGCAGCCGCGTGCCGCATTTCATGGAGCGCGCCGGCCACTACTACAAGAACTGGGACGCGCTCGAAGCCAAGTGGAAGGTGAAGATGGAAGCCACCATCCGCGAACTCGAGGCGATCGAGATCCCGAAGCTGGCCGACATGGAAGACATTTCCGTGGTCATGGATGCGCTCGGCGAGTCGAAGGGCTACCACCTGCTGAAGAACTACGATGACCTGATCAACCTCGGCATCAAGTGCTGGCAGTACCACTTCGAGTTCCTGAACCTCGGCTACGCGGCCTACGTGTTCTTCCTCGATTTCGCGCAAAAGCTCTTCCCAACCATTCCGGCGCAGCGCGTGACGCAGATGATCTCGGGCATCGACGTCATCATGTACCAGCCGGACGAGGAGCTGAAGAAGCTCGCCCGGCGCGCGATCGAGCTCGGCGTCGAAGAGGTGCTGACCTTCAGCCCCGAATGGTCGGTGGTCGAGGAAGCGCTGAAGAAGACGCCCAAGGGCGTCGAGTGGCTCACCTCGCTCTCCCTCGCGAAGGAGCCCTGGTTCAACGTCTCGACCGGCACCGGCTGGTTCCATCACGACCGTTCGTGGAACGACCAGATGAACGTGCCGCTGTCGGGCATCGCGACCTACATCGGCAAGTTGAAGCAAGGCGTCTCGATCGATCGCCCGACGGCGAAGGTGATTGCCGAGCGTGACCGCATCACGGCCGAATACCGCGCGCTGATCGACAAGCCCGAGGATCTGAAGCAGTTCGACGAGCTGCTCGGCTGCGCCAAGACCGTCTTCCCCTACGTCGAGAACCATCTGTTCTACGTCGAGCACTGGTTCCACTCGGTGTTCTGGAACAAGATGCGCGAGGTCGCCGCGATCCTGAAGGAGCACGGCGTCATCAAGGACGTCGAGGACGTCTGGCTGCTGCGCCGCGACGAGATCAAGTCCGCGCTGTGGGACATCGTCACCGCCTGGGCCACCGGCGTCACGCCGCGCGGCACCATGACCTGGCCGGCCGAGATCGAATGGCGCAAGGGCGTGATGGCGAAGTTCAAGGAATGGAGCCCGCCGCCCGCGATCGGCACCGCGCCGGAGGTGATCCAGGAGCCGTTCACGATCGTGCTCTGGGGCGTGACCAACAAGTCGCTCGCCGACTGGGCCGCGGTGCAGGAAGTGGGCGACCCCGACACCATCACCGAGCTCAAGGGCTTCGCCGGCAGCCCCGGCATCGTCGAAGGCAAGGCGCGGGTGTGCAAGACCGTCGCCGAAGTCGGGGAGCTCCTGGAGGGCGAGATCCTCGTCGCGCCGACGACCTCGCCGTCGTGGGCGCCGGCATTCGCCAAGATCGGCGCCTGCATCACCGATGTCGGCGGCGTCATGAGCCACGCCGCGATCGTCTGCCGCGAATACGGCATGCCCGCGGTGGTCGGCACCGGCATGGCGACCAAGATCATCAAGACCGGCATGCAGATTCGCGTCGACGGCTCGACCGGTGCGGTGAGCATCACGCGCTGACGCGACGACGATGAGCGCACTGATGCACGCGGTGGACGTTGCGGCACGGCCCGGGACCTCGGGCCTGCCACTCGTCACCTGGTTCGAGGACTGCCGCAAGGACTCGGTGGCGCTCGTCGGTGGCAAGTGCTCTTCGCTCGGCGAACTCATCAACGCCGGCGTGCGCGTGCCGCCCGGCTTCGCACTCACGACCGAAGGCTTTCGGCGCTTCATGGCCGACGCCGGCATCGTGCGCGAGGTGCGCGCGCTGCTCGCCGGAATCGACATGAAGGATCTCGATGCGCTGGAGGCCGCGAGCGAGCGCATCCGGGCAACGATAGAGGCGCACGACTTCTCCGAGCAGATGGAGGACGAGATCGCCGAGTGCTACCGCAAACTGTCGCTGCGCTGCGGCCTGCCGGCGGCGCCGGTCGCGGTGCGATCGAGCGCGACCGCCGAGGACCTCGCCGACGCCAGCTTTGCCGGGCAGCAGGACACCTATCTCTGGGTTCGCGGCATCGACGAAGTGCTGCACCACATGCGGCGCTGCATCTCGAGCCTGTACACCGGGCGCGCGATCGACTACCGCGCCAAGCACCATTTCGACGACGAACAACTCGCGATCAGCGTCGGCGTGCAGAAGATGGCCAACGCCTACACCGCGGGCGTGATGTTCACGATCCACCCCGCCAACGGCGACCGCTCGGTGATCGTGATCGACTCGAACTTCGGCTTCGGCGAATCGGTCGTCTCGGGCGAGGTGACACCGGATCACTTCGTCGTCAACAAGATCACGCTCGACATCATCGACCGCACGATTTCGCAAAAGCTCGTCTGCGTCACCGTCGACCGCAAGACGCAGACCTCATGCACGACCGACGTGCCACTCGAGCGCCAGCGCGTGCAATCGTTGATCGACGACGAGATCACCGAGCTCGCCTGGATGGGCAAGCAGATCGAGAAGCACTACGGCCGGCCGATGGACATCGAGTGGGCGGTCGACAAGGACCTGCCGGCGGGCGGCAACATCTTCATCCTCCAAGCGCGCCCCGAGACGGTGTGGAGCGCACGCGCCAAGGCACCGGTCGTCAAGACGGCCGGCTCGGCGATGGACTACATCCTGTCCGGCATATTGGCCGGCAAGAAGGTGAGCTGAGGTGGACGCGGCCCAGCCTCAACTGGTAGTTCACGCGCCATTGCGGGAGCTACGAGCGGGATATGGCCCCGATCAAGCGGTCGGTGATCGGCGCGGCAAAGGCGCGCCCGGGCAGTCCACGGCGCTTCACCTCCGCGGTCGGCGCTGTGCGCCGACTGCCCTGCGATGCTCGGTCTCGCGGCCACGTCGCTCAACTCACTGCGCTCACTGCGTTCGCTCCGTTCAGACAATCGCGACGGGTCAGATCACGAAGCGCGCTGCGCGCGCGGCCACGAGCCCTGTGCTTCTCGGCGCTGCGCAGGCGCGCCGTGGCCTGCCCGAGCACGCCTTTGCTGTTGCATTCGCTCTTCGCAACGAAAGAGAAGAACCGTCGCGCCAGGCGGTACCCGCCGGGGGCGATTTGTGGAGCGACGAGGATCGCAGGACAGGGGTCGGCGCGCGCAGCACGCTTCGTGAACTGACTCGTCGCAACTGTTTGAGCGCAACGAACGAAGTGAGTGAAGCGAGTTCTGCGACGCGACCCCTGGCCGAGTACCGCAGTGCAGTCGGCGCTGTGCGCCGACCGCGCAACCATGAGCCCCTGGCGGGTACCGCCTGGCGCGACGCGCCTGCACCCGTTGCTGCCTCGCGCGACGTGCATGCACGTATTCCATTTCACATCATCCGCCACCAGCACCCTCTCGAGTAGCACGCAACGCGAGCCACACCACCCCTCCCACCGTCAACGACGACAACCCCTCCCCCTGAACCCGAACGGAGTACACATGAACGCACGCAATGAAATCCGCGCCATCGACGACCTGCGCAGCTATATCGACGCGCTGGAAGCGCATGGGCAACTGCACCGCGTGAAGACGGAAGTCGACTGGAAGTACGAGCTGTGCCACATCTCCAAGGTCAACGAGGAGCAGAAAGGCCCGGCGTTGATCTACGAGAACGTCAAGGGCTACGACATCCCCGTCTTCACGAGCGCATTCACGACGCCGCAGCGCCTCGCGATCGCGCTCGAGCAGGATCCGTCGCTGACGATGAGCCAGTTGTCGAAGAAGTGGATGGAGCTGACGACCAAGCAGATGATCAAGCCGGAATTCGTCGACAACCCGTCGGTGATGGAAAACCAGATCACCGGCAAGGACATCGACATCGAGAAGTTCCCGTCGCCCTGGTTCTATCCCGACGACGGCGGGCGCTTCTTCGTCACCTCCGGCTACCTCGTGACGCAGGACCCGGACACCGGCTGGACCAACCTCGGCACCTATCGCTCGCAGGTGCTCGGCAAGGACATCCTCGGATCGCAGATCATCAAGGGCAAGCATGGCGACATGCACATGAAGAAGTACGCCGAGCGCGGTGAGCTGATGCCCGCGGCGGCCGTCGTCGGCTGCGACCCGGTGCTGTTCCTCGCCGCATCGACGCTCGTCAGCGCGCAGATGGACGAGTACGACATCGCCGGTTCACTGCGCGGCCGGCCGGTGCCGGTGTTCAAGTCGGACGTCACCGGCCTCACGCTGCCGGCCAACGCCGAGATCATCGCCGAGGGCTTCATCGACCCGAACGAGTTGATGGAGGAAGGCCCGTTCGGCGAATACACCGGTTACTACTCGGGCAACAAGGGCAAGGACTATCCGAAGCCGGTGCTGCGCATCAAGCGCATCCTGCACCGCAACAACCCGGTCATGTGGTCGACGACGGTGGGCAAGCCGATCAACGACATCCACATGATCCAGTCGCTCAACCGCACCGCGACGCTGTGGTACGACCTCGAGACGATGAAGGTGCCCGGCATCCAGAGCGTGTACATCCCGCCCGAGGCGTGCGGCCGCTTCTGGGTCATCGTCTCGGTCAAGCAGATGTACCCGGGGCACTCGAACCACGTCGGCAACGCCGTCATCGCGAGCACGACCGGCCACTACGGCGTCAAGGGCGTGATCACCGTCGACCACGACATCGAGGCCGACGACTGGGATCGCATCTGGTGGGCGCTGGCAACGCGCTTCGACCCGAAGCGCTCGGCGCAGATCATCGACCGCGGCCGCTCGACGCCGCTCGACCCCGGCCTGCCGATCGACGCGCGCGACATCACGAGCCGCATCATCCTCGACGCCTGTACGCCCTACGAGTGGGCGAACAAGCCGAACGAGATCTTCATGGACCGCCAGGTGCTGCAGAAGGTGTCGGACCGCTGGAAGGAATACGGCTTCGCAGGCGCGAGCCCGGTGGCCGGGATGATCAATCGCCTGACGCGGCCCGAGGCGCCCAAGAAGGCGACGAAGTAGCGCGCAGACCGTGTCGCGCATCGCTGAGCACTGCGGCAGGGCGCCGGGCCGAGCGCCGGGCCGCCCCCAAGCCGGCCCGGGCCCCAGGGCCACGAAGGGGCCCCTTCGTGGACCTTGGGGGCCGGCCGGCGCACGCGCCGGACGAGGGGCACCATGACCAAGGGCATCGTCATCATCTGCAACCTCGACACCCGCGGTGAGGACATCGTGTTCGTCAAGGACCTGATCGCCTCGCGCGGCCACCAGCCGATCCTGCTCGACTTCAGCATGGAGGAGCCGCCGCCCTTCCCCGGCGACATCCGCACCGAGGATGTCGCCGCGCGCGGCGGCCTGGCGATCGAGGTGGTGCGCGAGAAGTACCGCAGCGACCGCGACGCGGCGACGCAAAACCAGATCCGCGGCGCGTCGGCCATCGTCGCCGAGTTGATGGCTGCGGGACGCGTGCACGGCGTGATCGGCATCGGCGGCGGCACGGCGACGCTGGTCGCGACGTCGATCATGAAGACGCTGCCGTTCGGCCTGCCCAAGCTGATGGCCTCGCCGATGGCGGCGCATCCCTCCTACATCGACAAGTACGTCGGCACGAAGGACATCACGATGCACCACACGGTGCTCGACATCGTGAAGATGAACCCGCTGCTGAAGGCACAGATCACGAACGCGGTCGGCGCGATCTGCGGCATGGTCGAAATGACGCAGGGCACCGACTTCCACTTCGACAAGCCGTGCGTCGCGATCTCGTCGTTCGGCTTCGGCGAGATGGCGGTGCAGACTGCGATCGGCATGCTCGAGGACGCCGGCTTCACGCCGATCGTCTGCCACGCGCAAGGCAAGGGCGACCGCGCGATGGAGGAGATGATCCGCGACGGCGCGTTCCAGGGCGCGGTCGATCTGTGCATCGGCGGCGTGATGGAGCACCTGTTCAAAGGCAACCGCGATCCCGGCCCGGATCGCCTGAAGGCCGCCGCCGCGGCCGGCATCCCGACCGTTCTCGCGCCGTGCGGACTCGACATCCTCTCGTACGGCGGGCGCGCCGACATGCTCGACAAGACCAAGGACCGCGTGCAATACGTGCAGGACGCGCTGCGCGTGCAGGTGCGCACCACCGCCGACGAATTGCGCCAGGCCGCGGACGTGATCGCCGAACGATTGAACGCCGCGCGTGGCGAGTGGACTTTCCTCGTTCCGCTCAAGGGCTGGTCCTCGCTCGATCGCGAAGGCCGGCCGATCTACGACCCGCAGGCCGACGCCGCCTTCGTCGAACGCCTCGAGGCGAAGCTCGACCACCCCGCGCGCGTGAAGAAGGTCGACCTGCACCTCTACACACCCGAATTCGCGCGCGTCGCGGTCGATGAGTTCGTACGGTTATTCGAGGCTTCGAAGAAGCCCGCTCGTGCCGCTGCTGGGCAGGCCGCATGAAGCGTCGCGCCGAACTCACACGTTCGCGGCGGAGTGAAGTGGGACGGCGCTGGTTGCGGGTGAGTGTCGCGCGCGAAGAGTGGTGCGGCAAAGGCGTGCCCCGGCAGGCCTTTGCAGGCAACCCGGTGGTGCGCGACGAACGAGAAGAACCGTCGCGGCAGGCGGTGCCCGCCGGGGGCGATTTGCGGAGCGACGAGGATCGCAGGACAGGGGTCGGCGCGCGCAGCGCGCTTCGTAGACTGACTCGTCGCAACTGTCTGAGCGCAACGAACGAAGTGAGTGAAGCGAGTTCTGCGACGCGACCCCTGTCCGAGAACCGCAGTGCAGTCGGCGCTGTGCGCCGACCGCGTAACCATGAGCCCCCGGCGGGTACCGCCTGGCGCGACGCGCATGCGCTGGACCCCACCGCAGGTGCCGCCCGGCGCGACGCCAAAGCGATGAAGCCAGCAGCGGTTACCACCTGGCGCAACGCCAAAGAGCCGAAACCCACAGCGCGCACGGGCCGCCGCGACGCGCGATCAATGCGATCACCGCGCCCATCGCGGCCCGCATCGCAAACGCGCGAGCGACTCTTCGACCCGCATCGCTGCGTACCTCGTGTCCCGCGCCAAGCGCGGTGGAGCAATTGATATGGAACTGGCAACTGTCGCCCTCGACGACAAATACAAGTGCGACAACGGTCGCGTCTACCTGACCGGCGTGCAGGCGCTTGCGCGGCTGCCGATGCTGCAGCGCGAGCGTGACCGCGCAGCGGGCCTGAACACGGCGGGCTACGTCTCGGGCTATCGCGGTTCGCCGCTCGGCGGGCTCGACACCGCGCTGCAGGAGGCGGCGCCGTTTCTCGCCGCGCACGACGTGCGCTTCCACCCCGGTGTCAACGAGGACCTCGCCGCGACCGCGATCTGGGGCACGCAGCAACTGCACCTGCTGCCGGGCGCGAAGAAGGACGGCATCTTCGCGATGTGGTACGGCAAGGGGCCGGGCGTCGACCGCTGTGGCGATGTGTTCAAGCACGCGAACTTCTCCGGCACGTCGAAGCACGGTGGCGTGCTCGTCGTCGCCGGCGACGACCATAGCGCGCGCTCGTCGGCCGTCGCGCACCAGAGCGAGCATGTGTTCTCGGCGTGCGCGATGCCGGTGCTCGCGCCGGCCGGCGTGCAGGAATACCTCGACCTCGGCCTGCATGGCTGGGCGCTGTCGCGCTACTGCGGCTGCTGGGTCGCGCTGAAGACGACGTCCGATTCGGCCGAGAGCTCGGCTGCGGTCGAGATCGCGACCGATCGCGTGAAGATCCAGCTGCCGGAGGACTTCGCGCTGCCCAAGGACGGCCTGCACCTGCGCTGGCCCGACCCGCAGCTGGTGCAGGAATACCGCATGCACGCGTACAAGATCTACGCGGCGGTCGCGTATGCGCGCGCCAACGGGCTGAACCGACTGGTGTGGGATGCGCCACGGCCGCGCCTTGGCATCATCGCCTGCGGCAAGGCCTGGCTCGACGTGCGCCAGGCGCTGGCCGACCTCGGCATCGACGAGCGCACGGCGCGCGACATCGGGCTGCGCCTGTACAAGGTCGGCATGGCGTGGCCGCTCGAGGCGACCGGCGTGCGCCGCTTCGCGCAGGGGCTGGAGGAGATCCTCGTGGTCGAGGAGAAGCGCCAGATCATCGAGTACCAGTTGAAGGAGATGCTCTACGACTGGCGCGACGATGTGCGCCCGCATGTCGTCGGCAAGTTCGACGAGAGCGGTGAGTGGCCGGCGCCGCCGCACCAGTGGCTGCTGCCGCCGACCGGCGAGTTGACGCCGGCGGTCGTCGCGCGCGCGATCGCCGCGCGCCTGAAGCGCTTCCATACGAGCGAGGCGATCACCGACCACCTCGCGTTCCTGCGCGCGCAGGACGAGGCCGCGGCGGCCGCTGCCGGCGCGCCGATGCGCACGCCGTTCTTCTGCTCGGGCTGCCCGCACAACCGATCGACGCGCGTGCCCGAGGGTTCGTGCGCGCTCGGCGGCGTGGGCTGCCACCTGATGGCAGTCGGCATGGAGCGCAACACGCTCACGATCGCCCAGATGGGCGGCGAAGGGGTGACCTGGCTCGGCATGGCCGAGCACGCCGGCGTGCAGCATGTGTTCGCCAACATGGGCGACGGAACGTATTTCCATTCCGGGCTGATCGCGATCCGCGCCGCCGTCGCGGCCGACGTCAACATCACCTACAAGCTGCTCTACAACGATGCGGTCGCGATGACCGGCGGCCAGCATGTCGACGGCCAGCTCACGGTGCCGCAGCTCACGCGCCAGCTCGCGGCCGAAGGCGTGCGCAAGATCGTCGTGCTCGCCGACGACCCGAAGAAGTACCCGCGCGACGCCGACTTCGCGCCCGGCATCGAGATCCGCCCGCGCGAGGACTTCGATGCCGTGCAGCACGCGCTGCGTGAAACGCCGGGCGTGACGGCGCTCGTGTTCGACCAGACCTGCGCCGCCGAGAAGCGGCGTCGCCGCAAGCGCGACACGTCGGCCGTCGCCGTGCCGCGCCGGATCTTCATCAACGAGCGCGTCTGCGACGGCTGCGGCGACTGCAGCCTGAAGTCGAACTGCCTGTCGGTCGTCCCGGTCGCGACCGAGTTCGGCACCAAGCGCGCGATCGACCAGTTCAGCTGCAACCTCGACTACAGCTGCGTCGAGGGCTTCTGCCCGAGCATCGTCAGCGTCGAAGGCGCAACGCTCAAGCGGGCGCCGGCCGCGGCAGTCGCCGCGACGGCGTTCGACGGTCTGCCCGAGCCGGTGCTGCCTGCGCTCGACGCGCCCTACGGGTTGTTGATCGCCGGCGTCGGCGGCACCGGTGTCGTCACGATCGGCGCGCTGGTCGGCATGGCGGCGCACCTCGAAGGCAAGGGCGTGACCGCGCTCGACATGACGGGCCTGTCGCAAAAGGGCGGCGCGGTGATGTCCCACGTGCGCATCGCGCGCCGGCAGGACGAACTGCACGCGGTGCGCATCGACGCCGGCCAGGCCGATGCGGTGCTCGGCTGCGAACTCGTCGTCACCGCCGGCAGCGACGCGCTGTCGAAGATGCGCCGCGGGCGCACCCGCGTCGTGCTCAACACGGCGCAGGTGATCGGCGGCGAGTTCGTCCGTCATCCGGAGCGGCCCCTGGCTTCCAACGCGGCGGCGGATTCGGTGCGGCGCGCCGTCGGCGACGACGCGCTCGACGCGCTGGACGCGACCCGGCTCGCGTCGCTGCTGCTCGGCCACTCGATCGTCGCCAACATGTTCCTGCTCGGCTACGCCTGGCAGCGCGGCTGCGTGCCCGTCTCGCGCGCGGCGCTGATGCGCGCGATCGAGCTCAACAACGTGAACATCGCCGACAACCAGCGCGCCTTCGACTGGGGGCGGCGCGCCGCGCACGATCCGCAGGGCACCGAGCGCGCCGCTGCCGGCGCCGAAGTGGTGCCCGCAGGGCATCGGCTCTCGCAGGACTTCACCGAGGTGCTCGCGCGGCGGCGCGCGATGCTCGTCGCCTACCAGAACGAGCGCTACGCCGAGCACTACGCGGCCCTCGTCGAGCGCGCGCGCCGCGCCGAAGCGCAGGTCGCGCCGGGCAGCACGCGGCTCGCCGAAGCCGTCGCGCGCAACGCCTGCAAGCTGCTCGCGATCAAGGACGAGTACGAGGTCGCGCGCCTCTACACCGACGGCGAGTTCGCGCAGGCGGTGCAAGGCGCGTTCGACGGCGACGTGCAGGTGCACCTGCATCTCGCCATTCCGGGCCTGCGCAAGCACGACGCGGCGAGCGGCGAGCCGCTCAAGCGCCGCTATGGCCCGTGGATGCTCAATGCGATGCGGCTTCTCGCCCGACTGAAGGTGCTGCGCGGCACGCCGTTCGACATCCTCGGCTACAGCGCCGAGCGCCGCATGGAGCGTGCGCTCGCGCGGGACTACGAGCGCACCGTCGCCAGGCTGTGCGCCGAACTGACGGCCGCCGATCTCGATCTGGCGTGCGAGATCGCCGCGCTGCCCGACACGATCCGCGGCTTCGGGCCGGTCAAGCAGCGCAATGCCGATGCCGCCCGCGCCAGGCAGGAGTTGTTGATGGCCGAGTGGCGGCGCCGCCATCCATCGCCCGACGCCGGCGGGCACGCAGGCGATCCGGCGCCCGCGCATTGACCTCGGCGCGGACGCGAAGCGCGGTTCGTGCGCCACTCGCGGCACGGCGTGCCGCGCCCCGGCTCCGTGGGAACGCACCCCGGCGAGCGTCGCTGCGGTGCGGCATGTTCGCCCAACGCAGACCCAACACGATGACCGAGGCGCGATGAAGCCGCGCCCGCTGTGGAGCAGCGGCTATCGCCCCTTCTACCTGCTCGGTGCCGCCTACGCGCCGCTGCTCGTCGCCGGCGTCGTCGGCGCGTTTGCCGGCGTCGTCGATCTGTCGGCGGTCGGCAGCGCGCCGCCGCTGTGGCACGGGCACGAGATGGTCTTCGGCTTTGCGGTCGCGATCATCTTCGGCACGCTGCTCACCGCGCTGCCGAGCTGGGCCGGCACGCCCGAGGTGCAGGGCGCGCGGCTCATGCTCCTGGCCGCCCTGTGGCTGCTCGGCCGCGCCGCGTTCTGGGCCGAGCCCTGGCTGCCGCGCGGCGTCACGGCGGCGGCCGACATGCTGCTGATGCCGGCCCTGTTCGCGATCCTCGCGCCGCAGGTCTGGCGCGTCGCGAACCGCTGGTACCTGCTGCTGCCGCTGATCCTCGCCGCGCTCACGCTCGCCAACGGCGTCTATCACGCGGGCATCCTGGCGGGCGATGCGGCGCTTGCACGCGCGGGCCTGCATGCGGGGGTGTACGCGCTGGTCGTGCTCTACGTGCTCAAGGGCGGCGTGCTGACGCCTGTGTTCACGGGCAACGCGTTGCGCGCGCGCGGGCGCGGCGATCAGGCGGCGTTCCTGCTGCCGCTCGAGGTGCTCGCGGTGGCGGCGATCGTGCTGCTCGCGGCGCTCGACCTGGGCGGTGCGCCGCGTCTGTGGGTCGGGCTCGCGGCGCTTGCCTGCGCCGTGCTGCACGCGATGCGCATCGCGCGCTGGCGCGGCTGGCGCGTAGGAAGTGAAGCACTGCTGTGGGCGATGCACCTGAGCTTCGCCTGGCTCGTCATCGCGTTCGCGCTGAAGGCGGTCGCCGCGCTCACCGGCGCCGTGCCCGAGAACGCCTGGCTGCATGCCTTCACCGTCGGCGCCCTCGGCCTGATGATGCTCGGCCTGATGACGCGTGTCGTCCTGCGCCATACCGGCCGGCCGGTGCACGCGCCGCGCGCGATGCAATGGGCCTACGCCGCGATGTTCGCCGCCGCGGCGCTGCGGCTCGCGGTCGGTGTGCACGGCCTCGGCGACGATGCGATGGCACTTGCCGCGCTGCTCTGGGCGGCGCCGTTCGTCGTCTATCTGGCGCTCTACGCGGCGATGCTCGTCGCGCCGAGCCTGCCGCGCAGCGGCCCACCGCGGCAGGGCTGACGCGCAGGGCCAGCGCTGTACGGGTACGCGCGTTCGATCGCGAACCGCAGCGCGGCTCAATCGGGCGCGTGGCGCTCTCACCCGAATGGTGAGCGCCGCCGTGGGCTTGAGAGTCAATATTCATGCGGTGTTGCCAGCGGACAGTAGCGGTCAACTGCCGGAAGCAGGTTCAATGGCGCGTGAGCTGAAGCTCGCAGCAGGCCTCGACGATGCGCTGCAGATGCACCGCGTCGGCCGGCCGTACGCCGTGCCCCAGCAGGTTCAGATAGCGTAGGAGGCCGGCCTCGATCGCGTCGCGTGGCGGCGCGCGGCGCGTCGGCGCCGGCCACTGCGCGGCGAGATCGGCGAGCATCGATTGCTCGACGTACTCGAGTTCGAGTTCGAGCGCGAGGATCTGCCTGCGCAGCGCTTGCGCCGCTTCAGCGTCGGGCGGCGGATTGCGCTTGATCGCGCGCCGCGCCTGTCGAACCGACGCGATCACGTCCGACTGCCACGTGCCGACACACGCCATCGCCTGACGCAGGCGGCGCCTGTCGAGCGCGCGGCCGTCCAGCCCGAGCCAGCCGCACAGCAACAGCAGGTTCACGTCGGCGCCGCAGTCCTCCTGCAGCGCGAGGCAGGCTTGCTGCACGCCGGCGGCGCGATAGACGCGCAGCGAAAAGCGCCAGAAGGGGTGTGGTGCGTGGCGCATCGACCTCAGGTGTGCAGGCTGTCGCGCCGCGTTCCTTCGAGCGCGACGCAGCTATTTCGCGTCAGGATTCGAGTGATCTCCTGCGTCGTGGCGCCCGCTCCAGCGGCGAAACAGCTTGTGCTCGATGCCGACCTGGTCGAGCGCCTTGCCGATGCTCTGGTGCACCAGGTCCATGATCGTCTGCGGCCGGTGATAGAAGGCCGGCATCGGCGGCAGGATCACGGCGCCGCAATCGGCGGCGCGCGCCATGAGCTCGAGATGCCCCTTGTGCAGCGGCGTCTCGCGCACCATCAGCACGAGCTTGCGGCCTTCCTTCAACTGCACGTCGGCGGCGCGCACGACGAGGTTGTAGGTGAACGAATTGGCGATTGCCGACAAGGTCTTGATCGTGCACGGCGCGACGATCATGCCGCGCGTCAGGAACGAGCCGCTCGCGACCGCGGCGCCGACATCCTTGTTGCTGTAGACGACCGCGGCGAGCGAGCGCACCTCCTCGAGCGAGGTGTCGGTCTCGATCGCGAAGTTCATGCCCGCGGCCTCGCTCAGGATCAGGTGCGCCGGCTGCCCGAGGTCCTTCAGCACGCGCAGCAGTTCGACGCCATAGACGACGCCCGTGGCGCCGGTGATCGCCACCACCAGGGGCAGGGTCATGGGTTGGGTCTC
>JAMLIM010000010.1 GCA_023954175.1 Rhizobacter sp.
ACCTATGCCTACAGCAAGGGCAGCAGCGATATCGCCGTGCTCAAGCGCGCCCACCACGCGATGCAGCGGCGGCTTGCGGCCGCGTGGGAGGCACGCGCGCCCGACACGCCGCTGCGCAGCGCCGAAGAGGCGCTGACGCTGGCCTCGATCATCGAGAAGGAGACCGGTGTCGCGACCGATCGCGCCAAGGTGGCAGGCGTTTTCACGAACCGGCTGCGCCTGAACATGCCGCTGCAGACCGATCCGACCGTGATCTACGGCCTGGGCGCGAGCTTCGACGGCAACCTGCGCAAGCGCGATCTGCTCGCCGACACGCCCTACAACACCTACACCCGCACCGGGCTGCCACCGACACCGATCTCGATGCCGGGCAAGGCATCGCTCGAGGCCGCGGTGCGGCCCGAGCGGACGAAGGCGCTCTACTTCGTCGCCCGCGGCGACGGCAGCAGCGAGTTCAGCGATGACCTGGCTGCGCATAATCGGGCGGTGAACCAATACCAGCGCGGCAAGTGAAGGCCGGGTGCTTCCTCACCTTCGAGGGCATCGACGGGGCCGGCAAGTCCACCCACATCGACGCCGTCGCCGAGCGCCTGCGGCGCGCCGGCGCCGAGATCATCGTCACCCGCGAACCCGGCGGCACCGCGCTCGCGGAGCAGCTGCGCGAACTCGTGCTGGGCTCACCGATGGACGCGTTGACCGAGGCACTGCTCGTGTTCGCCGCGCGACGCGACCATCTGAGCCAGGTGATCCGGCCGGCGCTCGCGCGCGGTGCCTGCGTCGTGTGCGACCGGTTCACCGATTCCACCTTTGCCTATCAAGGCGGTGGCCGCGGTTTCGATCTGGCGGTGCTCTCCGCGCTCGAAGGCTGGGTGCAGCAGGGCCTGCAGCCCGATCTGACCCTGTGGTTCGACCTGCCGGCGTCGGTTGCCGCCCAGCGGCGCAGCGCGGACCGTGCGCCGGACCGTTTCGAACGCATGGACGAGGCGTTTTATGAACGCGTGATCGAAGGCTATCGCCGGCGTGCGCTGGCGGACCCGGTGCGCTTTGTCCGGATCGACGCGCTGCGTCCGCCTGCAGAAGTGGCGGCGCAGATTGCCGAAGTGCTTGCGGGGCGCGGCCTGTGAGCGCCGTGCGCGACTCGTCGCCCGGCGGGGCGCCGGAGTCGATGCCAGGCGGCGTGCTGCCGTGGCTCGCGGCGCCGCTTCACGAGGCGCTGCGCACCCAGCGCGGGCACGCGCTGCTGGTGCAGGGCGCGCAGGGGGCAGGGCAGTTCGAGTTCGCGATCGCGCTCGCGCGCGCATGGTTGTGCGAAACGAGCGAGAGCCAGCGGCCGGACGGTCTGGCCTGCGGGCATTGCGAGAGCTGTCATCTGGCGACCGCCGATCAGGTTCACCCGGATCTGCGCGTGCTGCTGCCAGAGGCGCTGCACCTCGCGCTGGGCTGGCAACGGCCGGGCGATGCGGCGGATGCGGGCGAAGGCAAGAAGAAGCCGAGCGAATGGATATCGATCAAGCAGGTGCGCCAGGCGATCGAATTCTCGACGCTGACCAGCGGGCGAGGGCGGCTCAAGATCGTCGTCATCTACCCGGCCGAGCGCATGCCGCCGGCGGCGGCGAGCGCGCTGCTCAAGCTGCTCGAAGAGCCCCAGGGCGGGCAGCGATTCGTCCTCGGCTGCGGTGACGCCGCCGCGCTGCTGCCGACCGTTCGCAGCCGCTGCCATGCGCTCACGCTGCCGGCCCCCGACGCGGCGCTCGCGGAACGCTGGCTGGCGGATGCCGGCGTCGTCGATGCGCCGGTGCTGATCGCGTCGAGCGGGGGCGCACCGCTTGCGGCCTTCGAGCGTCATGCGATGGGCCTCGACGCGGTGCTGTGGGCGCGCTTGCCTGCGCTCGTCGCGGCGGGCGACGCGCAGCCGCTGTCGCGGCTGCCGGTCTGGCTCGTGATCGATTCGCTGCAAAAGCTGTGTCATGACGCGATGCTCGCCGCCTGCGGCGTCGCACCGCGCTACTTCCCGGCGGCGGGCGTGCCGGGCGACGCCGCCTTGCCGCGGCTCGCCGATTGGGGGCAGGCGCTGCGGCGTTCGGCACGCCATGCCGATCATCCGTGGAATGTGGGGCTGATGGTCGAATCGCTCGTGCTGCAGGGGCAGCGCGCACTGGCGGGCGAGCGTGCGCCCATCGCATCCGCCACGTCCGCCGCGCCGCGCGATTCGGTACACTCGCGCCGATGAGCGAACCCACCGGCCGACCCTCCGCGCCAGCGCCCGTCGGCGGCGCGCGCCCGAGCGTGATTCAACTGGTGTTCCGCGAGAAGAGCGCGCTGTACGCGGCCTACATGCCGATGCTGACCGACGGCGGCCTGTTCGTCCCGACCACGCGCGACTACCGGCTCGGCGAGGACATCTACCTGCTGCTGACGCTGCCGGACGATCCGCAGCGCTACCCGGTTGCGGGCAAGGTCGCCTGGATCACACCGGCGAATGCCTCGGGCGGGCGCACGCAGGGCGTCGGTGTTCGTTTTCCGGGTGATGAGAAGACGCGCCTGCTCAAGCTCAAGATCGAGGAGATCCTGGGCACGTCGATCTCGTCGTCCAAGCCGACGCAGACGATCTGAGGCCGGGCCAGCGCCCGGTGACTGGCGTCATCAAGACCGCCACTGCATGTACGTCGATTCACACTGCCACCTGAGTTTCCCGGAACTTGCGGCGCGCGTCGACGAAATCCGGTTGGCGATGGCCACGGCCCAGGTCGATCGCGCGCTGTGCATCTGCACCACGCTGGAGGAGTTCCCGCAGGTGCACGCGCTCGCGACGCGCTACGACAACTTCTGGGCCAGCGCCGGCGTTCACCCGGACAGCGAGGGCGTGCAGGAACCGACGCTGGAGGACCTCGTCGGCCTGGCGCGCCGTCCGCGCGTGGTCGCGATCGGTGAAACCGGGCTCGACTACTACCGGCTTGCCGGGCGCAGCATCGAGGACATGGCGTGGCAGCGCGAGCGGTTTCGGGTCCACATCCGAGCGGCACGCGCGGTCGATCTGCCCCTGGTCGTGCACACGCGCAGCGCCTCGGCGGATACGCTCTCCATCCTGCGCGAGGAGCGCGCCGAGAGCGCGGGTGGCGTGTTCCACTGTTTCACCGAGACCATGGAGGTCGCCCGATCGGCGCTCGACATGGGGTTCTTCATCTCCTTTTCCGGCATCCTGACCTTCCGCAACGCGAGCGAGTTGCGTGACGTGGCGCGCTTCGTGCCGCTGGACCGTTGCCTGATCGAGACGGACAGCCCCTATCTGGCCCCGATGCCGCACCGCGGGCGGACCAACAATCCGTCCTACGTCGTGTTCGTGGCCGAGCAGCTGGCAGCACTCAAGAACTGCAGCGTCCAGACGGTCGCCGAAGCGACTTCATCCAATTTCGAGCGCCTCTTCGCGCGCGTCAACGAGGGCGGCATCGACCGCGAAACTTCTCATGTCATGGATTAAGAAGTCACTCTATCTAATTGTTTTACTTGTAAGTTTGTCGGCGCAGGCAGGTTCGTACGAGGACTTCTTCGTCGCCGTCAAACGCAACGACGGCGGCACTGTCACGGAGCTACTGAACAAGGGCTTCGACCCGAACACACCGGACCCGAACGGCAGGGTCGCGCTCATCATTGCACTGCAGGAGGAGAGCTTCGCCGTCGCTGAAGCGCTGGTGGCCCGGCCGAACCTGAATGTCAACGCGGTGAACCAGGCGGGCGAAACGGCGTTGATGATGGCGGTGCTTCGAGGCAACATGGCCTGGAGCGAGCGACTCATCGCCCGCGGCGCGGAGATCAACAAGAAGGGCTGGTCGCCGCTTCACTATGCGGCCACGGGGCCCGAGCCGAAAACGGTGCAACTCCTGCTCGAGCGTGGCGCTGTCGTCGATGCCGAATCGCCGGATCGCACGACGCCGCTGATGCTCGCGGCGCGCTACGGCAAGGAAGACAGCGTGACGCTGTTGCTGGCGCGCGGCGCCGACCCGACGCGCACCAACGATCGCAACATGAACGCGGCAGACTTCGCCCGGGGCGGGGGGCGCGAATGGCTCGCGGTTCGCTTGTCGAAGCCGGGCGGCTAGGCGTGTGGGCGGCAAAGCGTGACGCAGTGGCGTTGTCGGCGTTTCCCTGACGTTGCTATTGGGCAAAGGATGACTCCCCATTCGTTGCCAGCGACTTAAAGTGCGCTTGTGTCCAAACGCAAGTCTTGCCCAGGAGCGCAACATGCAAGAGACCACACCCGTTGCCAACCCGTTCGCGCTGATGATGAACCCGGAAGCGGTGCTGCAGGCGCTTGCACGGTCCGATCGTCTCGAGCGCCTTCAGCGTCGCATCTGCCGGCCGCTGGACAAACCCGTCATCGCGAAGGCGGAACCTGACGCCGAAGAGTTCGACAAGTCCGTCGATGCGCAAGCCGGGTCAGAGTCGGATCATTGAAGCCTGATTGTCACGCTTGGCACTTTAAGTTGATGTGCTAAGCCTCTGACAATAAAGAGATTTCTTCTCGACGCCGGCTTCGGCAATCACGCGGCGATCTCACGCCGCGTTCCGCTTGATGCGCAGCCTGCGCGATACGCAGCTTGCGCGGCGTTTGATGCCGGCCGCAAATCGCAGCGCAAGAGGTCCTTACGCCGGAACGTGAGCGATGGACTCCATGCCGCCTTGGGCGAGCTGACCTCGGGGCTTGCGGCAGAGGGCAATCGGATCGGCTTTCACGGGTGAGACCGTCCGAAACCTTCTTCCCGTACTTGCTACAATGTATATTATGTAAACTATGTTGTAGATCGCAAGAATGGACCATGGCAACGAAATCATGGGCACGCGAACGTCTGCCCCTTGCCTGAACGCTTGAGCACCGCGCCGATCGCGTCGGCAAGTTCGGCGACGCCTTCCCGATGGGCGCTGGCAAGTGCGGTGTAGCTCGAACTGGTGGGTTGGCTGACGACGGTCGCATGGCAGTTGATCGCGCTCCCGTCCCGCGTTGCCGACCAATCAGCGGTGAGCGTCGCCTGGCCGCCCGCGACCAGATCGAAGCGCCGAATGTCGATGCGAACGAGCCATGAGTTCGCGGCTTCACTTGTTTTCGGTGGGCCGAGCCTCTGGGTCAAACGCTCGACCACGGCGGCGTGGATCTCGTCTGCGAGGGGCGCGATCCAGCGCTCCTGTTCCAGCACGACGAGGCTGCCATCGGCGGCGCGAACGACCCACTGCGGTTGATCAACCTGGGCCGGAATCTTGACGGGCATGAGTTGCCAGTCGATCACCTCGCCTGCGTGACCGCGCGCCGCGCTCGCGGACGCTGGCGGCATCAAGGTGTGGAAATGCGTCGGGGCCGGCGCCGAGCCGCAGCCGGAAACGAGCAAGGCCAGCGCCAGACCTGCTGTCGCGGCCGTGGCTGTCGCCAGGTGACGCCGTGGCGAATCGTTTTTCTTCATCGTCCGCTCTCGTTCAGGCTGGCCGGGTCGGGGTCGGCGGGTTTGCCTCTCAGCAGCGCGTCCGGGTGGCGCTGCAAGTAATCGGCCAGCACGCGCAGCGCCTGCGCCGCGCGCTTCATCTCGATCAGGGCCTGATTGACGTTCTGCTGCAGCGGCGCACTCGACTGCGTGACGTTGCGGTCCAGGTTGGCGAGCGCCGCCTGGGCCGCGACGAGCGTCTTCTGCACATCGACCAGCGCGCGTTGTGCGTCCGGTGAGAGGCGCTTGATCGCGTCGTTCGCGCTGGCCAGCGTTTCCTTCAGGCCGTCGGTCGCGGCGCCGGCGCTGCGCAGGGTCGCGCGCAAGTCGTTGCCGATCTCGTCGAAGGGCACCCTGCCCAGCCGCGCCACGATCTCGGCGAGCTGGGGTTGCAGATCGGCCAGCGTGCCACGGATGGTGGGCAGCGTCGGTGGCGCCTTTTCAGCGTCGAGCGTCGCCTTGGTCGTCTTTTGCGGGAAGTCGAGCGCCACGTAGAGCTGCCCGGTCAGCAGGTTGCCGGTGCGCACCTGCGCGCGCATGCCGGCATCGACCAGTTGCTTGAGGAAGAGCGTATCCACTTGCTTGTTCGAAGCCGCCGCGGGCTTGAACTGGCTGCGCACGTTGCCCAGGCGCTGCAGGTAGAGATCGGCAGTCACCTCGACCGGGAACCTGTCGCTGCCCGGCGCGTGCATCAGCTTGACGCTGCGCACGGTGCCGACCTCGAGGCCGAGCATGTCGACCGGCGCACCGACGACGAGCCCGCGCTGGGCCTGGTCGAACACCATGCGCACGCGCTGCGCCGGCCCGTCGGGGGGCGCAAGTGCTGCCTTGCGTGTCTTGAAGAGTTCGAACTGCGACTCGGCCGGCGCGGCGGCAGCGACGCCCTCGCCTTCCGCGTTCCCGAACGCGACGCCGCCCGCGATCAGCGATGCGAGCGATTCGGTGTTGATCTGGAACCCGCTCGCGTCGAGCGTCACGTCGATGCCGCTCGCGTTCCAGAAGCGAGATCGGTTCGTCACCAGTTGCTCATTGGGCGCCTCGATCAAGACCTGGACGTCCAGCGTGTCCTTGGCCGGGTCCAACGCATAGCCCACGACGCGGCCGACGCGCGCGCGGCGGTAGTACACCGGCGAGCCGACGTCGAGCGAGCCGAGGTCCTTGGCGACGAGCTTGAAGATGCGGCCGGGCTCGTCGCGCAGCACGAGCGGCGGCGCCTCGAGCCCGGTGAAATGGGTTCGGTTTTCGGCCGACACGCCGGCATCCACGCCGATGTAGGAACCTGAAAACAGCGTGCCCAGACCCGTCACACCGGCCAGCCCGACGCGCGGCTTGACGACCCAGAAGCGCGTGTCTTCGACGGCCAGGCTTTCCACGCTCTTGTCGAGCTTGACCGACACCCGCACGCGCTCGCGGTCCGGGCTGAGCGCCACCCTGCTCACCTTGCCGACGACGACTTCCTTGAAGCGGACCTCGGTGCGCCCCGGCTCGAGCCCCTCGGCGTTGCGGAAGGTGATCGTGATCTCGGGGCCGACCGAGGTCAGCGCGCGCACGACGAGCACCGCACCGACGACGAGCGCGGCAATCGGCACCAGCCAGACGAGGGACAGGCGCATGCGCTTGCGGCGCACGACCGTCACCTCGGGCGGGGTGGCGGGGGCGTCCTTCGTCGGTTCGGATTCTTCAGTCATCTTCGGGCCAGATCAGGCGAGGGTCGAAGCTCGCCGAAGCGAGCATGGTCAGGACGACGACGCCGCCGAACGCGAGCAGCCCGGCCGAGGGCTCGACGGTGGCGAGCGCGCCAAAGCGCACCATGCCGACGAGCAGCACGACGACGAACACGTCGAGCATCGACCAGTGGCCGACGGTCTCGAGCAGACGATACAGGCTCGCCCGCTCGATCTGACGCCAGCGCGATTGTCGTCGAGCCGTCAGCACGAGCAACGCAAGCGCGCCGATCTTCAGGATCGGCACCGCGATGCTTGCGATGAAGACGATCAGGGCCAGTTCCCACGACCCCGTCTGCCACAGCTCGAGGATGCCGCCGACGATCGTGTGTTGCTCGCGCCCGTAGACAAAGCTTGCGGTGCTCATGATCGGCAGCACGTTGGCCGGGATGTAGAGCAAGGCCGCCGCGATCAGGTAGGCGGTGCAGCGCTGCAGGCTGTCGGGCTTGCGCACGTGGAGCGCGAAATGGCATCGCGGGCAACGGCCGGCGGAGCGCGCCGCCTCACTCACGAGGCCACAGCATTCACAGCCGAGCAGCCCGAGCCTGCGCGCAGTCGGTATCTGCGAGGGCGCCGGCGACGGCCCCTGCGCCGCGGGCAACTGCGATTGCGTCGGCGCCGACGCTGCCTGTGCGCTCACGAGGGCAGCTCCGATGCACGGCGCCACAGGCCATGCAGACCGGCGGCCTGGTTGGCGGCCAGCAGGAAGGTCAGCACCGCGTACGAAAAGAGCCCGACGCCGAGGATGACGCTCGCCAGGCCCGCGCTCTTGACGATCGCGACCAGCGCACCGAACAGGAACACCTCGACCATGCTCCAGCGCGTCACCCAGCGCAGCGCGCGCATCGCGGGCACGAAGCCGCTTACCCGCCGGCCGGCAGTGAGCGGCAGCAGCACGTACAGGCGCAGCAGGATCACCGACAGCGGGAACGCGAATGCCGTCGCTCCCGCGAGCAGGGCGACGACGTGCTGGCCCGTCTGCCAGGTCGACTCGATCGATTCGAGCAGCGTGACCTGCGAATGCGCACCGCCCAGATTGAGGGTGACGATGTCCGACAGGTTGCCCGTGATGAAGACGAGCAGCGCGGCGAGCGACAGCGCAAGCTGCCCGTCGACCGTCAAGACAGGCCCGCGTCCGAGCATCGAGCCGCAGCGCGTGCAGCGCGCAACCTCGTTGCGCGCCAGCGGGCGCCGCGAATAGACGGCGTCGCATTCGTCGCAGACGACGAGCTCGGGCCGCACCGGCGCGTGCGCCAGCAGATCCTCGCGGTGATCGAACCAGCCATAGCCGCTCAGCAGGCGTCGGGTGTTTGCGTTCATCGCTGAGGCGACGGCCGGGCGGCGCGCGCCGTTGGCAAGTGCCGCGCAGCGCGCGCATCACGCGTGGCCCCGCGCAAGCCGGTTTCAGTCATTTGGCATCCGAAGTACGCGCGCTGCGCGATCGAGTTCAACCGCCGCGAGCTTGCATGGCCGGCGCGAGGGCGTCAACTGCGGTTGAACCCGAGCCCCGAGGCCGGGCGCGGCGCCGCATCAATTCGACGCCTGCGCTTCGGTCCAGCCGCCACCCAGCACCTTGTAGAGCGTGACCTGGTTCTGCAACTGGGTCAACTGCACCTGCACCGTGGCAAGCTGCGCCGTGAAAAGCGATCGTTGCGCCTCCAGCACCTCGAGGAAGCTCGAAACGCCGTTGCGGTAGCGCAGGTCGGCCAGAGCGAAGCGGACCTGCTCGGCCCTGGCCTGTGCGCGCTGGGCCCGCAGTTGATCGCCGAGCGTGGCGCGGCCGGCGAGCGCATCGGCCACTTCGCGAAACGCCGTCTGCACCGTCTTCTCGTACTGCGCGACGGTGATGTCGCGCCCGACGCGGGCGGCATCGAGATTGGCCTGATTGCGCCCGCCGTCGAAGATCGGCAGCATGATCTGCCCGGTGAACGACCAGGCGAGCGATCCTGAGTTGAAGAGCCCAAGCAGGTCGCCGCTGGCGAACCCGGCAGCGCCGGTCAGGCTGATGCGCGGGAAGAACGCCGCGCGCGCGGCGCCGATGTTGTAGTTGGCGGCGCGCAGCTGCTGTTCGGACTGGCGGATGTCGGGGCGGTGCGTCAGCAGATCGGACGGCAGCCCGGCCGGCAGGTCCGGGCCGATCTTCTCGCCGATGAGCGTGGCGCCAGGCGCGAGTTCGATAGCCACCGGCCGGCCGACGAGCAGCACGATCGCGTTCTCGTCCTGCGCCCGAAAGCGTCGAACCGCCGCCTGCACGACGCGTGCGCCTTCGACGAGCGACTCGGCCTGCGCAACGTCGAGCTCCGACGCCACGCCGTTGTCGAACTTGAGCCTCGTGAGCTTGCGCGAGGTCTCGCGCGTCTCGAGCGTGCGCTGCGCAAGCTCGAGCTGCTCATCGTCGGCGCGCAGGCTGTAGTAGGCGTTGGCCACCGAGGCAATGAGCGCGATCTGCACCGTCTTGCGCGCCTCTTCGGTCGCCAGGTACTGGCTGAGCGCAACGTCGCTCAGGTTCTTCACGCGGCCGAAGAAGTCGAGCTCGAACGACGCCAGGGACAGGCCCGCGACGTAGGAGCCGGTGACGCCGCCATCGGCGTTCGTCAGCCGGTTGCCGGTGACACCGAGGTTGACGTTGGGCACCTGATCGGCGCGCCGAATCTGATAGAACGCCCTCGCCTGCTCGATGTTGAGCACCGCGACGCGAAGATCGCGATTGTTCTGCAGCGCAAGCCCGATCAACTCCTTGAGCTTCGCGTCGGTGAAGAACGACTGCCAGGCGATGTCTGCCGCCGGCGGCGCCGATGCATTCGACGCATCCGGCGTCGCGTGCGCAGCTGACGCGGGTGCGGATGCAGGGGCGGATGCAGGGGCGGATGCAGGGGCGGACGCGGGAGCGGATGCCGCGGCAGCGGCCGGTGGCGCCGGGTAGTGGTCGGCCACCGGCAGCGCCGGGCGTTCGTAGTCGGGCGCAAGCGAGATGCAGCCGGCGAGCACCAGCACCGAGGCGAGCGCCGACAGGCGGCCGAAGGGGGCAGGCCGCTTCACGACGCCGCCTCCTCGGGCGCGGCCGGGGCCGGCTTGTCGCCCGCGTGGGTATAGAGCTTGCGCTGTCGTTCGC
This sequence comes from Rhizobacter sp., assembly GCA_023954175.1. Lineage (GTDB taxonomy): Bacteria > Pseudomonadota > Gammaproteobacteria > Burkholderiales > Burkholderiaceae_C > CAIKUF01. The sequence continues at coordinate 10,305 of JAMLIM010000010.1, forward strand.
TGCCCTTGAAGCGGTTTCGCACGACGACGAAGAAGACCGGAACGAAGAAGACGGCGAGCAGCGTCGCGCTGAACATGCCTCCGATCACGCCGGTACCGATCGCGCGCTGGCTGGCCGAGCCTGCGCCACTCGACAGCATGAGCGGCAACACGCCGAAGATGAAGGTGATCGAAGTCATCAAGATCGGTCGAAACCGCAAATGCACGGCCTTGCGCGTGGCCTCGATCAGGCTCATGCCCTCGGCATGCAGGTCCTTCGCGAATTCGATGATCAGGATCGCGTTCTTCGCCGACAAGCCGATCACCGTGATCAGCCCGACTTTGAAGAAGATGTCGTTGGGCAGGCCGCCCAGATTGGCTGCGAGCACCGCGCCGAGCACACCGAGCGGCACCGCGAGCAGCACCGCAAACGGGATCGACCAGCTCTCGTAGAGCGCGGCCAGGCACAGGAACACGGCGAGCATCGAGAAGGCGAGCAGGATGCCAGCGGTAGAACCCGACAGGCGCTCCTCGCGCGACAGCCCGGTCCACTCGAAGGCGAAGCCGGGCGGGAGCTTGGCGGCGAGCGCTTCCATCTCGTTCATCGCGTCACCCGTGGAAAAGCCCGGCGCCGCATCGCCAGCGATGCGCATCGTCGGAAACCCGTTGTAGCGGATGCTCTGCATCGGCCCGGTGACCCAGCGTGTCGTCGCGAAGGCCGACAACGGGACGAGTTTGCCGGCGTTGTTCTGCACGTTGAGCTCGAGCAGATCGTCGGGCTGCATGCGGTTCGGTGCGTCGGCCTGCACGACGACGCGCTGCAGCCGGCCGGCATTCGGGAAGTCGTTCACGTAGGCCGATCCGATCGAAGTCGACAACACCGTGTTGATGCTGTCGAACGACACGCCGAGCGCGCTCGCGCGGTCGCGATCGATGTCGATCTGCAGTTGCGGCGCGTCCTCCAGACCGTCCGGGCGCACGCCGGCGAGCACCTTGCTTTGCGACGCCATGCCGAGAAGCTGGTTGCGCGCGGCGAGCAGCGCCTCGTGGCCGTTGCCGCCGCGGTCCTGCAGGCGGAAAGTGAAGCCCGTCGCGCTCCCGAGCTCGGGGATCGACGGCGGACTCACCGCGAAGATGAACGCGTCGCGCACACCCATCAGCGCGCCGAACGCGCGCCCCGCGAGGGCCTGCGCCGAATGCTCCGGCCCCTTGCGCTCGTCCCACGGCTTGAGCGTGATGAAGGCGAGCGCGGCGTTCTGGCCGCTGCCGGAAAAGCTGAAGCCGAGCACGCTCACCATCTTGTCCACTTCGGGCTGCGCGAGCATGAAGCCCTCGACCTGCTTCATCACTTCCAGCGTGCGCCGCTGCGTCGCACCCGGCGGCAATTGCACGTTGGCGATGATGTAGCCCTGATCCTCGTTCGGCAGGAAAGACGCCGGCATGCGCATGAAGAGCACGACGACGATGCCGATGATCGCGACGAACAGCAGCAGGAAACGCGTCGTCCGCGTCAACATCTTGCCGACCAGACTTTCGTAGCCGTGCGTCGTCGCGGCAAACCCGCGGTTGAACCAGCCGAAGAAACCTCGTTTGCCGTGCTTGTGCCCGGCTTCGACGGGCTTCAGGAAGGTCGCACACAGCGCCGGCGTCAGCGAGTTGGCGAGGAAGAGCGAGAACAGCATCGAGCTCACCATCACGAGCGAGAACTGCCGGTAGATGTTGCCGACCGAGCCGCCGAACAGCGCCATCGGCAGGAACACGGCGACGAGTGTGACGGTGATGCCGACCAGCGCGGCGGTGATCTGGCCCATCGCCTTCTTCGTCGCTTCGCGCGGTGAAAGGCCCTCCTCGCTCATGATGCGTTCGACGTTCTCGATGACGACGATCGCGTCGTCGACCAGGATGCCCACCGCCAGCACCATCGCGAACATCGTCAGCACGTTGATCGAAAAGCCGGCGACGAACATCACGCCGAACGCGCCGAGCAGCGAGACCGGCACGACGATGGTCGGGATCAGCGTGTAGCGCAGGTTCTGCAGGAACAGGTACATCACGAGGAAGACGAGGATCACGGCCTCGATCAGCGTCTCGACCACCTGGCTGATCGAGATCTTGACGAAGCGCGAGCTGTCGTAGGGGATGTCCCACTTCATGCCGGGCGGGAAGTAGGTGGCGAGCTCGCTCATGCGCTGGCGCACGAGCGTCGCGGTGGCGAGCGCGTTGCCGGTCGGCGAGAGCTGCACGCCGATGCCGGTGGAAGGCTTGCCGTTGAGCCGCGCCGAGGTGCCGTAGCTCTGGCCGCCGAGTTCGATGCGCGCCACGTCGCGCAGCTTGACGCTCGAACCGTCGGTGTTGGCGCGCAGCACGATGTTGCCGAACTGCTCGACCGTGGTGAGCTGGCCGTTGACGACGACCGTCGCGTAGATGCCCTGGCCCGCGATGTTGGGCAGGTCGCCGATGCTGCCCGACGAGACCTGCGCGTTCTGCGAGCGGATCGCGTTGTTGACGTCGACCGGCGTCAGCCCGAAGCCGACGAGCTTGGCCGGATCGACCCAGATGCGCATCGCGCGCTCGGTGCCAAACAACTGCGCCTGGCCGACGCCGGGGATGCGCTGCAGTTCGGGCAGCACGTTGCGCGACGCGAAGTCGCCGAGCGCGACCGGGTCCCAGGCCGGGTCGTCACTCGACAGGATCGTGAACAGCAGGAAGTTCGAGCGCGCCTTGTCGACCCGCACGCCCTGCTGGGTGACGGCCGACGGCAGGCGCGGCGCGGCGCGGCTGAGGCGGTTCTGCACATCGACCTGCGCCAGGCTCGCATCGGTGCCGGCCTCGAAGGTCAGCGTCACCGAGCCGACGCCGTTCGCCTGGCTGACCGACTCCATGTAGATCAGCCCCGGCGAGCCGTTCATTTCCTGCTCGATGACGCTGATGACGCTGTTCTCGAGCGTCTGCGCCGACGCGCCGGGATAGACCGCGGTCAGCACGATCGAAGGTGGTGCGACCGTCGGGTATTGCGCGACCGGCAGCCGGCTCACCGCGACACCCCCGAGCACGAGGATGAAGAGCGCGATCACCCAGGCAAAGATCGGCCTGTCGATGAAAAAACGTGGCATGGCGGTGCGCCCCTCAGCCGCCGGAGGCCGCCGCTGCCGCGGGCTTCGGCGACGAGGCCCCCGACGCCGCCCCGGACGCACCCGCAGACGCACCCGCGGAAGCAGGCTGGGGCGACGCACCCGCCGGGGCCGGCTTCCACGGCACCGGCTTCACGGGCGCATTGCCGCGCAGCTTCTGGAAGCCGTCGACCATCACCATCTCACCGGCGGCCAGACCGTCGAGCACGACCCACTGCGCGTCGACCGAGCGGCCGATCGTGACCTTGCGCGGCGACACCTTGCCGTCCGCACCGACGACCATCACGCTGTCCCCGCTCGTGCCGCGCTGCACGGCCTGCTGCGGCACGACGATGCCGGCCTCGGCGCGCGCCTGCTCGAGCTGCACCCGCACGTACAGCCCGGGCAGCAGCAATCCTTGCGGGTTTGGAATCTCGGCCCGCAGCATGATCTGGCCCGAGCTCGGGTCCACGCTCAGATCGGAAAACAGCAGCTTGCCGGGCAGCTTGTAGAGCGTGCCATCCTCGAGCGCGATGCGGACACTGGCGCCACCGCCACCGGTGCGCTTGAACTCCCCGCTTTCGACCGCCTTGCGCAGGCGCAGCACATCGGTTGCGGACTGCGTGAAGTTCACGTACATCGGGTCGATCTGCTGCACGACGGCGAGTTGCGTCGCCTCGCCCTGCCCCACGAGCGCGCCTTCGGTGACGAGCGCACGGCCGATGCGGCCGGAAATCGGCGCGGTGACGGTCGCGTAGCCGAGGTTGATCTTGGCCGTCTCCACCGCCGCCTTGCCGGTCTGCACATCGGCTTCGGCCAGCGCCCGCGCGGCGATTGCGTTGTCGTAGTCCTGCTGGCTGATCGCGTTGGCCTTGATCAGGGGCTCGAAGCGCTTGACCTGCGCGCTCGTCTGCGTCAGATTGGCCTCGGCACGCGCGAGCACGGCGCGCGCGCTTTCGTAGGACGCGCGGTACGGCGCGGCATCGATCTGGAACAGGACCTGCCCGGCCTTGACGTCGCTGCCTTCGCGAAACAGGCGCTTTTGCAGAATGCCGGCCACGCGCGCGCGAACCTGCGCCACACGCGTCGCCTCGAGCCGCCCGGGCAGATCGGTCGCAAGTCCGACGCCTTGCGGTGTCACGGTGACGACGCCGACTTCCGCCGGCGGCGGCCCGCCGCCACCCGGCTTGCCGCCACCCGCGGGCGCGCCGCCCTCCGGGCTGCAACCGGCAAGCAGGCCGGCCATCGAGAGCGCGGCGATCGCTGAGATTCGTTGGACGTTGGGGATCGACATGCGTGTTCGTTTTCCGATGAAACAGGTGCCAGCACGGGCGCTCGAAAGCGGCTCCGCGGGACGCACGCGCAAACGAGGCCGCGTCACCCGAAGCTGGAAGGCGGGCAGCATACCTGCAATGTGCGAAGCCACTTCGAGCAGGGCTGTTGGTCGGCCCGCGACCGAACTGCTCCGACTTTGCGTGGGCCGCGCGCGCAGACGTCAAGGCCAGAAACGACAAAGCCCTCAATCGCCGAGGGCTCAGGGGTTCTGGCGGAGTCGGAGGGATTCGAACCCTCGAAGCAGGTTTTGCCCACTTACTCCCTTAGCAGGGGAGCACCTTCGGCCACTCGGTCACGACTCCGGCACGGCGTCGATTCTATCCGCATCGATTTGTGCCAGCTTCCATCACTGGCGCTTCAAACCAGCCCCTGCTCGAGCTCGAACGCCTTGTGCAGCGCGCGCACCGCGAGTTCCATGTACTTCTCGTCGATCACGACGCTGGTCTTGATCTCGCTCGTCGTGATCATCTGGATGTTGATGCCCTCTTCGCTCAGCGTGCGGAACATCTTGCTCGCGATGCCGACGTGCGATCGCATGCCGATGCCGACGATGCTGACCTTGCAGATCTTGGTGTCACCGACGAGCTCGGCGGCACCGGTGGTGGGCAGTACCCTGGCCTTGAGCAGTTCGACCGTCTTCGCGTAGTCGTTGCGGTGCACGGTGAACGAGAAGTCGGTCTTGCCCTCGTGCGACATGTTCTGGATGATGACGTCGACATCGATGTTGGCCTCGGCCACCGGGCCGAGGATCTGAAAGGCGACGCCGGGCTTGTCGGGCACGCCGAGCAGGCTGATCTTGGCCTCGTCGCGATTGAAGGCGATGCCGGAGACGACGGCTTGTTCCATGGTGGGATCCTCTTCGAAGGTGATCAGGGTGCCGGAGCGCGCTTCCTCGTCGACGTCGATGTCCCACGGCGTGAAGCTCGACAGCACGCGCAGCGGCACGCGGTACTTGCCGGCAAACTCGACCGAGCGGATCTGCAGCACCTTGGAGCCGAGGCTTGCCATCTCGAGCATTTCCTCGAAGCTCACGGTGTGCAGGCGGCGCGCCTCGGGGACGATGCGCGGGTCGGTCGTGTAGACGCCATCGACATCGGTGTAGATCAGGCACTCGGCGGCCCGCATCGCCGCCGCCACCGCGACGGCCGAGGTGTCGGAGCCGCCGCGGCCGAGCGTCGTGATGTTGCCCTGCGCGTCCACACCCTGAAAGCCGGTGATGATGACGACGCGCCCTGCCGTCAGGTCGGCGCGCACCTTGGCGTCGTCGATGCTTTCGATGCGCGCCTTGGTGTAGGCGAAGTCGGTGCGGATCGGCACCTGCCAACCGGCGTAGCTGACCGAGCCCACGCCCTCGGCCTGCAACGCGATCGCGAGCAGCCCGACCGAGACCTGTTCGCCGGTGGCGGCGATCATGTCGAGTTCGCGCTCGAGATCGGGCGTCGCCGGCGTCGGGGAAAGCTCCTTCGCCAGCGCCAGCAGACGATTCGTCTCGCCGCTCATCGCGGACGGCACGACGATCATCTGGTGCCCGGCGCGGGCCCATTTCGCGACCCGCTTCGCGACGTTGCGGATGCGCTCGGTCGAGCCCATCGACGTGCCGCCGTACTTGTGAACGATCAGTGCCATGAGGGATTGACGCCGTGCAGGGCCGGGATGGGCCGCGCGGTGCGGAGAAAGGTTTCGACGTGTGCGGCTTGCGCCGCGCAGGAAGCGCGCATTTTAGCTGCTGCGCCGCAGCAATCTTGCCGACCCGGAGTTGCCGGCCGCTGTCGGCTTCAGCGCGCGTCGGCGATCCACTCGAGGCTCACCTGCGCCTGCCCGGGCACGGCAAGCACGCGTGCATCGATGCCGAGGCCGGGGACGAAAACGAGCCGCGCATCGTCGTAGACCAGCGGCCCCTGCCGGTTCCATTGCGGCACGCCGCGGGCCTGAAACTGCTTTTTAAGGCTGCGCGGTGGACGGTCCGGAGCCGACTGGAACTGCTCGCCGCCGGTGCGTTCGACAAGCCGCGCCTGCGCCAGCGCGTCGAGCGCGACGCCGCCCTGCCGCACGCGGCGCAGGCGCAGGCTGCCGCCCCAGCCGGCGAGCGCGTAGTGGCCGGCACGTGTCATCGTGACGGTCGACACCCGCGGCGCCGGTGCGGCGGGCTCAGCGATTTCGTCGCAGTTGAGCCGGCCGCGATAGCGGCGCAGCTCGAAGCCACCGAGCGGCCAAAGCGCGGGCGAGGCCGATGCCGTCAACTCGCGCAGCAGGCGCTCCATGCTGGCATTCGACGGGGCGACCCCGGTCTGCACTTTGAGCCAGATACGCAGCGCGTTGCTGCGGCGCTCCGGCGCGAGGGCTGACCACGCGGCGAGGTCGAGCCCGCGCGCATCCGCGATCGTCGTCAGGTCGATCGCCGCGAGGGCATCGCAACAGGCTCTCGCCTCCTGCGCCCAAAGTGCGCTCTTCGCCAACGCGGCTTGCGCATCCGGGAAGGCTTCAACCAGCGCGGGCCAGACCTGCAGCCGCAGGCGATTGCGCGCAAAACGGGGGTCGGCGTTGCTGCCGTCGTCGATGTGCCGCAGTCTGTGGCGACGCACATAGGCGTCGATGCGCGCCGGATCGACGTCCAGCCACGGCCGCGCCCAGGTGATGTTGCCCCGCTGCGCACTGGCCGGCATCGCCGCCAGCCCCGCGACACCGGCGCCGCGCAGGGCCTGCAGCAGCAGCGTCTCCGCCTGGTCGCGGCGATGGTGGGCGAGCAGGACGATCGATGCGTCGTGCGCCTCCGCCATCTGCTGCAGCGCGGCGTAGCGCTCGCGGCGCGCCCAGGCCTCGACGCTCTCGCCGCGCTGCGGCGCGCCGGCAAGGCGCCGATGCGCGAAAGTGATCGGCCGACCGCGCGCTGCCCAGCGGCGACACTGCGCCGCGCAGTGCGCGAGCCAGGCATCGGCCTGCGGATTCAGGCCATGATGGACGTGGAGCGCGACGACGGCGAGCCCGAGCGGCGCTGCCGCGGCCAATGTCGCATGCAGCAGTGCGCTCGAATCGCGCCCGCCGCTGTAGGCAACCGCCAGGCTGGACCGGCTCACGCTTCAGGCAAGGCCACCGGTGCGGCTGCCACCGATTCAGCGATCCTTGGTGTCGTTGAAGCGGCCGTAGGACTGGATGCGGTCGTAGCGGCGCTTGAGCAACTGCTTGAGGTCGAGGTCGGCGACCTGGCGCAGCGCGTCGTTCAGCGCGCGTTTGAGATAGGCCGCCATTTGCTTCGGGTCGCGATGCGCGCCGCCCACGGGCTCGCTGACGATCTTGTCGACAAGGCCGAGCGCCTTCAGCCGGTGCGCCGTGATGCCCAGCGCCTCGGCGGCCTCGGCCGCGCGCTCGGAGGACTTCCACAGGATCGATGCGCAGCCCTCGGGCGAGATGACCGAATAGACCGAGTGCTGCAGCATCAGCAGCTGGTCGCCGACGCTGATCGCCAGCGCGCCGCCCGAGCCGCCTTCGCCGATGATGGTGACGATGATCGGCACCTCGAGCTGCGCCATCTCGAAGATGTTGCGCCCGATTGCTTCCGACTGCCCGCGCTCCTCGGCGCCGATGCCCGGGTAGGCGCCCGGCGTGTCGACGAAGGTGAAGACCGGCAGGCCGAATTTCTCGGCCAGCTTCATCAGGCGCAGCGCCTTGCGATAACCCTCGGGCCGCGACATGCCGAAGTTGCGCACACCGCGCTCCTTCGTGTCGCGCCCCTTCTGGTGGCCGATGACCATGCAGGCCTGGCCGTTGAAGCGCGCCAGGCCGCCGACGATCGACTGATCGTCCGCATAGTGACGGTCGCCGTGCAGCTCCTGGAACTCTGTGAAGATCTCGTTCACGTAGTCCAGCGTGTAGGGGCGCTGCGCGTGGCGCGCGATCAGCGTCACCTGCCAGGGCGACAGGCTCGAGTAGATGTCCTTCGTGAGCTGCTGGCTCTTCTTGCCGAGGCGCTCGATCTCTTCCGAGATGTCGACCGCCGATTCGCTCTGAACGTAGCGCAGTTCTTCGATCTTGGCCTCGAGATCGGCGATCGGTTGCTCAAATCCGAGGAAGTGCCGTTTGCTCATGCAACTGAATTCCTGAAGTCCCGCGGGTTGGGGAATGTGCGCGTCACTGTGCGCAACGGTGGGCCAGGATCGACGCTCGATCAGCGTCTGATCCGCGCTTCAATAGGCCACCGGCAGGGGGTCGAGGCTGCGCCAAATGTACCATGTGGCCACCGAGCAAAAAGGCGCCCAGGCGTCGCCCACTTCACGTGCTTCGGCACGCGAAACGGGCTCGCCGCTGAAGTAGTTCAGGCTGATGCCCTTGAGCAGGCCGACGTCGTCGAGCGGCAGCACATTCGGCCGCATCAGGTGGAAGATGAGGAACATCTCCGCCGTCCAGCGCCCGATGCCGCGGATCGCGACGAGCTCCTCGATGATCGCCTCGTCGGCCATCTCGCGCCACTGCGCCACGTGCACCGCGCCCGACTCGAAGTGACGCGCCAGATCGGCGAGGTACTCGACCTTGCGTGCCGACAGCCCGGCGCCGCGGAGTTCCTGGGTGTCGAGGGCAAGCACCGCGGCCGGTGCGATGGCGTGCAGGCCGTCCGTCTCGCCGCCATCGACGGCCGCGGTCAGACGCTCCCAGACCGTCTGCGCCGCCTTGACCGAGATCTGCTGCCCGACGACCGAACGCGCGAGCGTCGTGAAGGCATCACCGTGCGACTGCAGCCGGCCCTCGGCAAGGCGCGGGATCAGCTTGCGCATGACGCGGTCGCGCCTGGCCAGGTGCTTGCAGGCTTCGTCCCAGTACTCGGGTGTGACGGTTCGGACCATGCTCAGGCCGCGCCTTGCCGTTGGGATGCCGGTGCTGCCATGCCGCTGCGTGCGCTCAGGCCCTGACCCAGCGCGTGCCCTGCGCCGAATCCTTCAGTTCGATGCCGATCGCGGCGAGTTCGTCGCGGATCGCATCGGCGCGCGCGAAATCGCGCTCCTTCTTGGCCGCCGCCCGCTCTGCGATGCGTTGCTCGATCATCGCTTCATCGACCGTGCCACCGCCTTGCAAGAAGTCGCGCGGCGTTTGCGTCAGCAGGCCCAGGACCTTGCCCAACTGCCGGAGCAGCGTCGCCGTTGCCGGCGAACGCGTTCGATTGAGGTCGGCTGCGAGTTCGAAGAGTATGGCCACCGCCTCCGGCGTGCCGAAGTCCTCGTTCATGGCGGCGCGAAACGCCGCGGCGCGCGGATCGCTCCAGTCCAGTGCGCCGTCCGCCACCGCTTCGATGCCGTCGAGCGCCGTGTAGAGGCGTCGCAACGCGCTGCGCGCATCCTCCAGGTTCGCCTCGGAAAACGCGATCGAACTGCGATAGTGCGTGCGCAGGAAGAAGAAGCGCAGCGTCTCGCCGTCATGGCGCTGCAGCACCTCCCGGATCGTGAGGATGTTGCCGAGCGACTTGGACATCTTCTCGTTGTCCAGATTCAGCAGGCCGTTGTGCATCCACACATTCGCGAAGTGCCCGCTGTCGCTCGCGCCCACGCTTTGCGCGATCTCGTTCTCGTGGTGCGGGAACATCAGGTCCATGCCGCCACCGTGGATGTCGAAGCGCTCGCCGAGCAGCGCCTTGCACATTGCCGAGCATTCGATGTGCCAACCGGGGCGGCCGGGGCCATAGGGGCTGTCCCACTTCGCGTCCGCCGGCTCGCTCGGCTTCGCCGCCTTCCACAGCACGAAGTCGAGCGGGTCATCCTTACTGCCGGCGACGGCGACGCGCTCGCCGGCGCGCAACTGATCGACCGAGCGCCCCGACAGGCTGCCGTAGGCGGGAAACTTGCGCACCGCGAAGTTCACGTCGCCCTCGCTTGCGCGATAGGCAAGGCCGCGCGCTTCGAGCCTGCCAATCAGCTCGAGCATGCCGGCGACGTGCTCGGTCGCGCGCGGTTCATGCGTCGGCGGCTCGATGCCGAGGGCCGCCATGTCCTCGCGCATCGCCTGCGTCATGCGCGTCGTCAGTTCCCGGATCGGCATGTCGAGCTCGAGCGCGCGGCGGATGATCTTGTCGTCGATGTCGGTGATGTTGCGCACGTAGGTGAGCTGCAGCCCGAGCGTGCGCAACCAGCGCGCGACGACATCGAACGCCACCAGAAAGCGTGCGTGACCGACATGGCACAGATCGTAGATCGTGATGCCGCAGACATACATGCGGACTTGCCCCGGATCGATGGGCAAAAAGGGCTCGACGCTGCGCGACAGCGTGTTGTATATCCGCAGGCTCATGAGGAAGTTTGGATTCGTCCGCGCTCCGAAGGTCTGCTGCCGGACAACGGCGACAGACGGCTTCGAACCGTGGCAAACGCTAGGCGACACGCCCGGGGTGCCGAGTGGCAAACGCCCACCGGAACGCGCCGCGACAAGGGGCTGAACTAGAATCGAATCAGTATAGCGGCGCGCCTTCGCGGCGAGCCCCGCAACTTCCCCAAAGCGGCTGCACCGCGGCCCCCTCGAAAGCCTCATGATCCGCATCCGTTCGACCACCGCGCTGGTCCTGGCCGTGCTGCTCGCCGGCGTGTGCAGCGCATCACGCGCCGACGAGGCGGCCGAGGTCAAACAACTGCTGCGCGCGGGTCAGACGACGGAAGCGGCGGTCAAGCTCGATCAGTTCCTCGCCCAGAAGCCGAAGGATCCGCAGTTGCGATTCCTCAAGGGCGTGATGCTCACCGAGCGCCAGCAGACGGCCGAGGCGATCGAGGTCTTCACCGCCCTCACCGCCGACTATCCGGAGCTCGCCGAGCCGTACAACAACCTCGCCGTGCTCTATGCCGGCCAGGGCCAATACGACAAGGCGCGCGTCGCGCTCGAAGCCGCGATCCGTGGCAATCCCGGTTACGCAACCGCCTACGAAAATCTCGGCGACGTCTATGCACGGCTCGCCGCGCAGGCCTATGCGCGCGCGCAGCAGCTCGAGCCCGACAACGCCGCGCTTGCGCCAAAGAGCGCGCAGCTGCGCGGTCTGTTCACGCTCAAACCGGTTGCGGCGCGCAGCGTCGCTGCGCCGGCCTCGGGCGCGGCGAAGAAGGGCTCGCCTTGATCGTCCGACTGCGGCACTGGCTCGCAGCACGCCTCCCTGTTTCTGTGACCTTGAAGGAGTTCGACCGCATGATGTTCAAACCGACCCAGCTGCGCGCGGCGCAGGTGCTTGCCGCGCTGGCGCTCAGCCTCGGCCTCGCCGCGCCGGCATGGGCACAGAAAGTCAAGCTCGTGACGACGATGGGGGACATCGTGATCGAGCTCGACGCCGCGAAGGCGCCGAAGACGGTCGACAACTTCGTCCAGTACGTCAAGGCGGGTCACTACGACGGCACGATCTTTCACCGCGTGATCGGCAACTTCATGATCCAGGGCGGCGGCATGACGGCCGACATGAAGCAAAAGCCGACGCGCCCGCCGATCCCGCTCGAGAGCAAGAACGGCCTCGTCAACGTGCGCGGCAGCGTCGCGATGGCACGCACCAACGATCCCGATTCGGCCTCGGCGCAATTCTTCATCAACGTCAAGGACAACGCCTTCCTCGACGCCGCCAACGCGCGCGACGGCAACGGCTACGCGGTGTTCGGCAAGGTCATCTCGGGCATGGACGTGGTCGACAAGATCAAGGCCGTGCCGACCGGGCCGGGCGACGTGCCCGTGACGCCGGTCGTCATCAAATCTGCAACGCTGGAGAAGTAAGCCATGAACCCACTCGTCGACCTCGAAACCAGCCACGGCACGATCCGTGTCGAACTCGATGCCGAGAAGGCGCCGAAGTCGGCCGCCAACTTCGCGGACTATGTGCGCAGCGGTCACTACGACGGCACCGTGTTTCACCGCGTGATCCCGGGCTTCATGATCCAGGGCGGCGGCTTCGCGCCGGGCATGAAGCAGAAGTCCGTCGGCAAGCCGATCGCGAACGAAGCCGACAACGGGCTGAAGAACCGCCACTACACGCTGGCGATGGCGCGCACCTCCGACCCGCACTCGGCGACCGCGCAGTTCTTCATCAACACGGCCGACAACGCCTTCCTCGACCACAAGGCGCCGAATGCGCAGGGCTGGGGCTATGCGGTGTTCGGCAAGGTCGTCTCCGGCAACGAGGTGGTCGACGCGATCGGCGGCGTGTCCACCGGCAGCCGCGGCGGCCATGGCGACGTGCCGCTAGAGGACGTATTGATCGTCTCAGCGAAGCTCGTCGCCGAAGCGTGAGTTCAGCGGCTTCGGTGCCGGCGCCAGCGTTTCACGACCTTGTGGCGCCGGCCGAGTGGGCGGCGATCGACTTCATCTCCGACATCCACCTCGCGCCCGACATGCCGCGCACGCGCGACGCGTGGGCCGGCTATCTGAAGTCGACGCCGGCCGACGCCGTATTGATCCTCGGCGACCTGTTCGACGTCTGGGTCGGAGACGATTCCCGCCTGGAAGGTTTCGAGGCCGAGTGCACGGCGGTGCTGAGGCAGGCGGCGCACTGGCGCCGCGTCGGCTTCATGGTCGGCAATCGGGACTTTCTGCTCGGCGCGGCGATGCTCGAGGATTGCGGCCTGATGGCCATGCCCGACCCGACCGTGCTGCAGGCGTTCGGCCAACGCATGTTGCTGGCGCATGGCGACGCACTTTGCATTGCCGATACCGAATACCAGCGCTTTCGTGCCATGGTGCGCAGTCCGCAATGGCAGGCGACGGCGCTCGCCCTGCCGCTGGCCGAGCGGCGCCGGCTCGCTGCGCAGATGCGCCACGCGAGCGAGCAGCGCAATGCGCAGGGCATGCTGCCGGCCGAGGCTGCCGATGTCGACGCCGCGACCGCCACCGCCTGGATGCGCGCGGCCGCGACGCCGGTGCTGGTGCATGGCCACACCCATCGGCCCGGCAGCGCACCCCTCGCACCCGGCTTCATGCGTCATGTGCTGAGCGACTGGGATCTCGACCACGCCGGCACGGCGGCCCGCGCCGAAGTCCTGCGCTTGACGCGCGAAGGCTTTGCGCGGCTCGACCTCGCGCAAGCGTCGAGGCATCCCGCGCTGCCGTGATCGCCCGCTGGTGGCAGTCGCTGCGCGAACGGCGCGACGCCCGCACGCTGGCGCGGCGTCCGATCCCGGACCTGCTGTGGCGATTGACGCTGGCGCGCTTTCCGTTTCTGACGCAGCGCTCACCCGAAGACCTGCAGGCCTTGCGCGAGATGGCCACGCTCTTCCTCGCCCGCAAGGAGTTCAGCGGCCCGCCCGACGCGCCGATCAGCGACGAGATGGCGGTCGCCGTCGCCGCGCAGGCGTGTCTGCCGGTGCTCAGGCTCGGCCTCGAGTGGTACGACGGCTTCGTCGGCATCGTCATCCATCCCGATCTCGTCACCGCCCGGCGCGAGCGCATGGATGAAGACGGTGTGGTGCACGAGTACGACGAGCCCTTGTCGGGCGAGGCGATGGAAGGCGGCCCGGTGATGCTGTCCTGGCGCGACGTCGCCGACGCGGGGGATTCCGCAGAGTGGGGCTACAACGTCGTGATCCACGAGTTCGCGCACGTGCTCGACATGCGCGACGGCATCGCCGACGGCGTGCCGCCGTTCGCGGACCGCGCACAGCGAACGCGCTGGGTCTCGGTGCTCGAGGCGCACTACCTTGCGCTGTGCGACGCGGTCGATCGCGGCGAGGAGACGCTGCTCGACCCCTATGCCGCGGAGTCGCCCGAGGAGTTCTTCGCCGTCGCGAGCGAGACCTTCTTCGTCGCGCCGCTCGAGTTGCGCGCCGAGTTGCCCGAGCTCTACGCGCAGCTCTCGGGCTTCTACAGGCAGGACCCGGCGGCGACGATCACCGGCCGCTGAGCCTGCGGCAGTTCGTCAAGAAAACACAGGGGCGCGATGCCCCTGTGCGCTCAATCGGCCTCGCCGAAACTCAGCCGGCCGTCGCGGGCTCCGCCTTCGAGCGATCGCTCTTGCGCAGCGGCTGGATGTCGAGCTTGACCACGCCTTCCGCGTCGACGTCGATCGTCAGCCGCCCACCGTCGACGAGCCGACCGAACAGCAGTTCGTCGGCCACCGCGCGGCGGATCGTGTCCTGGATCAGGCGTTGCATCGGGCGCGCACCCATCAGCGGATCGAAGCCCTTCTTCGCAAGATACGCGCGCAACTCGTCGGTGAAGGTGACGTCGACCTTCTTCTCGGCGAGCTGGCTCTCGAGCTGGAGCAGGAACTTGTCGACGACGCGCAGGATGATCTCCTCGTCGAGCGCCTTGAAGTTGACGATGGCATCGAGCCGGTTGCGGAACTCGGGCGTGAACAAGCGCTTCACGTCGGCCATCTCGTCGCCCGCTTCACGCGTGTTGGTGAAGCCGATCGTCGCCTTGTTCATCGTCTCGGCGCCGGCGTTGGTGGTCATCACGATGATGACGTTGCGGAAGTCCGCCTTGCGTCCGTTGTTGTCGGTCAGCGTGCCGTGGTCCATCACCTGCAGCAGCACGTTGAAGACGTCCGGGTGCGCCTTCTCGATCTCGTCGAGCAGCAGCACCGCGTGCGGCTTCTTGCTGATCGCCTCGGTCAGCAGGCCGCCCTGGTCGAAGCCGACGTAGCCGGGCGGCGCGCCGATCAGGCGGCTCACCGCATGGCGCTCCATGTATTCGCTCATGTCGAAGCGGATCAGCTCGATGCCGAGGATGTAGGCGAGCTGGCGCGCCGCCTCGGTCTTGCCGACGCCGGTCGGCCCGGTGAAGAGGAAGGAGCCGATCGGCTTGTCCGGCTTGCCGAGTCCCGAGCGCGCCATCTTGATCGCCGAGGCGAGTGCGTCGAGCGCAGGATCCTGGCCGAAGACGACGCTCTTCAGGTCGCGGTCCAGGCTCTTCAACTTCGAGCGGTCGTCGTTCGAGACGCTCGCGGGCGGAATGCGCGCGATCTTGGCGACGATGTCCTCGACCTCGGCGCGGTTGATCGTCTTCTTCTGCTTGTTCTTCGGCAGGATGCGCTGCGCCGCGCCGGCCTCGTCGATGACGTCGATCGCCTTGTCGGGCAGATGGCGGTCGTTGATGAACTTGGCCGACAGCTCGGCCGCGGCCTGCAGTGCGCCGAGCGCGTACTTGACGCTGTGGTGCTCCTCGAAGCGCGACTTCAGGCCCTTGAGGATCTCCACCGTCTGCTCGACCGAGGGCTCGACGACGTCGATCTTCTGGAAGCGGCGGGACAACGCGGCGTCCTTCTCGAAGATGCCGCGGTATTCGGTGAAGGTCGTCGCGCCGATGCACTTGAGCGCGCCCGAGCCGAGCGCGGGCTTGAGCAGGTTGCTCGCGTCGAGCGTTCCGCCGGAGGCAGCTCCGGCACCGATCAGCGTATGGATCTCGTCGATGAAGAGGATCGCGCCGGGCAACTCCTTCATGTTCTTGAGCACGCCCTTCAGGCGCTGCTCGAAGTCGCCACGGTACTTGGTGCCGGCGAGCAGAGCGCCCATGTCGAGCGCATAGACCGTCGCGTTGGCCAGGATCTCGGGCACGTCGGACTGCGTGATGCGCCAGGCCAGGCCCTCGGCGATCGCGGTCTTGCCGACACCGGCCTCGCCGACCAGCAGCGGGTTGTTCTTGCGCCGACGGCACAGGATCTGGATCACGCGCTCGACCTCATGCTCGCGGCCGATCAGCGGATCGATCTTGCCGTCGCGCGCGAGCTGGTTCAGGTTCTGCGTGAACTGGTCGAGCGGCGAGGCCTTGCCTTCGCCCTCTTCCTTCTCGCCTTCGCCGCGGCTGTCGCCCGATTTCGCCGGCTCGGGCGGGTCCGACTTCTTGATGCCGTGGGCGATGAAGTTGACGACGTCGAGCCGCGTGACGCCCTGCTGGTGCAGGTAGTAGACGGCGTGCGAATCTTTCTCGCCGAAGATCGCGACGAGCACGTTGGCGCCGGTCACTTCCTTCTTGCCGCTGCCGGTGGACTGCACATGCATGATCGCGCGCTGGATCACGCGCTGGAAGCCGAGCGTCGGCTGCGTGTCGACTTCGTCGGCGCCGCCGACGGTGGGCGTGTTCTCCTTCACGAACTGCACCAGGCTCTTGCGCAACTCGTCGGTGTTGGCCGAACACGCGCGCAGCACCTCGGCGGCGGAGGGGTTGTCCAGCAGCGCGAGCAACAGATGCTCGACGGTGATGAACTCGTGACGCTGCTGACGCGCTTCGACAAACGCCATGTGCAGGCTGACTTCCAACTCTTGCGCGATCATGCGGCCTCCAGAATACATTGCAGCGGGTGACCGTGCCGCCTTGCGGCGGCAGACACCGTTTCAACCTTTGTCGCGGCCACGTCCTTCGTGAACACGCCGCAAACCCCGCGACCCTCGTGATGGATCTTCAGCATGATCTGCGTCGCCGTCTCCAGGCCATGGTTGAAGAACTCCTGCAGAACCATCACGACAAACTCCATCGGTGTGTAGTCGTCATTGAGCAGCACGACCTGATACAGATGCGGCGGCTCCACCTTGGCCGCCTGCCGTTCGACCACGACACTGCCCTGCCCGTCGTCGGGTGCCGGCGTGGTCGGACGCACGATCGGTAGCTTTGGTTTCTCGCGTGGCATGAAACGATTCTATAGAGATGGATTCACCCTTGCGCGTATTGCACATGTTGCGCCAAATTGGCCGCGATCAAGTGCCGAAATGCATCATGCAGGCCTCTCTTTTCGCGCCGCCTTGACAGCCACCGGAGCGCTGCCGAGAATGCCTGCGCCTTCGGCGGGCGCTGCGCGAGGGCGAAGATGGCCGCCGCAGCGCGGACTGCCCGGGCCCCGCTTGACGCGGGTCAGCCGAGGCGGCCGGAAAACTTGCTAGAGTTCCGTGCGGCTCGAAGGTTGCTCGCAAGCGACCACCGCGATCGCCCTCACCGCCCACGCCGCTCCCCATTCCTCATGCTTGGTTTCCTGCCGCCCCTCATGCGGGGCCTGATCGCGCTCACCCTGCTGGTGGTGAACACCCTGTTCTGGTGCGCCATCCTGTTCGCCGTGTCGCTCGTCAAGCTGGCCTTGCCGATGCACAGCGTGCGTGCGCGCATCGACCCGTTGCTCAACGCGATCGCGACGCAATGGATCGCGTTCAACAGCGTCTGGATGCGACTGACGCAGCCCACGCAATGGGATGTCGAGGGGGTAGAGGAATTGCGCTATGCGGGCTGGTATCTCGTCAACTGCAACCACCAGTCCTGGGTCGACATCTTCGTCCTGCAGCACGTGCTCAACCGGCGCATCCCGTTGCTCAAGTTCTTCCTCAAGCAGCAGCTCATCTATGTGCCGGTGATCGGCCTGGCCTGGTGGGCGCTCGACTTCCCCTTCATGCGGCGTCACTCGAGAGCGGCGTTGCGTGCGAACCCGGCGCTGCGCGATCAGGACCGCGAGACGACGCGCCGCGCGTGCGAGAAGTTCGCCCTCGTCCCGACCTGCGTGATGAATTTTGCCGAGGGCACGCGCTTCACGCGCGCCAAGCACGCCGCGCAGTCCTCGCCCTATCGCCACCTGCTCAAGCCCAAGGCAGGCGCGCTCGCGCTCGCGCTCAACGCGATGGGCGAGAAATTCCACTCGCTGATCGATGCGACGATCGTCTACCCCCAAGGGGCGCCGACGTTCTGGCAGTTCCTGTGCGGCCGAACCGAGCGCGTGGTCGTGCGGATTCGCCAGCTCCCCATCCCGCCCGAGTTCGCCGCCGGCGACTACACCGGCGACGCCGCTTTTCGCTCCACCTTCCATCAGTGGCTCGCGCGCTTGTGGGAAGAAAAGGACGCGCAGATCGAAGCGCTGCGGGCTGCCGAGACGCATGGCGCCCCATCGGCCTGACGCCGGCGCGGCGCGGGGTGCACGCAGCCCTCGTTCCCGCGTGCGCAATCATTCAATCGCCCTGCGATGACCGAAGTTCTCCTGACGCTGCTGGTGATCGCAGCCCTGCTGTGGTTCTTCGTCGCGCGCTGGCTGGGCGGCGCGGACATGCGCCGCTGGGACGCGGGCGATGGCCGTGAACAGCGTTTCGCCAGCGACGACGAGGGAGGCGCCGAGCAGCGCGCGGTGCTCGACGCGATCGGGCGTCTTCTGGCGGACATCAAAGGCGTCCCCTTCTCACGACGTCTGGCGCAGGTGCGGCTCGCCATGGACGCGCTGTCGCAAGAGCGAGACTTCGGCGCGACACGCTTTCGCCCGGTCGACGCCGGCGGCGTGCCCGCCGAATGGGTGCTGGCACCGGGCGCCGATCCGGCGCGGCGCACGCTCTACATCCACGGCGGCGCCTACACCGCAGGCAGCCCGCGCAGCCACCGCAGCATCACCGCGAGGTTTGCCGAGATCACCGGCGGCGCGGTGCTCGCGATCGACTACCGGCTGATGCCCGAGCATTCGCGCCGCGCCGGCATCGACGACTGCCGCAGCGCCTACCGCTGGATATTGGCGCATGGCCCGGACGGCGCCTCGCCGGCGACGGCAGTGTTCGTCGCCGGCGATTCGGCCGGCGGCAACCTCACGCTGTCGCTGATCGCCTGGGTGCGCGACGCCGGCCTGCGCGCGCCCGATGCGGCGGTCGCGCTCTCACCCTCGACCGACTCGACCCTCGGCAGCCCGAGCCTGAAGGCCAACCTTGCGACCGACCCGATGCTCGGGCCCGTGTTCGGCTACCTCGCGCGGATCCCGCGCTCGGCCTTGCTGTTCGGTGCCTGGCTGAGCAGCCGCGTGCGGCCGAGTGATCCGCTCGTCTCGCCGCTGATGGGCGAGTTGTCGGGCCTGCCGCCGCTGCTGATCCAGGCCAGCCAGAACGAGATGCTGATCGATGACGCGCGTCGCTACGTCCACAAGGCGGCCGCCGCAGGCTCGCCGGTGCGCTTGCAGACGTGGGCGCACATGGTCCATGTGTGGCAGATATTCGATCCGGCGCTGCCACAGGCGCGCCAGGCCTTCGACGAAATCCGCAAGTTCATAGAGGCCGCCGCACCGGTGGGTGGCGCGGTGCGCACACGCACCGACGACGGCACGGCAATGGAACCCGGGTCACGAGGCGACAGTCGTGCCGCCGGCCACGGCACGGCACAATCAGGTATCGCCTGAGCCGCCCCGATACGACCTCTTCATGCCCGATTCCTCGCCATCCACCGAAGCGCCAGCCGACTTGCCCGCAGCGCCTGCAGCGGCCCCAGGGGCACCAGCGCCGGTTACCGCGCCGATGACGGCCGCAGAATGCGGACAGGCGCTCAAACAGCGTTGGCCCGCGTTGTTCGCGGGGCCCGCGAAGCCGATCAAGCTGCGCATTCAAAAGGACATCCAGGCGCGCGACCCCGGCGCGTTCACGCGCTCGGTGCTTTCGGGTTTCCTGCATCGTCACACCGGCAGCACGTCCTACCTGCTCGCAATGGCCAAGGGCGGGCCGCGCTTCGACCTCGACGGCAAGCCGGACGGCGAAGTCAGCGAGGAGCATCGCAAGGTCGCGGCCGACGAACTGGCGCGTCGCCGTGCGAACCAGACCGCGCGGATCGAGCTCGAGCAGCAGCAGCGTCGCAATCGCGCCGGGCTGCTGCGCGACTTCGAGCGCACGACGCTGACGCGGGCCAACTTCTGCGCGCTCAAGGGTGTCGCCGAAAGCGAACTCGACGGCCTGCTTGCGATCGCGCGCGAAGAGGCCGCGCAGGCGCCGCTGCCACCGCGCGAGCGGCCCCCGGCCGCGCGGCGAGAACCGCGCGCGCACGAAGCTCGCGCCCGGCGGCAGCGCGCCTGAACCCAAGTACACTGCGCGCCTGTGTCCGGCGCAGCGTGCCATCGGCACGCGCAGCAGCCGTGAAACGCCCGCGCCCTGCGCCCCGCCCCGCCTCTCCGGGCGACCCACCGATCCACCGTGCACAACGCTCTGGCCACCGCCGAACAGCCCCTGCCCGCGCCCACAACGCCCGCGGTGATGCGCGCCACGGCGCTTGCAGGGCAACGCGGCGAGCATGCCCTCTTCGAACGGCTCGAGCTCGCCCTCGCACCCGGCAGCGTGACCTGGCTGCGCGGGCGCAATGGTTGCGGCAAGACGAGCCTGTTGCGGCTGCTGGCCGGCCTTGCGACACCGCTGGCGGGCGAGATCGAATTCGGCGGTGCTTCGCTGCGGCGCGCCGGTTCGACATGGCGCAAGGGGCTCGTCTATGTCGCCCACCACAGCGCGCTGAAGGACGACCTGACGGCCGGTGAGGCGCTGCGCTTCCTGGTCGAGCTGCAAGGCGCGCGGCCCGACGCGGCGGCGCTCGACGCCGCCCTGCAGCGCATGGGCGTAGGCGCCAGCCGCAGTGCGCCGGTGCGTACGCTGAGCCAGGGCCAGCGCCGGCGTGTCGCCCTTGCGCGGCTCGCCTTGACGCTGCAGGCCCCGCTCTGGCTGCTCGATGAGCCCTTCGACGCGCTAGATGCGGCCGGCGTCGCAGCGCTCAATGCACTGCTCACGGAGCATGCTGCGCAGGGCGGCGCGACATTGCTGACGAGCCACCAGCCTCTCAGTCTCGCGACGCCCGTGCCGCAGATCTTCGATCTCGATCGTCATGGCGTCGCATGAAGGTCTTGCGCTGCCGCTGGGTGAATGCCTTGCGCATGCCCCGCGCGCCGAACGGCGCGTGGACCACCGGTCCCGCCGCCACGTCGACGGGGCCACGCCCCGCGGACGCCACATGAGCGGCGTCTTCGGCACCGTGCTGCTGCGCGACCTGCGTCTCGCGTCGCGCCGGCGCATCGACGCGCTGCAACCGCTGGCGTTCTTCGTCGTCGCACTCAGCATGTTCCCGCTCGGTGTCGGCCCCGAACCGCAGATGCTGCGCGAGATCGCGCCCGGCATCGTCTGGGTCTGCGCGCTGCTGGCGTCGATGCTGTCGGTGAACGCGCTCTTCGCCGGCGATCTGGTCGACGGCTCGCTCGAGCAGATGCTGCTCGCGCCTGAGTCGCCGATCGCCCTCGTCGCTGCCAAATGCTGCGCGCATTGGCTGCTTTCGGGGTTGCCGCTGATCGTCGCCTCCCCGCTCGTCGGCGTGCTGTTCGGCCTGTCGGGGCAGGCGCTCGCGACGCTCGTCATCGGTCTGCTGCTCGGCACCCCCATCCTGAGCCTGCTCGGCGCGCTCGGCGCCGCGCTCACGCTCGGGCTGCGCAGTGGCGGCATGCTGCTGATCCTGATCGTGCTGCCGCTGGCGACGCCGGCCCTGATCTTCGGCGCCGGGGCGGTCGGCACGGTCGAGGCGGGGCTGTCGGCGGCGGGACATCTTTCGCTGCTCGGCGCGCTGTTGATCGCGACCGCGATCGGCGCGCCCTTGGCCACCGCCGCGGCGCTGCGCATCTCGACCGAATGAGGGCGCCAGCATGAACGACTCGAACCGCCTGCGCCTCTACACCTTCGCCGCGCCTTCGCGCTTTTATGCGCTGACCGGCGCGCTCGTGCCGTGGTTCTGGCTTGCCGCGCTGGGGTTCACGATCGCGGGCCTCTACATGGGCTTCTTCGTCGCGCCGACCGACGCCACCCAGGGCGAGGCCTACCGCGTCATCTTCATCCACGTGCCTGCTGCCTGGATGTCGATGCTGCTGTATCTGGTGATGGCGTTCTGGGCCGGCATTGGCTGGGCGTTCAATGCGCGGCTGGCGTCGATGCTCGCCCGCGCGATCGCGCCGACCGGGGCGATGTTCACCTTCCTCGCGCTGTGGACCGGCGCGTTCTGGGGCAAGCCGACCTGGGGCACCTGGTGGGTGTGGGATGCGCGGCTCACGTCCGAGCTGATCCTGCTCTTCCTCTACCTGGGCTACATCTCGCTCGTCAACGCGATCGACGACACCCGGCGCGCCGACAAGGCGGGCGCGCTGCTCGTGCTCGTCGGCAGCATCAACGTGCCGGTGATCTACTTCTCCGTCAAGTGGTGGAACACGCTGCACCAGGGCGCGACGATCAGCATGACGGCGGCGCCGAAGATGGCCGCGACGATGCTCACCGCGATGCTGTTGATGACCCTGGCGTTCTGGGCCTACGCCTTCGCGGTCGTCTTCACCCGGACACGCGCGATCGTGATCGAGCGCGAAGCCCATGCCGGCTGGGTGGCGTCCCTCGCGCATGGGAAAATGAGCGAATGAACTGGAACAGCGCGGCGGACTTCTTTGCGATGGGGGGCTACGGCCTCTACGTCTGGGGCTCGTATGCGGCAGCGCTCGCGCTGATGGCGATCGAGCCCTTGCTTGCGCGGCGCCGGCTGCGCCTGGCGCTGCAGGATGCCGCCCGGCAGGGCGCCGCCAGAGCCGCCCGATGAAATCGCGTCACAAGAAGCTCGCGCTGATCGGCGCGTTGCTGGCCGCGGTCGGCATTGCGACGGCGCTCGTGCTGAACGCCTTCCAGAGCAACCTCGTGTTCTTCTTCTCGCCGACCCAGGTCGCCGCGCATGAAGCGCCGACGGCGCGCACGTTTCGGCTCGGCGGTCTGGTGGAGGCGGGGTCGCTCAAGGTCGATGGCACCCATGTCCAGTTCGTGATCACCGACACCGCAAAGATGGTGCCGGTGCGCTTCGAAGGCATCCTCCCGGACCTGTTCAAGGAGGGCAAGGGTGTCGTCGCGCAAGGCCAGTTGCACGACGGCGTCTTCGTCGCCCGCGAGGTGCTCGCCAAGCACGACGAGAACTACATGCCACCCGAGGCGGCCGAGGCGCTCGAGCGCGCGCAGCACGGCGACCCGAAGCTCGTGGAATCGATGCCCAAGGAGGCTGCCAAATGATCCCAGAGATTGGCCACTTCCTGCTCTGGCTGGCGCTCGGCGTTTCGCTCGTGCTCGGCGTCGTGCCCCTCGCCGGCGCTGCGCGCGCGCGCAGCGACTGGATGGCGATCGCGCGGCCGGCCGCGGCCTGGCTCTTCGTCTTCGTCTCGCTGTCGTTCGTCTGCCTCACCGCCGCGTTCGTCGGCAACGACTTCTCGGTGCTCTACGTGGCGTCGAACTCGAACAGCGCGTTGCCGCTGCCGTTTCGCATTGCCGCGGTCTGGGGCGGGCACGAAGGTTCGATGCTGCTCTGGCTCCTGATGCTGTGCGGCTGGACGCTCGCGGTGGCGCGCTTCAGCCAACGCCTGCCGTTGCCGGTGCTGGCGCGCATCCTGGCGGTGATGGGCTGGCTCGCGGTCGGCTTCCTGCTCTTCACGCTCGTCACCTCGAACCCGTTCGACAGGCTCTTCCCGGCGGCCGCGGATGGCCGTGACCTGAACCCGCTGCTGCAGGACCCGGGCATGATCTTTCACCCGCCGATGCTCTACATGGGCTACGTCGGTTTCTCGGTCGCCTTCGCGTTCGCGGTCGCAGCCCTGATCGGCGGCACGCTCGACGGCGCGTGGGCGCGCTGGACGCGGCCGTGGACGACGGCGGCCTGGATCTTCCTCACGATCGGCATCGCGCTCGGCAGCTGGTGGGCCTACTACGAGCTCGGCTGGGGCGGCTGGTGGTTCTGGGACCCGGTCGAGAACGCATCGTTCATGCCGTGGCTCGTCGGCACCGCGCTGATCCATTCGCTCGCCGTGACGGAAAAGCGTGGCGCGTTCAAGTCCTGGACGGTGCTGCTCGCGATCATGACGTTCTCGCTCTCGCTGCTCGGCACCTTCCTTGTGCGTTCGGGCGTGCTGTCGTCGGTGCATGCGTTCGCGACCGATCCCCGGCGCGGCCTGTTCATCCTGGCCTTCCTCGCGATCGTGGTCGGCGCCTCGCTCGCGCTCTACGCGTGGCGCGCGCCGAGCGTCGGCCTCGGTTCGCGCTTCTCGCTCGTGTCGCGCGAGACGCTGCTGCTCATCAACAACGTGCTGCTCATCGTCGCCTGCGGCGCGGTGCTGCTCGGCACGCTCTACCCACTCGCGCTCGACGCGCTCGGGCTCGGCAAGATCTCGGTCGGCCCGCCCTACTTCGACACCGTCTTCGTGCCGCTGATGGCGCCGCTCGTCGTGCTGATGGGCGTCGGCCCGCTCGCGCGCTGGAAGGAGGCCCAGGTGTCCGACCTTGCGTGCCGCCTGCGCTGGGCGGTCGTCGTCGCCGTGGTTGCGACGCTCGCCACCAGTTGGGTCGCGGGCCACTTCTCGGTGCTTGCGGGTGTCGGCCTGCTGCTCGCATTCTGGGTCGTCGCGTCGACCGCGACCGATCTCTGGGAGCGGGTGCGCCCGGCCGGCGGGGTGCGCGCCTCGGTCTGGCAGCGGCTGCGCGTGATCCCGCGGGCGACGATCGGCATGATGGTCGCGCACCTGGGCATCGCGGCGTTCGCGTTCGGCGTCACGATGGTCAAGACCTACGAGGTCGAGCGCGACGTGAAGATGGCCGTCGGCGATACGACCGAGATCAACGGCTATACCTTCACCTTCCAGGGCGTGCGCGATGTCGCCGGCCCGAACTACAACGCGGCGCAGGGGCTGGTCGTCGTCACCCAGGGCGGAAGCGAAGTGGCGCAGATGCGGCCCGAGAAGCGTGTCTACCGTGTGCAGACCAGCCCGATGACCGAAGCGGCGATCCAGACCGGGCTGACGCGTGACCTGTACGTCTCGCTCGGCCAGCCGACCGAGGGCGACGCCTGGATCGTGCGCGTGTACTACAAGCCCTTCGTCTCGTGGATCTGGGGCGGCTGCCTCGTGATGGCGCTCGGTGGCTTTCTTGCCGCGAGCGACCGTCGCTACCGACTGGCGAGGCGCGAGCAACGCGCGGACGCGCACGCCGCCGGACGCGCGGCCGCATGAAGCGCTGGAAGTTCATTGCGCCGCTTGCGCTGTTCGTCGTCCTGCTCGGCTTCCTCGCCGTCGGGCTGAACCTCGATCCGCGCGAAGTGCCTTCGCCGTTGATCGGCAAGCCGGTGCCCGCCTTCGAGCTGCCGCGACTCGACGACCCGACGCAGACGATCAGCAAGCAGGATCTGGCAGGCAAGGTCTGGATGCTCAACGTCTGGGCCTCGTGGTGCGTCGCCTGCCGCGAGGAGCACCCCTTGCTGGTGGAGTTCGCACGTCGCAATCTGGTGCCGATCTACGGCCTCGACTACAAGGACGAGCGTGCCGACGCGCTGGCGTGGCTGGCGCGGCTGGGCAACCCTTACCTCGCGTCGCTGTCGGATACCAAGGGCCGCGTCGGCATCGACTTCGGCGTCTATGGCGTGCCCGAGACCTTCATCATCGACAAGCAGGGCGTCATCCGCTTCAAGCATATCGGCCCGCTGACGCCCGAGGTGTTGAAGGACGAGATCGAGCCGCTGATCAGGCAGCTCAATGCGTAGCGCGGCGCTGGCCTGGATGCTGGGCGCCCTGCTGGCGCTGCTGCCGATATTCGCCGTTTCGAAGGAGGCGGCACCGGCCGCTGCCGATCCGGCGCTCGAGGCGCGCACGCTGGAGATCACCGGCGAGTTGCGCTGCCTCGTGTGCCAGAACCAGACCATCGCCGATTCGCATGCCGACCTGGCGGTCGATCTGCGCGAACAGGTGCGCGAGAAGCTGCGCCACGGCGAAACCAAGGCCCAGATCCTCGACTACATGACGGCGCGCTACGGTGACTTCGTGCTCTACCGGCCGCCCGTCAAGAGCAGCACCTGGCTGTTGTGGTTCGGGCCGCTCGTGCTGCTGGTGTTCGGCCTGACCGGGCTCGCGCTCGTCCTGCGGCGGCGCAGCCAGCTCGGCGCCGATCAGTTCGAGCCGGACGAGGACGACGACGCCCTTGCGTCATCCACGTCATCCACGTCATCCACGTCATCCACTTCACCCACCTCACCCACGCCGCCCATGCCCCCCGCGTCAGGCCGATGAGTGCGCCAGCGCCGCCCGGCGACGGGTGCGGACCGAATCGAATCCGATGACCGACGACATTCCAGCGCTGCGGCGCAAACTGGCGCAGTTGAGCGCGCAGCACGACAGCGGCGCGCTTTCGGCCGAAGCCTTTGCCGCCGAAAAGGCGCGCATTGAGCGCCAACTGTTGGACCACGTGCTGGCGGATTCCGCGGCGCCGGTGCCCGCCTCGCGGCCGTCCAGGCGCCTCGTGGCGTCTCTCGCGATAGGCGTTCTTGCGGTGGCCGGCGCCGGCTATTGGTGGACCGGTTCGCCTGTCAAGGCGCGCGCGAACGCGGGTGCATCCGGCTCGCCAAGCATGGCGCAGGACGAAGCGCAGCAATCCGAGAACGAACGCAAGTTCGCCGAGGCGGTCGGGCAGCTTGCCGAGAAGCTGAAGCAACATCCGGAGAACCCGGAAGGCTGGGCGCTGCTCGCCCGCTCCTATGTCCGCCTGGGTCAGCTCGAGCCTGCGCTGGCGGCGTTCAAGCAGTCGCTCGCGTTGCGCAACGACGATGCCGGCGTGCTCGTCGACTACGCCGATGTGCTCGCGGTCGCCAATGGCCGCAGCCTGCAGGGCGAGCCGAGCCGGCTCATTCAACGCGCGCTCGAGCTCGATCCGGAACATCCGAAGGCGTTGTCGCTCGCCGGCGCCGCGGCGTTCGATCGGCAGGACTATGCCGACGCCGTGCGCTATTGGGAGCACGTCATCCGCCTCGCACCGCCGGGCAGCGCGTACGTGCCCGAGCTGCAGGCCGGGATCGACGAGGCACGCAGGCTCGGCGCGCTGCCGCCGCCCAAGGCCGCCGAATCGTCACCAGCGGCGGTGCCACAAGCTGCGACGGCACCGAGTTCCGCGTCGAGTGCGGCGCCAAATGCAACATCCGCGGCCGCCACCGCAAGCGCGATCCGCGGCACGGTGCGCCTGGCGCCCGCGCTTGCGGGCAAGGCGGCGCCGACCGACACGGTGTTCGTCTACGCACGCGCCGCCGAGGGGCAGCGCATGCCGCTGGCGATCCTGCGCCTTCAGGTCAAGGACCTGCCGGCCACGTTCACGCTCGACGACAGCCTGGCGATGTCACCCGCGGCGAGGCTCTCGGGCACGCAAAGGGTGATCGTGAGCGCGCGCGTCAGCAAGAGCGGGCAGGCGGCGCCGAGCGCGGGCGACCTCGTCGGCGAGACGCCGGCGATGGCCAATCATGGCGACGGTGTGGCTCTCGTGATCGACAAGGTCGTCGAGCGCTGATCACCGCGCGGATGACCCGCTGGCGCCCTGCGCGTCCGCTGTCAATCGAAGATCAGGTCGGGCAGGAACAGGCTGATCTGCGGGATGTAGGTCACGAGCGCGAGGAACAGAAGCAGGATCGACAGCCACGGCAACGCCGCGCGCGTGACCTGCACGATGCTCATGCCGGTGATGCCGCTCGTGACGAACAGGTTCAACCCGACCGGCGGCGTGATCATGCCGATCTCCATGTTGACGACCATGATGATGCCGAGGTGGATCGGATCGATGCCGAGGTGCGATGCGATCGGAAAGAAGATCGGCGCCAGGATCAGGATGATGCCGGTCGGCTCCATGAAGTTGCCGGCGACGAGCAGGATGATGTTGACGACGAGCAGGAACATCCACGGCGCCATGCCGGCGGCGAGGATGTGTTCGGCGATCGTCTGCGGGATGCGTTCGGTCGTCAGCACGTGGGCGAACAGCAGCGCGTTGGCGACGATGAACATCAGCATCACCGTCGTGCGCCCGGCGTCGAGCAACACCTCGGGCAGTTTGCGCACGCCGATGTCGCGATAGACGACGACGGCGACGACCGTCGCGTAGACCGCCGCCACGGCGGCCGCTTCGGTCGGCGTGAACACGCCCCCATAGATGCCGCCCATGATGATCACGAGCAGCGCGAGGCCCCAGACCGAATCCTTGAAGGCGATCAGAAGTTCACGCGGCGTCGCGCGCTCGCTGCGCGTCAGGGTCAGCTTTCCGGCGCGCCACCATACCGCGAAGGCAAGCATGAATGCGAGCAGCAATCCCGGAATGACGCCCGCCATGAACATGCGGCCGACCGAGACTTCGGTGACGGCGGCATAGACGACCATCACGATCGACGGCGGAATCAGGATGCCGAGCGTGCCCGCATTGCAGATGACACCGGCGCCGAACGCCTGCGGGTAGCCGCTCTTGACCATGCCGGCGATCACGATCGAACCGATGGCGACCACCGTCGCCGGGCTCGACCCCGAGACCGCGGCGAACAGCGTGCACGCGAGCACGCTGGCGATCGCCAGGCCGCCACGAAGGTGGCCGACGGCCGCGATCGCGAAGCGCACCATGCGCTTGGCGACGCCGCCGGTGCTCATCATCGCCCCGGCCAGAATGAAGAACGGGATCGACAGCAGCGTGTAGTGCTCGCTCGTTTCGTACAGCTTGATCGACAGGCTGGCGAGCGAATCCTCGCCGAAGAAGAGGATCGTCAGCAGGCTCGACAGCCCGAGCGAGATCGCGACGGGCATCCCGAGGCCCATGAATACGAACAGGCTGACGAACAAAATGGCGGTGTTCATTGCGCCTCCTCGGACTTGAGCTTCATGGCCTCGGCGACTTCGTCACCCAGGTGCAGGCTTTCGGACTTGCCGGTGAGCAGTGCCCACAGAACTTGCAGGAAGCGCATCGTCAGCAGGCAGTAGCCGAAGGTCATGATGGCGCGCACCATCCACAACGGGATAGGCAAGTCCTCGAGTTCCATGCCCACGTCTCGCATCTTGCTGACGTAGATGACCGAACCGTAGATCACGAGCCCGGCGTACAGCAGGCACAGCAGCACGACGAGCACCGACGACCAGCGCCGCACGGCGGGCGGCATCAACCTGACGAGCGCATCGACGCCGATGTGGGAGCCGACCCGCACGCCGTAGGAGATGCCCACGAAGATCATGATGGCGAAGAAGATCGACGTCATCTCCACCGCCCAGGTCCAGCCGGAGTCGAAGACGTATCGCATCACGACCTGCGTGAAGGTCAGAAGCGTCATCGCCGCAAGCATGACGACGACCACGAGTTCCTCGAATCTATCGAGCCACTTCATGCTTTACCCTCGGCGAGGCCGGTGCCGCGTCAGCCGCCGGGCCCCGGTGAGTTGCGGATGAGGACGACGAACGAAAACGCGGCCGCCAGCGATGGCGGCCGCGCCGGAAAGCTCAGGGGTTGTTGGCCTTGAGCGCAGCGGCGATGATGTCCTTGCCGATCTCGGGCTCGAACTTCTTCCACACGGGCTGCATCGCCGCGCGCCACTGCTTGATCTCTTCCTTCGTCATCGGCAGCACTTCGGCCTTCTTCGCCTCGATGACCTTCTGACGGTAGTTGGCGGCCTCGATGAAGGCGACCTTGTTGCCGTAGGCGATCGATTCCGTCATCGCCTCCGCCAAACCCTTGCGGATGTCGGCCGGCAGGCCTTCCCACCACTTGTTGTTGGTGATCACCATGTAGTCGAGCACGCCATGCTCGGAGTCCATGATGAACTTCTGGACTTCGTAGAACTTCTTCGAATAGGTGTTCGACCACGGATTCTCCGTGCCGTCGACCACGCCCGTCTGCAGCGCCTGGTAGACCTCGGCGAAGGCGAGCTTCTGCGGGTTGGCGCCGACCGCCTTGAACTGCGCCTCGAGCACGTCCGAACTCTGGATGCGGAACTTCAGCCCCTTCGCGTCCTCGGGCAGGTGCAGCGGCTTGTTGGCCGAGAGCTGCTTCATGCCGTTGTGCAGATAGCCGAGGCCCTTGATGCCCTTCTTGGTCATCGAGTTCAGCAGCGCCTGGCCGGTCGGGCTGGCCTGGAAGCGATCGACCGCGGCAATGTCGTCGAACAGGAACGGCAGGTCGAAGACCTGCAGCTTGGGCGTGTACTTGCCGAACTTGGCGAGCGACGGCGCGATGATCTGCACGTCGCCCAGCAACAGCGCCTCCATCTCCTTGCCGTCACCGAACAGCTGGCTGTTCGGGAACACCTGCACCTCGACCTTGCCGGGGAACTTCTTCTCGGCGAGTTCCTTGAACTTCAGGGCCGCCTGGCCCTTTGGCGTCTGGTCGGCGACGACGTGGCTGTATTTGATGACGATCGGCTGGGCCGACGCGGTCGCTTGCGCGACCGCCAGAAGGGCCGCAACGGCCAAGAATCGGAGGGACATGAATCGTTTCCTTAGGTGAGTAATCGAAGAAAGATACCCGCCGAAGCTTACATGGCCGTGTCCCCGCGGCCAATGTGGAAAGCACTCAGTGATTCCCCTTGAATCGCGGCGGCTTGATTCGCGTCAAGTCGAACCTGCAAGCGCAGCGCCCGCCCAAGGGCCTCGATTCAGCCCGCCTTGAGCTGGCGAGCACGCGGATAGACGACCCCTTCCTCGAGCGCGATATGGTCGCGATACAACTCGACATAGACGAGCACCGCACTTCGCAGGGAATCGGCGTCGGCGCCCGCGATGCCTTCGGCGAGTGCGTCGAGCATCGGCTCGATCGTGTTCCAGTCGATGTCCAGCCAGCCGTGGTCCTGCTGCAGGCGACGCACGTGCGCGCTGAGCTCGACATCGCCGAGGTCGAGCAGCCCGGGAAAGACGAGCTTCTCCTCGTCCTCGTGGTGCTGATGCGCGTGGGTGTTGAAGAACGTGCACAGCGCACGTGCCTCGTCACGCGCCCTGGCATCGACGCCCTGACGCTCGATGCGATCCACGAGTTGCTGCAGTTCGGCCAGCGACTGCAGGATGAGCCGGTGCGTGTGATCGAGTGCCTCGAGCAGTGGCGGGACCGGTGGGCGACTGGGCCGTGTCGAATGTTCGGTGTCTGCGGCCATGTGGCGCTCCTGGAGTGGTGTGTCGTTCCATTCTTCGCCGCAAAGCGCGTTTGAGCTTGAGCGTCGTCAAAGCGCGGGCAGTCAGCATGCGTGACGCGGTTGCGATGTGCTCGCGAAACGCAGGGTTGGTTGTCCGCGACAGCCCGACTCGAACCCGGCGCCCCTGGCAAGCACGCGCCGCCGCGCGGAGGTCAGCGCGGGATGAGGTGTGATGCCAACACGCGCGCCACGTGCAGCGCCTGACGCTGCGCACCGTCGGCG
Organism: Rhizobacter sp.; assembly: GCA_023954175.1. Classification (GTDB taxonomy): domain Bacteria; phylum Pseudomonadota; class Gammaproteobacteria; order Burkholderiales; family Burkholderiaceae_C; genus CAIKUF01. Next base: position 41,593 of record JAMLIM010000010.1, read on the forward strand.
ATCTGATGCCGGCAACTGGCTCCGTCGGCTACGACGATCGCTTCGGGTGCTTCGCGCACCGCCGGCAGCAAGCTCAGCTCGGCCATCTGCATCGACACCTCATGGTGGGTGGCGTCGAAGCCGAAGCTGCCGGCCATGCCACAGCAGGAGCTCTCGATCAGACTGACCTCGGCGCCGGGAATCAGGCGCAACACTTCCAGCACCGGCGGCATGGCGCCGAAGGCCTTCTGGTGGCAGTGCCCGTGCACGAGCAGCGCCTTGGCCGCCGGCCGCAGCGGCAGGCGCAAGCGACCGGCCTGGTTCTCGCGGGCCAGGAACTCCTCGAACAGCAGGGCCTTCGCCGCCAGGCGCTGTGCGGCGTCGCCCAGACCCATGACCAGCATCTCGTCGCGCAGCGTCAGCAGACAGGACGGCTCCAGGCCGACGACGGAAATGCCGGCGTCGACGAAAGGCTCGAAAGTCGCCAGCAGGTGCCGCGCACGCGCCTTGGCCTCGCCCGCCAGCCCTGCGGCCATCAGCGTGCGACCGCAGCAAGGCAGACGCCCGTCGGCATGCGTGGCGACGTGCACCGAATACCCGGCGGCCTGCAGGACGCGCACGGCATCGATCGCGTTCTCCGACTCGAAGTAGCCGTTGAAGGTGTCGACGAAGAGCAGCACCCCCTTGCCGTCGCGGGCGTGCGCCGCCAGCACCTGCTCGCGCGAGGCCAGCGCCAGCCGCGGCGCGGCGGCATGGAAGGTGTCGCGGCGCCAGCGCGGCAGCGTGCGCCGCGCCGACAGGCCGAGCCAGCGTTCGCTCAAGGCGGCGGCGCCAGGCAGCGTATCGCGCAGATTGAAGAGCCAGGGCAGCCGGCTGGCCAGCCGTGCCAGGTCGGGCAGGCGGGCGATGAGCCGGTCCCTGAGCGAAACGCCGCGTTCCAGCGCACGCTGGGCCAGGAACTCGAGCTTCATCATCGCCATGTCGACGCCGGTGGGGCAGTCGCGCCGGCAGCCCTTGCAACCCACGCACAGGTCGAGTGCGGCCTGCACGGCGTCGGAGGTCAAGCCGCCCTCGATCTGCCCGGAAAGTGCCAGCCGCAGCGTGTTGGCGCGGCCCCGCGTGAGGTGCACCTCGTCGCGCGTGACGCGATAGCTCGGGCACATCGTGCCGGCGTCGAACTTGCGACAGTGGCCGTTGTTGTTGCACATCTCGACCGCCTTGGCCAGGCCACCGGTGCTGTCGCCACCGGTACCCGGTGCCGTGGTCGCTTCCGTGACCGGATCGTTCTGCACGTTCCACGCCGACCAGTCGAAGACCGGTTGCAGCGGAATGGTCCGGTAGCCCGGCGCGTAGCGGAACAGCGACGCGTCGTCCATCTTCGGCGGGTCGATGATCTTGCCGGGGTTGAGCAGCTTGCCGGGGTCCAGGTGCTGCTTGATCGCACGCAGCGCGTCGTCCAGCGCCGGGCCGAACTGCCAGCGGACCCATTCGCCGCGGCACAGGCCGTCGCCGTGCTCGCCGCTGTAGGCGCCCTTGTACCTGCGCACCAGCGCAGCAGCCTCTTCGGCAATCGCGCGCATCTTCGCTGCGCCGCCGTTCGGGCCACCCTGGCGCATGTCGAGGATCGGCCGCACGTGCAAGGTGCCGACCGACGCATGCGCATACCAGGTGCCGCGCGTGCCGTGGCGGGCGAAGACCTCGGTCAGCGCGTCGGTGTATCCGGCCAGATGCTGCAGCGGCACCGCGCAGTCCTCGATGAAGCTGACCGGCTTGCCGTCGCCCTTCAGGCTCATCATGATGTTCAGGCCCGCCTTGCGCACCTCCCACAGCGCCTTCTGCGGCGCCTCGTCGGGCATCTCGACGACGCAACCCGGGTGGCCCAGGTCGCTCATCAGCTCGACCAACTGCCGCAGTTGCCTAAGCAATCCGCCGCGCTCGTCGCCGCTGAACTCGACCAGCAGGATCGCTTCCGGCCGGCCGATCAACGCCGCCTCGATCACCGGCCGGAAGGCCGGGTTGGCGCGCGCCAGCTCGATCATCGTGCGGTCGACCAGCTCGACCGCGCTGGGGCCCAGTTTGACGATGTGCTGCGCCGAATCCATCGCCGCGTGGAAGCTTGCGAAGTTCAGCACGCCCAGCACCTTGGCGCGCGGCAGCGGGCTCAGGCGCAGATGCAGCCGCTCGGTGATGGCCAGCGTACCCTCGCTGCCGACCAGCAGGTGCGCCAGGTTGACGCGTCCGTCGTCGGTATAGGGCCGCTCGCTTTGCGGATGGAAGATGTCGAGGTTGTAGCCCGCCACGCGGCGCATCACCTTCGGCCAGTGTTCCTCGATCTGCGTGCGATGCGTGTCGGCCAGACCGCGCACGAAATCGGCGATGCCGCGCTCGCGCGCGCCCAGCGTTTCCAGCGGCCCGAACTTCGCCAGCGTGCCGTCGGCGAGCCAGGCGTCGATGCCGGCGACGTTGTGCACCATGTTGCCGTAGGCGATGCTGCGCGAGCCACAGGAGTTGTTGCCCGCCATGCCGCCGAGCGTGGCCTGCGCGCTGGTCGACACGTCCACCGGGAACCACAGGCCGTGCGGCTTCAGCTGCGCGTTCAGATGGTCCAGCACGAGCCCCGGCTCGACCGTCGCGCGCAGCGCCGGCGCGTCGACGTTCAGGACCTTGCGCAGATGCTTGCTGTGATCGATGACGAGCGCCGCGCCGGTTGTCTGCCCGCATTGCGAGCTGCCGGCGCCGCGCGACAGCAGCGGAACCTGCAGCTCCCGCGCGATGGCCATCGCCGTGGCCACGTCCTGCGTGCTGCGCGGCACGAACACGCCGACCGGCATGATCTGGTAGATCGACGCGTCGGTCGCATAGCGGCCGCGCGAGGCGGCGTCGAAGAACACTTCGCCCTGCGTGTCGCGGCGCAGCCGGCGCGCCAGCTCGGCGGCGTCGGGCCCGGCGCCGCGCTTCAGGCCCTCGAGTTCGGCCCTGCCCGGCGGTGCCTTCATGTGCCGGCCTTCGCCGCCAACGGCAGTTCGCCACGCTGCATCAGGTCGATCACCGCGTCGCGCTTGTGCTGCAGGTGCTGCACCATCAGCGCGCGCAGGGCCGGCGCATCGCGCGCCGCCAGATGATCGAGCATCGCCGCATGCTCTTCGACTGCGCGCTGCCACTTGCGCTCGTCGAAGTTCGAGCGGAAGCGCAGCGCCTGCAGGCGCGCGTTGACCGTCAGGTAGGTGCGCGTCAGCACCGGGTTGCGCGCGGCGGCATTGATGCAATCGTGGATGCGCGCGTTCAGCCGGTAGTAGCTGGACAGATCGCGCCGCGTGTAGGCGGCCATCATCTCGAAATGCAGCGCGCGGATCTCGGCCAGTTCGGCCGCGGTGATGCGCTGCGCCGCCAGTTCGCCCGACAGGCCTTCGAGCCCTGCGATCAGCTCGAAGGTATCGACCACGTCCTGCAACTGCAGCTGCGCCACCACCGCGCCGCGGTTCGGCAGCAGCGCCACCAGGCCTTCGGCGGCGAGCATCTTGATGGCCTCCCGCAACGGCGTGCGCGACACCTGCAGCTGCGTGCTCAGCTCGCGCTCGTTGAGCTTGGCGCCGGGAGCGATCTGGCCTTCGACGATGCGCTGGCGCAGGCGCATGGCCACCTCCTGGTGCAGCACCTGACGCGGTATCGAAATCACCTCGGCCACGGGTTTTCCCTGTCTTGTATGCAAAATTTGCTTCGATTGCAGACCTCAAGTCTAGGTGATCTGCATTGACAAATGAATTCTGTATGCAAAACTTCGGCCATGAGGAATCGCCCATGCTGACGCTCGACCAACACCCCAGCGGCCGGCACTTCCTGCAGATCCCCGGCCCCAGCCCGGTGCCCGATCGCATCCTGCGTGCGATCAGCCTGCCGACCATCGACCACCGCGGCCCGGAGTTCGGCGCCCTCGGGCTGAAGGTGATCCAGGGGCTGCAGCAAGTGTTCGGCACGCGGCATCCGGTGGCCATCTACCCGGCCTCGGGCACCGGCGCCTGGGAAGCCGCGCTCGTCAACACGCTGAGCCCCGGCGACGCGGTGCTGATGGTCGAGACCGGCCACTTCGCGATGCTTTGGCAGAAGCTGGCGCTGCGCCTCGGCCTCGCGCCGCAAGTGCTGACGCGCCCCGGCACCTGCGCCGAGACCGGCCTGCCGCTGGCGTGGCGGCACGGCGTCGACCCCGCGGCCATCGGCGAAGCGTTGCGCGCCGACCGCGAGCAGCGCATCCGCGCCGTGTGCGTCGTGCACAACGAAACGTCCACCGGCGTCACCAGCGACATCGCGGCGGTGCGCCGCGCGATCGACGTCGCCGGCCACCCGGCCCTGCTGATGGTCGACACCATCTCCGGTCTGGCGAGTGCCGACTACCGTCATGACGAATGGGGGGTGGACGTGACCGTCAGCGGCTCGCAAAAGGGCCTGATGCTGCCGCCCGGCATCAGCTTCAACGCGCTGTCGCCGCGGGCACTTCAGGCGAATGAGACGGCGAGGCTGCCGCGCGCCTACTGGGCCTGGAACGAGATCGTCGAGATGAACCGCAGCGGCTACTGGCCGTATACGCCGAACACCAACCTGCTTTACGGGCTTCACGAATCGCTCGACATGCTGCTCGGCCAGGGCCTCGAGGTGGTCTTCGCCCGCCATCGTCGCTGGGGCGAGGCGGTGCGCAGCGCGGTGCGCGCCTGGGGCCTGCCGATCCAGTGCGCCGACGAAGCGCTGTACTCGCCGGTGTTGACAGGCGTGATCACGCCTGAGGGCATCGATGCCGACGCACTGCGTCGCTGCATCCACGAACGCTTCGACCTGTCGCTGGGCACGGGCCTGGGCCGCATCAAGGGCCGCATGTTCCGTATCGGCCACCTCGGCGACTGCAACGACCTGACGCTGATGGCGGCGCTGTCCGGCGTCGAGATGGGCCTGCGCCTGCAGGGCGTGGCGCTGGCCGGCAGCGGCGTGCAGGCGGCGATGGACCACTTCACCGCGCACCCGGCACCGAAGCCGGCCTGAACCGATCCCCCTACTTCAAGGAGACAACTCGATGAACACCCGCCGCTCGATCCTCGCCGCTGCCCTGATTGCCGCCACCGCGCTGCCGGCCGCCGCACAGATGGAAATCAAGCTCGGCCATGTCGGGGGCCCTGGCTCGCTGTTCGAGCTGTCGGCCAACGAATTCGCGCGCCGCGCCAACGAGAAACTCGGCAACAAGGCCAAGGTCGTCGTGTTCGGCTCCAGCCAGCTCGGCGGGGACGCCGACCTGATGCAGAAGCTGCGCCTGGGGACGGTCGAGTTGGCGATTCCGTCGACCGTGATGTCGTCGGCGGTGGATGCATTCGGCATGTTCGAGATGCCGTACCTGGTCAAGAGCCGCGACCACATGAAGAAGATCGAGGCCGCCGTGGTCTGGCCAACGCTGGCGCCGCTCGCCGAGGCCAAGGGCTACAAGATCCTGGCGGTGTGGGAAAACGGCTTTCGCAACATCACCACCAATACCAAGCCGATCAGCGTGCCTGCCGACCTGGCCGGCATGAAGCTGCGCGTGCCGCAGGGCAAGTGGCGCGTGAAGATGTTCCAGGCCTACGGCGCCAACCCTTCGCCGATGGCGCTGTCCGAGGTGTTCGTGGCACTTCAGACCGGCGTGATGGACGGGCAGGAGAACCCGCTGACGCAGATCTATTCGTCCAAGTTCCAGGAAGTGCAGAAGTACCTTTCGATGACCGGGCACGTCTACACGCCGGCGTACCTGGTGGCAGGCAAGACCAAGTTCGCCTCGCTGCCGCCGGACGTGCAGGCGATCCTGCAGCAGGCGGCGAAGGACACGCAGCCCTACGTCTACGAGCAGGCGGCCAAGCTCGACAACGATCTGCTGGAAAAGATCAAGGCCGCCGGGGTCAAGGTCAACGACCCCGACAAGGATGCCTTCATCGCCGCCAGCAAGGGCGTGTACGAAGAGTTCGGCAAGGAAGTGCCCGACGGCGGCAAGCTGGTGGACAAGGCGATCGAACTCGGCAAGGGCATGAAGTAGACACCCGTCCCCGGTTCTTCGGCCGGCGCCGCCGGCTTTCTCACGCAATGGGAGTGCCGCTTGTTCGCTGCCTTCAAGACTGCCTTCGAGCGCGCCCTGACGGCCTTCGTCATCCTGCTGCTGTCGTCACTGGCCGTGGTGGTGCTGCTGGGCGTGGCCTGCCGCAAGCTCGACATTCCGCTCGTCTGGTACGACGAAGGCGCGTCGATCATGCTCGCCTGGATGACCTACTACGGTGCCGCGCTGGCTGCGCTCAAGCGCGCGCACATCGGCTTTCCCGGCCTCGTCAACGCCATGCCACCGCGCCTGCGTGTTCCGGCTGTGCTGTTCGGCGAGGCCTGCGTCATCGGCTTCTTCGCGCTGCTCACCTGGTTTGGCGTGCGCGTGCTGCTGATTCTGCAGGGTGACACGATGGTCAGCCTGACCTGGGTACCGACACAGGTGACGCAATCGGTGATCCCGATCGGCGGTGCACTGTTCATCGTCGCGCAATTGCTCAGCCTGCCGGAGGTGATGCGCCAGGCGCGCGGCGCGGGCATCACGGACGCCGAGATGGCGCCGCTGGCGGAGGCCGCGAAATGACGGTCGCGTTGATGTTCCTCGGCCTTGTCGCGCTGATCCTGCTGAACGTGCCGATCGCGATTGCGCTCGGCATCGTGGCGATGGCGGCGATGGTCGGCTCCGGCGGCTTCGATTCGCTGCTCAACTCGGCGATCGTGATGTTCACCGGCGCCACCAGCTTTCCGCTGCTGGCGATCCCGCTGTTCATCCTGGCGGGTGCCATCATGAACACCTCGAGCCTGTCGCGGCGACTGATCGCCTTCGCGGGTGCGGTGTTCGGCTTCGTTCGTGGCGGGCTGGCGATGATCACGATCGGCACTTCGATGTTCTTCGCCGAGATCTCCGGGTCGGCAGTGGCCGACGTCGCCGCAATGGGCTCGATCCTGATTCCGGCGATGAAGAAGAAGGGCTACCCGAAGGAGTTCGCCGCGGCCATCATGTCGTCGTCGGCGACGCTGGCAGTGATCATCCCGCCATCGATTCCGATGATCCTGTATGCGGTGATGGCCGACGCCTCGGTGGTGCAGATCTTCGTTGCCGGCATCGTCCCCGGCGTCCTCGCCGGCGTCGCGATGATGGCGCTGTCGTACTGGTACGCGCGGCGCTACAACTACCCGGTCGAAGAGGTCTTCCAGTGGAAGAAGGTGAAGTCGACCTTCAAGGACGCGGCCTGGGCCTTCCTGCTGCCGGTCATCATCCTCGGCGGCATCTTCGGCGGCGTCGTCACCGCGACCGAAGGCGCGGCGCTGGCGGTGCTGGCGGCGCTGTTCATCGGCGGCGTGATCTACCGCGAGCTCGACCTCAAGCACCTCTACACCGCGATGATCGAGGGTTCGACGCAGACTGCGACGGTGATGCTGCTGGTGGCGGCGTCGGCGCTGCTCGGCGTGTACCTGACCGAGCAGCAGATCCCGCAGCAGCTCGCGCAGTGGCTGTCGTCGATCACCGAAAACCGCTATGCGGTGCTTGGCATCCTCAACGTGTTCTTCCTGCTGATCGGGCTGTTCCTCCACTCCGCCGCGGCGATCATCCTGGTGGTGCCGATCGTCATGCCGCTCGTCAACGCGGTGGGCATCGATCCGGTGCACTTCGGCCTGATCGTCACGCTGAACCTGGGCATCGGCCAGCAGACGCCGCCGGTGGCCAGCGTGCTGATGGCCAGCTGCGCGATCGCCAAGGCCGACATGTGGAAGGTGACGCGCGTGAACCTGCCCTTCATCGGCGTGCTCGTCGGCGTGCTGCTGCTCGTGACCTACGTGCCGGCGGTTCCGATGTTCCTCGTGGACGTCTTCTACAAATGAACTCGCCGATCCTGAGCACGCGCGACGGGGACATCGCCACCGTCACGCTCAACCGCCCCGACAAGCTCAATGCGCTGACGAAGCCGATGTGGCGGCGCCTGGGGGAAGTGATGCGCGAGCTGTCAGCCGACGACACGCTGCGCTGCATCGTGCTGCGCGGCGCGGGCGGCAAGGCTTTCGCGCCGGGCAACGACATCGCGGAGTTCGAGGCCGAACGCAGCAATTTCGATCAGGGCAAGGCCTACGGCGAGGTGCTGCACGGCGCGCTGGCGGCGATCGCCGACTGCCGGCATCCCACGGTGGCGCTGATCGAAGGCATCTGCGTCGGCGGCGGACTGGAGATCGCGGCCCTGTGCGACCTGCGCCTGTGCGGCGAAGGCAGCCGCTTCGGGGTGCCGATCAACAAGCTCGGCCTGGTGATGGCGCATGCCGAACTGGCGGCGCTGGTGCAACTGGTCGGCCGCGCCGTGGCGCTCGAGATGCTGCTCGAGGGCCGTGTCTTCGGCGCCGCCGAGGCCCTGCAAAAGGGGATCGTGCACCGGGTGCTGGCCGACGACGCGGTCGAGGCCGAGGCCTACGCCGCGGCGCGCCGCATCGCTGCCGGCGCGCCGTTGGCGGCACGCTGGCACAAGCAGTTCCTGCGGCAGCTCGAATCGGGCGTGCCGCTGACCGACGCCGAGCGCGACGAGGGCTTTCGCTGCTACGACACCGAAGACTTCCGCATCGGCTACCGCGCCTTCCTGGCGAAGACGCCACCCGCGTTCGTGGGCCGATGAGCAGCCCGGCGGTCGGACCGGCCCATCCGAGCGGCCCGTTGCAGGGCCTGCGGGTCATCGAGCTGGCGCAGATCATGGCCGGGCCGAGTTGCGGCGCCCTGCTCGCCGACCTGGGTGCCGAGGTCATCAAGGTCGAGAAGATCCCGGGCGGCGACGACACCCGGCGCTATGCCGAGCCCAGCGTCAACGGCGAATCGGCGGCCTTCATGATGATGAACCGCAACAAGCGCGGCATCGCAGTCGACCTGAAGACCGAAAGCGGACAACAGGTGCTGCGCCGCCTCGCCTCCGGCGCCGACGTGCTGATCGAGAATTACCGCCGCGGCGCGCTCGACAGGTTGGGCCTGGGCGTCGCTGCCTTGCGCGCGCTGAACCCGGCGCTCATCTACTGCTCGATCTCAGGCTACGGCCGCACCGGCCCGGCGGCCGACAAGGGCGGCTTCGACCTCATCGCACAGGGCGCCTCGGGCCTGATGAGCATCACCGGCGTGCCGGGCGGCGAACCGGTGAAGGTGGGCAGCCCGGTGACCGACATGAACGCCGGCATCCTGGGCGCGCTGGGCATCGTCTCGGCGTACGTGCACCGGCTCAAGACCGGCGAGGGCCAGCACGTCGACACCTCGCTGTTCGAGGCCGGCATCCACCAGACGGCCTGGCAGGCGGCGATCTTTTTCGCTACCGGCGTCTCGCCCGGGCCGGGAGGTTCGGCGCACGTCCTGGCGGCGCCGTATCAGGCCTTCCCGACGGCAGACGGCTGGATCAACATCGGCGGCGCCAACCAGTCCAACTGGGAGCGCGTTGCGCGGCTGGTGGGAGCGCCAGAGCTCATCGCGGATCCTCGCTTCATCGACAACAGTGCGCGCATGGCCCACCGCGCCGAGCTCTCGCGCCTGCTCGGCGAGCATCTGCGCCAGCGGCCCACGCGGGACTGGCTGCTGGCGCTGGACGCAGCCGGCGTCCCGGCCGGCCCCATCCAGAGCATCGGCGAGATGAGCTCGGACCCGCAGACCCTGGCACGCGAAATGGTGGTCGAACTCGACCACCCGGTGGCTGGCCGCACGCGGGCCCTCGGCGTGCCGCTGAAGTTCAGCGCGACCCCCGCGGGCGTGCGCCGGCCCGCGCCGACCTTCGGTCAGCACACGCGCGACGTGCTGCGCGAGATCGGCTACGCCGACGCCGAAATCGAGTCGCTCGCTGCCACCGGCGCGGTGTACCTGGGAGGTTGAAGCAAGAACTGGATCTTGGCCAACGGTTACGCAGTGCGCGTGACCCGCGCGAGCACTGCCCGCAGCGACCTCAAGCGGCCGCGAGGGACGCGGCCAGCGCGTCGGTGATGGCCTGATCCTGCGCCGAAGTCAGTCCGCTGACGCCCACCGCGCCGAGCAGGCGGCCTTCGGCGTCCTTCAGCGGCGACCCGCCGGGCAAGGCCGTCAGCTCCGGATCGCAGAAGTGGCCGATTTCGATCCCCTCGCGGTGCAGGCGTTCGAGCACCGCCTGGGTCGTGACGCCCATGCGAGCCGCCGAGTAGGCCTTGCCCTGCGAGATGCCCACGCCGCGCACCGGGGCGCCGTCCATGCGCGCGAACGCCAGCAACAGGCCGCGATCGTCGCAGACCGCTGCGCAGATCGGCTTGCCGTGCTCCTGGGTCGCCATCGCCAGGGCACGGCGCACCAGGTCCTGGGCGGTTTCGAGATTCATGTCGGGCATGTCTAGATCCGGAAGTCGAAAGCCTCGATTGTGACCACCCGGGCCTCGGCCGGGCGCGTTGTGCTTCGTGCCGAATCCCATTCGGGATCTCGTGAACGGAAAACCCCAGTCGAATCAACGATCTGGGGTTCCATCTGGGGTCATCCGGGACGTGCGAGGGCGTCCCGGGACCACGTTACATATGGTCGATCATCACCTGCCCGAAGCCCGAGCACGAGACCTGCGTCGCACCTTCCATCAGGCGCGCGAAGTCGTAGGTGACCTTCTTCGACGCGATCGATTTCTCCATCGAGCTGATGATGAGGTCGGCCGCCTTGGTCCAGCCCATGTGGCGCAGCATCATCTCGGCCGAAAGGATTTCGGAACCGGGGTTCACGTAGTCCTTGCCGGCGTACTTGGGCGCCGTGCCGTGGGTCGCCTCGAAGCAGGCAACCGAATCGGACAGGTTCGCGCCCGGCGCGATGCCGATGCCACCCACCTGCGCTGCGAGCGCGTCGGACACGTAGTCGCCGTTCAGGTTCAGCGTCGCGATCACGGAATACTCGGCCGGGCGCAGCAGGATCTGCTGCAGGAAGGCGTCGGCGATCGAGTCCTTGACGATGATGTCCTTGCCGCTCTTCGGGTTCTTGAACTTGCACCACGGGCCGCCGTCGATCAGCTCGGCGCCGAACTCCTTTTGCGCCAGGCCATAGGCCCAGTCGCGAAAGCCCCCTTCGGTGTACTTCATGATGTTGCCCTTGTGCACGATCGTCACGCTGGGCTTGTCGTTGTCGATCGCGTACTGGATCGCCTTGCGCACGAGACGTTCGGTGCCCTCGCGCGAGACCGGCTTGATGCCGATGCCCGAGGTGTCGGGGAAGCGGATCTTCTTGACCCCCATCTCGTCGATCAGGAACTTGATGACCTTCTTCGCCTTGTCGGATTCGGCTTCCCACTCGATGCCGGCGTAGATGTCTTCCGAGTTCTCGCGGAAGATCACCATGTTGGTCTTCTCGGGCGCCTTGACGGGCGACGGCACGCCCTTGAAGTACTGGATCGGGCGCAGGCAGACGTAGAGGTCGAGCTCCTGGCGCAGGGCAACGTTGAGCGAGCGGATGCCGCCGCCCACCGGCGTCGTCAGCGGCCCCTTGATCGAAACGACGTACTCGCGCAGCGCCGCGAGCGTCTCTTCCGGCAGCCAGACATCGGGGCCGTAGACCTTGGTCGACTTCTCGCCGGCGTAGATCTCCATCCAGTGGATCTTCTTCTTGCCGTCGTAGGCCTTTGCCACCGCAGCGTCGACCACCTTGATCATGACCGGCGTGATGTCGAAGCCCGTACCGTCGCCCTCGATGTAGGGAATGATCGGCTGGTCCGGGACATTGAGCGAGAAATCGGCGTTGACGCTGATCTTTTGCCCGCCTTCGGGCACCTTGATGTGCTGGTACATGTGAATTTGACTCCGGTGGGTCGACGACTGTTGCAGGGCCCGATGCGGCGCAGCGGCGCGTGCAACTCAACTTTTCATTCTAATTGACGCGCCCTGTCAACCGGCTGACGCGCGATCGCGTTAGTGGGCGGCTGCCCATCGACGGACGGCCTCAACCAACCTCACTCCAACCTTAATCAAACCTCTGAACATGAACAAGATCCTCGCTGCCCTGATCGCTTCCCTGTTCGCCGCCGGCACGTTCGCTGCCGACGCACCGAAGGCCGAAGCCAAGCCCGCCGCCGCCGCCGCATCCGCCGCGCCGGCTGCCAAGAAGGCCGATGCCAAGGCTGCCGAAGCCAAGCCTGCCGCCGCCCCGGCGTCGGCCGCCGCCAAGAAGTAATCGGAGAGCACTTCTGCGTTGGCGGATGGCGATCGGACCGTTTCCCGGCCCGATCGCCCTGCCCGCCTTTCCAACGCCCGGCATTGCCGGGCGTTTTCGTTTCGGTGCCGGCATCACCGGGCGTTTGCGGTTCTGCGTCGGCTGCGCGGGTCGGCGCGGGCTCAGGCGGTCAGGCACCAGGCGCCGCTCGCCCCTTCGAGCCCATGCCACAGCGCCCACACGCTGCCGGCGGCGAGCATGGCGCCGGCGAGGCGCAGCGCAGCCGTCTGCGGCATGCGCATCAACCAGGTCGCGACGAACGGCACGCCGGCGAGCCCGGGGGCCGAGCCGAGGCTGAAGGCGGCCATCACGCCGGCACCTTCGAGGGGGGACGCCGCCAGCGCGGCGACCGCGAGTGCTCCGTACAGGATGCCGCACGGCATCGCCACCCACGCGAGGCCCATCAAGGCGGCGCGGCGTGTGCCTTTGCTCTGACGCACCGACAGCGGACCCTGCGCCGGCATCGCACGCTTGAGCCCGAGCGCGGCGGCATCGACCCAGCGCGGGGTTCGGCCCGAGAACATCAGCGCAAGGCCGAGCACGAGAACGGCCGACTGCAGCATGGTCCACAGGGGTCGCATGAACGCACTGCCGGCGGACCAGCTCGCGATCAGGCCGACCGCGCTCGCCGCCACCGCGCCGGCCAACACATAGGCGGCAGCGCGTCCCAGATGCCAGGACGCGAGCGCGGCGCCGCTGCGCTCACCGCCGCAGCGGCGGGCAATCGCGGCGCACGGCGCGCCGCACATCAGGGCGCAATGCGGCGTGCTTGCCAGCCCCATCAGCAGGCCGGCCGTGATCAGCGATGTGCTCATTCCCCGCGGGGCGCAGCGCCCCGTGCCTTCGTTCAGATGACGCGGGAGTATCGCTCGCGGGCACGGTCGGACTGCAGCGGCTGGTCGAAGACCATCGCCACCGCGCGGACGAAGTACCAGCCTATCGGCGTCAACTGCACGCCGTCGGCCTCGATCTCGACCAGGCCCCCTTGCGCGAGCTCGGCAAGGCGTTCGAGCTCGGGCGCGAACTGCGCGCGGAAATCGACCAAGTGCGACAGCTCGATCGCTTCGAAATCGATCCGCCCCTGGCACATCAGCGCCATGATGATCGCGCGCCGCACCAGATCCTCGCGGCTGAGCGCGACGCCGCGCACGACCGGCAACTCGCCCGTCTTGAGGAGGTCGTAGTAGTCGGGCAGCGACTTCGCGTTCTGGCTGTAGGTGGCGCCGACCTTGCTGATCGCGGACACCCCGAGCGCGATCAGGTCGCAGTCCGGATGCGTGCTGTAGCCCTGGAAGTTGCGGTGCAGCCGCCCCTGGCGCTTGGCGGCCGCGAGCGCGTCGTCCGGCAGCGCGAAGTGATCCATGCCGATGTAGGTGTAGCCCTGCGCGAGGAAGCCGGTGATCGACCGCGACAGCATCGCGATGCGCTCCGCCGGCGTCGGCAGCTGTGCGGCATCGATGCGCCGCTGCGGCTTGAAGCGCTGCGGCAGGTGGGCGTAGGAATAGAGCGCGATGCGATCCGGGCGCAGCGCGCCCATCTGCTCGACGGTGTGCGCCAGCGAATCGGGCGTCTGCAGCGGCAGGCCGTGGATCAGATCGGCGTTGATCGACTCGAACCCGATCTCGCGCGACGCCTGCATGAGCAGCGCCACCTGTTCGTAGGGCTGCACCCGATGCACGGCGCGCTGCACCGCCGGGTTGAAGTCCTGCACGCCGAAGCTCAGCCGGTTGAACCCGAGCTCCGCAAGGTGCGCGAGACGTTCGCGCGTCACGGTGCGCGGATCGACCTCGATCGAGAGCTCCGCACCCTCGAGGAAGGTGAACGCCGCGCGCAGCGCACGCATCACGCGGTCGAGTTCGGCGTCGGAGAGGAAGGTCGGCGTGCCGCCGCCGAAGTGGAGCTGCAGCATCGGCATGCCGCGGCCGAGCGCCTGCGTCTGCAGTTCCAGCTCATGCTCGAGCGCGTCGAGGTATTCGGTCGCCTTCTCGTGATGTCGCGTGATGACCTTGTTGCAGGCACAGTAGTAGCAGACCGATTCGCAAAACGGAATGTGCACATACACCGACAACGGCGCCCGCCCGCCGACCGCGCCCGCGGCAGACCGGCGCGTCAGTGCCTGCCGGTACTGCGCCGGCCCGAAGGCCTCGACGAAACGGTCCGCCGTCGGATACGAGGTGTAGCGGGGTCCGCTCAGATCGAAGCGGCGCAGCAAGGCGTCACTGGGCGCCCAGACGGCGTTGTGCGGTTTGACAGGGGAGCGCGTGGTCGGCATGCGGGGACTTTGCCGAGGCCCCGCTGGCTGAGTGTTGCTCTGCGTCAAACAGAGGTCCGCACTGCGCCGCGCCTTGGGCTCGACTTGAGATGCATCATGCTGAGCGATACTAGGGCACTTGACGTGCCGCGCGACGTAGACGACGCAGCGGCCTGTTCGAACTGCGATCGAGGGCAAGGGATGAAGCTCGAAGCCATGAAAGTCGCCTGCTCAAGCTGCAGCCTGCGGGAGCTGTGCCTGCCGGTGGGCTTGTCGGACGAGGATGTCGAGCGCCTCGATCAACTCGTCGGTGCACGCCGCGCGCTCAAGCGCGGCGAGGTGCTGTTCCATGCCGGCGATCGGTTCGAATCCCTCTTCGCCGTGCGCACGGGCTTCTTCAAGACGCGCATCTCGTCGGAGGACGGGCGCGATCAGGTGACCGGCTTCCAGATGGCCGGCGAACTGCTCGGCCTCGACGGCATCAGCGAGGACCGGCACTCGTGCGATGCGGTGGCGCTCGAGGATTCGCAGGTCTGCCAGATCCCGTATGCGCGCCTCGAGGAGCTGTCGCACAAGGTGACCGATCTGCAGCGTCAGTTCCACCGGGTCATGAGCCGCGAGATCGTGCGCGACCATGGCGTCATGCTGTTGCTCGGCGGCATGCGGGCCGAGGCGCGGCTCGCGGCCTTCGTGCTCAATCTGACGCAACGCCTTCAGGCACGCGGCTTCTCGGCGACCTCGCTCGTGCTGCGCATGACGCGCGAGGAGATCGGCAGCTACCTGGGCCTGAAGCTCGAAACGGTGAGCCGCGCGTTCTCGCGCTTCCAGGAGGATGGCCTGCTCGAAGTCAAGCAGCGCGACATTCGGGTGCTCGACGAGCCCGGCCTGCGCCGCCTGCTCAACGACACGCCCTGCTGACGCCTTTCAGCGCCGGCTCTCGCTGGCGTCTCTTGCTGGCGTCTCTTGCTGGGGTCTCTTGCTGGGGTCTCTTGCTCGCGTGACGCCAGCCCGTTCGCGTCAGCGGCCGTCGCCCCTGGCGTCGAGATCGCGGGATTGCGCGGCAAGCCCGAGCGCTAGCGCAATGCCGACCGCAGCGATCAGCCAGAAGCTGAAGAACGCCAGCGTGTAGACGCCGATCGGCGACATCTGCGCCAACGCGTCACCGAAGCCGCGGACGTCGCCCGGCTGCACGGCGCTGAAGACGAGCATCTCGAGCACGCCGGCAACCAGAAACGACGGCCACAGAATGGTGAGGGCGTTGCGCATCGCGTGGCCGGGTCGCGCCGCTCAATGCTTGTTCGGCAGCGGCGTGACCGCATGGTTGCGGCCCTGCATCGCCGGGAGCGCGCTGCGTTGCGGCTCCGGCGGGACGGTGAGCACCTCGTCGGCGCCGCGGATCGCGATCACTGCCGTCGCGATCGCGGCGACGACGACGACGAGCGGGCCGCCGACGACAAGCCACATCATGCGGTGCTGCCACCAGGGCGATGGATCGTGCGGAATGTCTTTCGACATGGTTTGACTCCTCGGAGTGCCGTGCGCGCGCTCAGCGCGGCACGACGAAAGTCGACGCCTCTTTCAGTGTCACGTCGGCCTGGCCGGCTTGCGCCTCGCGCGTTATCTGGAACTCGATCTTGTGCGCGCCGGGGCCGAGCGCCTGCGCCTGCGCCGGCCCGATCTGCACCGCGACCGGCACCCAGCGCGATTCAGCCGGGGCAAGCGCAGCTTCGCCGCGCGTGACGGCACGCATGCCGTCGATGCCGTCGACCGTGACGCGGTAGCGCTGAGGCGTCTCGGTGGTGTTCATCAACTGCAGACTGTAGACGTTCTCGATGCGGCCGTCTTCGACCATGCGCGCCAGCGTCCCGCGGTCGCGCACCACGTCGACCCGAAACGGCGCCCGCAGCGCAAGGCTCGTGACGAACGCGCCGGCGATCAGCAGCAGAACGGCACCGTAGGCGAGCACGCGCGGCCGCAGCACGCGGCGCAGGGTCAGCGGCGCGCCGCCCTCGCCCAGGCTGCGCTGCGTCGCGTAGCGGATCAGCCCGCGCGGATAGTCGAGCTTGTCCATCACGCCGTTGCAGACGTCGATGCACGCCGCGCACCCGATGCACTCGTACTGCAGGCCCTTGCGGATGTCGATGCCGGTCGGGCAGACCTGCACGCACAGCGTGCAATCGACGCAGTCGCCGAGGCCGAGTGCGGCCTTGTCCGCCGTCCGCGATCGGCCGCCGCGCGGTTCGCCGCGGCGCTCGTCGTAGCTGATGATGAGCGTGTCGTGGTCGAACATCGCGCTCTGGAAGCGCGCGTAGGGGCACATGTACTTGCACACCTGCTCGCGCATGAAGCCGGCGTTGCCGTAGGTGGCGAAGCCGTAGAAGAGGATCCAGAACGTCTCCCACGGGCCGAGCCCGAGCTGCAGCGCACCGGCCGCGAGGCTTCGGATCGGCGTGAAGTAGCCGACGAAGGTGAAGCCGGTCCACAAACCGATCGCGATCCACACGAGATGCTTGCCGCCGCGCCGCAGCAGCTTGTTCGCGCCCCACGGCGTCTTGTCGAGCTTGATGCGCGCCTGGCGGTCCCCTTCCAGGTGATGCTCGACCCACATGAAGATCTCGGTGTAGACCGTCTGCGGGCAGGCGTAGCCGCACCACAGGCGGCCCGCGACCGCGGTGAACAGGAACAAGCCGTAGGCCGAGAGGATCAGCAGCCCCGTCAGGTAGATGAAGTCCTGCGGGTAGAGAACGAGATTGAAGATGTAGAAGCGCCGCGCACCGAGGTCGAACAGCACCGCCGGGCGGTCGTTCCACGTCAGCCACGGCAGGCCGTAGAAGACGAGCTGCGTCGCCCACACCAGCGCCCAGCGCCAGGCGGCGAACCAGCCATGCACGGCGCGCGCATGGATCGTCGCCTCGCTCGTGTACATCGACACCACCGCCGCGCCGTCGTCGGCAACGGGCATCCCGCGCGGCTTGTCGGCCACGGCTGTGAGACCAGGTGCCTTCAGCGCGCCGCGGAGGGTGCCGCCGCCGGCGCCTCTGGCGTCGCCTGGGCCGCACCCGCAGCGACGCCGGGCGCGCCGCCTCGAGACAGGCTCCAGACGTAGGCGGCCAGCACGCGGATCTGCTCTTCACCCAGGCGGGCCTTCTGCGCCGGCATGACGTTGTGCCAGCCCTGGTTGATCGTGCGCACGATCAGTTCCTCGCCCCAGCCGTGAAGCCAGATCTTGTCGGTCAGGTTCGGCGCACCGAGCGCGGTGTTGCCCTTGCCGTCAGGGCCGTGGCACGCCGCGCAGGCGACGAACTTGGACTTGCCGAGCTGGGCGGAGATGTTGTCGTGCGGGCTGCCCGACAGGCTCAGCACATAGTTGGCGACATTGCGCACGTCTTCCGGCGTGCCCACCGCTTCGGCCATCGGCGGCATCGTGCTGTCGCGGCCGTCGGTGATCGTCGTGATGATGTCCTCCGGCGTGCCGCCCCACAGCCAGTCGTTGTCCGTCAGGTTCGGGAAGCCGATGCCGCCACGCGCGTCCGAGCCGTGGCAGGTCGAGCAGTTGTTGGCGAACAGTCGCTCACCGATCGCATGCGCCTGCGGGTCGGCGGCGAGCTTCTCGAACGGCATCGCGTTGAAACGCGCGAACATCGGCGCGAGCTCGGCGGCGGCGCGCGCCTGCTCGGCCCGGTACTGGCCGCTCGAGGTCCAGTCGAGCGTACCCGTCTTCGAGCCGAGCCCCGGATAAAGGACGAGGTAGATGCCGGCGAACACGACCGTGATGACGAAGAGCCACATCCACCAGCGCGGCAGAGGGTTGTTCAGTTCGCGCAGGTCCCCATCCCAGACGTGGCCGGTGGTGTTGTCGCCCGCCATGACCTTGCGCCGGCTGGCAAACATCAGCAGCCCGAGGCACCCGAGCAGCGAGACGATCACCACGCCGGCGATGAAGAACGACCAGCCGCTGGAGACGAAGTCACTCATGGCGGCCTCCGGCCCTGGGCTCGTCGGCGAAGGGCAGCATCGCGGCCTCGTCGAAACCCTTCTGGTTGCGACGCGACCAGGCCCAGACGACGATGCCGATGAAGACGGCGAACGACAACAGCGTTGTCGCGATGCGCAGATCGTTGATGTCCATCACGATTCCTTTGTTCTGGCCGTCACTTGACCGAGGTGCCGAGCACCTGCAGATAGGCGATCACGGCTTCGAGCTCGGTCTTGCCTTCGACATCCTTGGCCGCATTGGCGATGTCCTCGTCCGTGTAGGGCACGCCGAGCGTGCGCATCGCGCGCAATCTCGGCGGCATGTCGGCCGGCGTCACCATCGCGGTGGCGAGCCACGGATAGGCCGGCATGTTGGACTCCGGCACCAGATCGCGCGGATTGATCAGGTGCAGCCGTTGCCACTCGTCGCTGTAGCGGCCGCCGACGCGCGCGAGATCCGGCCCGGTGCGCTTGCTGCCCCACTGGAACGGGTGATCCCAGACCGACTCGCCCGCCATCGAGTAGTGGCCGTAGCGCAGCGTCTCGGCACGGAACGGCCGGATCATCTGCGAATGGCAGTTGTAGCAACCCTCGCGCTGGTAGATGTCGCGGCCGGCGAGTTGCAGCGAGGTGTACGGCTTCAAGCCCGGCACCGGCTCGGTCGTGCTGCGCTGGAAGTACAGCGGCACGATCTCGACGATGCCGCCGATCGAGACCACCAGCAGGATCAGCACGATCATCAGGAAGTTGCTGGTCTCGATGCGCTCGTGACCGACAGGCGTGTGTTCATTGCTCATGTCGATTCCTTCAGGCCGCGGCGGCTGCGCGTTGCAGTGCGGGCTGTGCGCCCGGGCGGCGCATCGTCATGACGACGTTCCACGCCATCAGCAGCATGCCGGTCAGATAAAGCAGGCCGCCGAGCAGACGCACGACGTAGAACGGATAGGTCGCCTTCACACTCTCGACGAAGCTGTAGACGAGCGTGCCGTCGGGGTTGATCGCGCGCCACATCAGGCCCTGCATCACGCCGGCGATCCACATCGCGGCGATGTAGAGCACGACGCCGATCGTCGCGATCCAGAAGTGGACCTCGATCGCGCGCACGCTGTGCATCTGGGTCTTGCCGTACATGCGCGGGATCAGGTAGTACAGGCTCCCCATCGTGATGAAGCCGACCCAGCCGAGGGCGCCGGAATGCACGTGGCCGATCGTCCAGTCGGTGTAGTGGCTCAGCGCATTCACCGTCTTGATCGACATCATCGGCCCCTCGAAGGTGCTCATGCCGTAGAACGACAGGCTGACGATGAGGAACTTCAGGATCGGGTCGTCACGCAGTTTGTGCCAGGCGCCCGACAGCGTCATGATGCCGTTGATCATGCCGCCCCAGCTCGGCGCCAGCAGCACGAGCGAGAACACCATGCCGACGCTTTGGGCCCAGTCGGGCAACGCGGTGTAGTGCAGGTGGTGCGGGCCGGCCCACATGTAGGTGAAGATCAGCGCCCAGAAGTGCACGATCGACAGCCGGTACGAGTACACCGGCCGCTCCGCCTGCTTCGGGATGTAGTAGTACATCATCCCGAGGAAGCCCGCCGTCAGGAAGAAGCCGACCGCGTTGTGGCCGTACCACCACTGCACCATCGCGTCCTGCACGCCGGCATAGGCCGAGTAGCTCTTCATCCCCATGAAGCTCACCGGCAGCGCCGCGCTGTTGACGATGTGCAGCAGCGCGATCGTCAGGATGTAGGCGCCGAAGAACCAGTTGGCGACGTAGATGTGGCGCACCTTGCGGATGCCGATCGTGCCGAAGAAGACGATCGCGTAGGCAACCCAGACGACCGCGATCAGCAGGTCGATCGGCCACTCGAGCTCGGCGTATTCCTTGCTTTGCGTATAGCCGAGCGGCAGCGAAATGGCGGCGGCGACGATGACGATCTGCCAACCCCAGAACACGGCCTCGGCCAACCACGGCGCGAAGAGGCGCACCTGGCAGGTGCGCTGGACCACGTGGAACGAGGTCGCGAACAGCGCGCAGCCGCCGAAGGCGAAGATCACCGCGTTCGTGTGCAGCGGCCGCAGGCGGCCGTAGCTCAGCCACGAAATGCCACCCAGGAACTCGGGCCAGGCGAGCTGGGAGGCGACGATCACGCCGACCAGCATGCCGACGACGCCCCACAGAATGGCGGCCAGCGCGAACTGCGTGACCACCCGGTCGTTGTAGACCGGCATTGCCGATCGCGTCTCACTCATGGGTCGCTCCTCTTTGGTCTTTCAATGCCACATTATGTGCAGGGGAATTGCCAGCTTCTTGAGCGGAATCAAGCCGCTGAGAGCGTCGCGCGGGCGCCACGCCAGCCAGCGTGGCGTCAGCTTGCTCCGGCTCGTCTGCCTCGAGTACACGCATGCCCTCGCGCTCCAGATCGTCGAATTGCCCCGCATGCAGCGCCCAGGCAAAGAGCCCGATCAGGCCCAGCACCAGCAGCACCGACATCGGCAGCAGAAGGTAGAGACTTTCCAATGTCGCGTCCTCAGCGTCCGGCCCGCAACGCGTTGAGCACGACCACGAGCGAACTCGTGGCCATTCCGGCGCCCGCCGCCCACGCCGGCAACCAGCCGGCGAGCGCGAGCGGCACGCACACGGCGTTGTAGAGCAGGGCCCACGAGAGATTCTGGCGCACGATGCGCATCGTAAGCGTGGCACGGGCGCGTGTGGCCGGCACCTCGGCCAGCCGGCTGCCGAGCACGATGAAGTCGGAGCGCTGCTGCGCGAGCGCGCTGCCGTGACTGAGCGCGAACGAAACGTCGGCGCGCGCCAACACCGGCGCGTCATTCAAGCCGTCGCCCACCATCAGCACGGTGCGACCCTCGCGTTGCCAGTGGGCGAGCGCGTCGAGCTTGTCCTGCGGCGAGGCCCCGCCCTGCGCGCGGCCGATGCCGAGCCGCGACGCAATGCCTTGCGTGCTCTGCGACGCGTCGCCCGACAGGACCTGCAACTGCATGCCCTGCGCGCGCAGCGACGCCAGCGCAGCGCTCACGTCGGGGCGCAAGGCCTCGTCGAATTCGAAGCGGATCGATTCGCGCTCAGCGGCATTCACCGGCGCGCAGGCGACCGCCGGACGCGCCGCGTCGGCGGATGTCGTGAGTCCGACCCAGCTCGGCGCGCCGAGCCGCCAAAGGCGCCCGGTTTCGTCGACACCCTGCACGCCCTGGCCCGGGACTTCGACGAGCTCCCGCCAAACCTGGCGGCCCTGCGGCAAGGCCTGCGCGAGCGCGACCGACAGCGGGTGGCGCGAATGGGCTGCGAGCGAGGCTGCACGCGCGCTCAGGCTTGCCGCGTCGGCGCCCTCGGATGTCAGCGTGGCCGCCAGCACCAGCTTGTCCTGCGTCAGCGTGCCGGTCTTGTCGAAGCAGGCCAGATCGGCGCGCTCGAGCACCTCGAAGGCGTCGAGGCGCTGCACGAGCACGCCACGCCTGGCGAGCGCTCCGGCCGCGCTCAGCAGCGCCGCCGGCGCGGCGAGCGAGAGCGCGCAGGGGCAGGTCACGATCAACACCGACACACCGACCCAGAGCGCCCGCGGCGGATCGATCACGCTCCACGCCGCGACCGCCGCCGCGGCGAGCGCCAGCACCGCCCACAGGAAAGGTCCCGCCAGCCGGTCGGTGGCGCGCACGATGGCGGGCCGCTCGGTCAGCGCGCGGCCGACCAGATCGACGATCTGCGCGTAGCGCGTGCCCTCCCCCAGCTGGCGCAGCGCGACCACGACCGGCGCCCCGAGATTCATGCTGCCGCCGACGACGGCGTCGCCGACGCCGCGTTCGACCGGGCGCGATTCACCCGACAGCATCGCTTCATCGACCTGGGTGCGCCCTTCGAGCAGCGTGCCGTCGCCCGGAAACACCTGCCCGGCGGCAATCCGCACGTGGTCGCCGACGCGCAGGCGCGCCGTCGCGACCGGCCGCGCAACGCCGTCGGCATCGAGCCGCTCGACGCTGTCGGGCAGCCGCAGCAGCAACGCGTCGAGCGCCTCGGTGCTGCGCGCGCGGGCACGCAGCTCGAGCCAGCGCCCGGCGAGCAGGAAGGTGACGAACATCGTCAGCGAATCGAGATAGGGCTCGCTGCCGAAACGCCCCCCGGGGCCGAAGGTGACGGCCGTGCCGGCAACGAAGGTGACGGCGATGCCGAGCGCAACCGGCACATCCATGCCGATGCGCCGCTGGCGCACCGATTGCCAGGCGCCGCGGAAGAACGGGCCGGCCGAAAAGAGCATCACCGGCAGCGTCAGCATCCAGGCCGACCAGCGCAGCAGCGCGAGCAAATCGGGCGCGATGGCGCCGGGTGCCGCCACGTAGACCGGCAGCGTCAGCATCATCACCTGCATCATGCAAAAGCCGGCGACGAAGAGCCGCCAGAGGCCGGCGCGCGCCTCCCGGCGCAGCGCGCTCTGGGCGTCCTCGCGGCGCGTGGGCAGTGCGCGATAGCCGGCGCGCTGCACCGCTTCGACCAGGGCCGAGACGCCGACGCGCTGCGGATCCCAGCGCACCTGCAGGCGCCGGCTCGCCGCATTGACCTCGGCCCGCGCGACGCCAGGGACCTTGTGCAGCGCCGCCTCGATCACCCCGGCGCAGGCGGCGCAATAGATGCCCTGGATCGCAAACAGCGTCTCGCCCTCGCGCCCGCCGCCTTCACGTTCGCTCCAGCGCGTGCTGCCGGCGAGCGCGGCCTCGTCGTCGAGGGCGGCAGCGACGCTCGGCGCCATCGGCTCGGCGGCCGGCAGCGGCGCTGTCGGCGCGGGCCAGATCGCGGCGGCGTCAGCGCTCATGCGCATCGCGCTTCGTCGGACACGCATGCCGCGGGCGTGGTTCGGGCGCATCGCAGATCATGCGTTACTCTAAGCGATCCGACTCTCTCGACCTCCCATGAAACTCGGCTTTCGACATGCCTTCGCGCTCGCGGCGGGTCTGCTGCTCGCGCCGCTGCCCGCCGTCTCGCTGGCGCAGACCGAAGCACAGCCGCCGCTGCCGGCTGTGCGTCTGAACGCAGGCATCCATGTGATCCAGGCCGAGGTCGCCGCGAGCGCCGACGAACGCGCCACCGGGCTGATGTTTCGCCAGACCATGGCAGCCAACGCAGGCATGCTGTTCGTCTTTCCCGCGCCGTTCGCCCATTGCTTCTGGATGCGCAACACCTTGCTGCCGTTGTCGATCGCATTCATCGCCGACGACGGCACGGTCGTCAACATCGCCGACATGCAGCCGCAGACGACCGACTCGCACTGCGCCGAGAAGCCGGTCCGCTATGCGCTCGAGATGAACAAGGGCTGGTTCGCCAAGCGCGGCATCAGGCCCGGTACGCGGCTGCACGGCGGGCCGTTCGAGTCCTGAGGACCCGCGCGGCACGGCGCGTCAGCGGCTGCCCTGCCCGCTCGGCGTCTGCGGCGACGCCGGTGCGTTCGGCGCCGGCAAGGTCTGCATCACCGTGTCAGGCGCGGCGTTTTCCGGCTGCGCGAGCTGCTGCTCGAGGCGGTGCTTGTCGGCAGTCAGGCCGCTTGCGACCTGCGCCATCAGCTCGAAACCGAACTGCGGGTTCTGGTAGTAGAGCTGCTTGAGCGTGCTCTCGTCGATCGTCAGCACGGTGCACTTGGTCACGCAGCGCGCCGTGAGCGTGCGCTTCTTGTCGGGGGCGAAAAAGGCGATTGCGCCGAACATCGTGCCGGGTTCGACCGAGGCGCCGATCTCGACCAGTTCGATCTTGCCTTCGGCGAGGAAGTACAGGTGGTCGGCCTGGTCGCCCTTTTCGAAGAGCACCTCGCCCGCCTTGCGCTTGGTGCGCACCATGTAGGGTTTGAGCCAGATGCCGGTGCCGTCGCGGTGCTTGGTCGCAGCCCGCACGCGTCGCGTCAGGCGCACCATCTGCACCGCGCGCACGATGTTGATCGGCAGCAGCGCCGCGTTGAGCACGAGCATCGCGATCGACGGATGCAGCGCGCCGTAGATGACGAAGCCGACGTTGCCGCCCACCGCGAGCCAGCGCAGCGGGATCATCGTCTTGACGAACGAGCTGACGACGACCAGCGTCACCGCGATCGCCGAGGCGATGATGGCGACGATCTGCCACGGCGACGCAAGCGTCTCCGCGATGCCGGCTTCGGCCCACGCGATCAGATCGGCAATCGACAAACGAACTCCTGCTCTGGCAATGCGGTGAATGTGCGCGATGCGGGGCCACGACGCCCGGCGCCGACCGCCGCACGTGACACCCTGGGCGACAATGCGGCCCCTTCACCGCAACGACCCGCATCATGCCCGAGACCCCGCCGCTTGCGCATCCGCGATCGATCCGCAGCTTCGTGCTGCGCGCCGGTCGCATGGGCAGCGGGCAGACGCGCGCGTTGCAGGAGCTCGGCCCGCGCTACGTGTTGCCGTACCGGCAGCAGCTGCTCGACTTCGCAGCGGTGTTCGGCCGCGACGCACCGGTCGTGCTCGAGATCGGCTTCGGCATGGGCGATGCGACGGCGGCGATCGCGGCACGCATGCCGGAGGTCGACTTCCTCGGCGTCGAGGTCCACACGCCGGGCGTCGGCGCCCTGTTGCAGCGCATCGGCGAACAAGGCCTGACGAACCTTCGCATCGTCCAGCACGATGCCGTCGAAGTGCTGGCGGCGATGATCCCGCCGGACTCGCTCGCAGGCATTCACGTCTATTTCCCGGACCCGTGGCACAAGAAGCGCCACCACAAGCGACGCCTGATCCAGCCCGGATTCGTCGCGACCCTCGCGCGCCACCTTGCACCTGACGGCACGCTGCATTGCGCGACCGACTGGCAACCCTATGCCGAGCAGATGCTCGAAGTGCTGTCGGCCGAGCCGATGCTCGCCAACACCGTCGACGGCTTCGCGCCGCGGCCGGAGGTGCGGCCGCTGACCAAGTTCGAAGCGCGCGGCCTGAAGCTCGGGCACGGCGTGTGGGACCTCGTCTTCAAGCGTCGTTGAAGGACAAGGGTTCGGGCGCGCTCAGGCCGCCCAGTCGACCCAACCGCTCCAGGCGGTGGCGAGCACGACGATGCCGAACGCGATGCGGTACCACGCGAAGGGCACGAAGTCGTGCGTCGAGACATAGCGCAGCAGCCAGCGCACGCACAACCAGGCGCTCAGGAACGAAAACAGAAGCCCGATCGCGAACAGCGGAAGATCGGCCATCGACAGCAGCGCGCGCTCCTTGATGAGGCTGTAGGCGCCGGCGCCGATCAGCGTCGGAATCGCGAGGAAGAAGGTGAACTCGGTCGCCGCCTTGCGCGACAGGCCGAACCACATGCCGCCGATGATCGTCGCGCCGGATCGGCTCGTGCCGGGCACCAGCGCGAGGCATTGCGCGAGGCCGATCTTGAACGCGTCGCCGACCGTCATCTCGTCGACGCTGTGCACGCGCACTGGCGGCTGCCTGCGGCGCTCGATCCACAAGATGATGAGGCCGCCGACGATGAACGCGCTGGCAACCACGACCGGCGTGAACAGATGCGCCTTGATCACCTTGCCGAAGGCGAGCCCGAGCACGACCGCCGGCAGGAACGCGACGCCGACGTTGAGCGCGAAACGCTGCGCCTTGCGGCTCGTCGTCAGGCCGGTCGCGGTGTCGCGCAGGCGCGGCCAGTAGATGAGGACGACGGCAAAGATCGCGCCGGTCTGGATCGCGATCTCGAACACCTTGATCTTGTCGCCGGTGAAGTCGAGCAGCGAACCGGCGAGGATCAGATGCCCGGTGCTCGAGACGGGAAGGAACTCGGTCAGCCCCTCGACGATGCCCATGATCGCGGCCTTGATCCACAAGCTGATGTCCAACGCCAAACCCTTCGCCGCTGCAAAGGGCGCGATCATAGCCGCCCGGGGTGGCGGTCTCGGTGGCCGGCAGCGACTGGCGCAGGCGCAACTTCCGATCCGGAATCAGGGTAAATGGCGAGGCCGACACCGGTGCCTCGCGGGCGCGACTCTGCTACTGTGCGCTCCTCAAACCCCGGACCATGCCGAAGGAACTTGAGCAAGCCGAGCGCGTTCACCCCTCACCAAGGACACGAACCATGAAGCACGTACTTCGCACAATCCTCGGCGCGCTTGCACTCGCCGGTGCCGTACAGGCGAGCCACGCGGCCGACGTGACGCTGCGCTTCCACCAGATGCTGCCGCCGCAGGCGACCATCCCGGCGGTCGCGATCAAGGCCTGGGCCGAGAAGGTCGAGAAGGAAAGCGGCGGGCGCGTCAAGATCCAGCGCTTCGACAGCATGCAGCTCGGCGGCAAGCCGCCCGAGCTCTACGACCAGGCGAAGGACGGCGTCGTCGACCTCATCTGGACCGTGCTCGGCTACACCCCGGGGCGCTTCCCGAAGACCGAGGCCTTCGAGCTGCCCTTCACCACCGGGCTCGCCGAGCCGGGGTCCAAGGCGTTCCAGGAATACGTCGAGAAGCACGCGATGGACGAGTTCAAGGACGTGCACCTGATCGCGGTGCACGTGCACGGCCCGGGGCTCTTCCACAGCGTGACGCCGATCACCAGGCTCGAGGACCTGAAGGGCATGAAGGTGCGCGGCGGTTCGCGCGTCATCAACATCATGCTCGAGCAGCTTGGCGCGATTCCGGTCGGCTTGCCGGTGCCCGCGGTCAGCGAGGCGCTCTCCAAGGGCGTGATCCAGGCGACGACGATTCCGTGGGAAGTGGTGCCGTCGCTGAAGGTCGAGCAGCTCGCCAGGAACTCGACCGGCTTCTCGGGCAGCAAGGGCCTGTACACGCAGACCTTCGCGGTGGCGATGAACAAGTCCGCCTACGAGAAGCTGCCGGCTGATCTGAAGAAGGTGATCGACAACAACTCCGGCATGGTCGCCGCAGCGATGTTCGGCAAGGCCATGGACGAAGGCGACAAGCGCGGCCTCGCGATCGCGCAGAAGGCCGGCAACAACATCATCACCCTGAGCCCGGAAGAGACGGCGCGCTGGCAACGCGTCGCGAACGGCACGCGCGCAATTTGGTACAAGGAAGTGGCGAGCAAGGGGCTCGACGGCCAGAAGCTCGCGGCCGAAGCCGACGCGCTGGTCGCGAAGTACGCCGGGAAGTGACCGCGCCGGCCCGCATCGCACGCCATCGCCGGAGGATTGAGCCATGACCATCCGAACCACACCGCCGTTTCGCGCCGACCATGTCGGCAGTTTCCTGCGCCCGGCCTATCTGCTCGAAGCGCGCGCGCGCAAGGCGCGCGGCGAGATCGACGCCGCGCAGCTGCGCGCGGTCGAGGACAAGGCGATCACCGAGATCGTCGCCTTCCAGCGCGACTGCGGGCTCAAGAGCATCACCGACGGCGAGTTCCGCCGCACCTACTTCCACATCGACTTCCTCGAGCAGCTCGGCGGCGTGAAGACCGACATCCCGGTCACCGTCAAGCGCCCCGACGGCAGCGAGGAGCTCGCGCCGCCGGTGATCCGCGTCATCGACAAGGTGCGCCACGTGAAGGACATCCAGCGCGCCGACTTCGAATACCTGAAGTCGCAGGTCGAGGCGCTCGCCCCCGGCTGCACGCCGAAGGTGTCGATCCCGTCGCCGACGATGCTGCACTTTCGCGGCGGGCGCGCCGGCATCAGCCGCGACGCCTACCCGGAGCTCGACCCGGTGTTCTACGACGATGTCGCACGCGCCTACGCGGACGAGCTGCAATCGCTGTTCGACGCCGGCTGCCGCTACGTGCAGATGGACGACACCAACATGGCGTATCTGTGCGACGAGAAGATGCGCGAGGCGGCGCGCCAGCGCGGCGACGACCCGAACGAACTGCCGCACCGCTATGCGGGCTTCATCAACAAGGTGGTGGCGCTCAAGCCCGCGGGAATGACGTTGGCGATGCACCTGTGCCGCGGCAACTTCAAGAGCACGCACGCCGCTTCGGGCAACTACGAGCCGGTCGCCGAGGCGCTGCTGGCGGAGATGAACCTCGACGCGATCTTCATGGAGTACGACGACGACCGCTCGGGGGACTTTCGCCCGCTGCGCTTCCTCAAGCCCGGCAAGATCGTCGTGCTCGGTCTGGTCACGACCAAGTTCGGCGAGATGGAAAGCAAGGACACGCTGAAGCGCCGCATCGCAGAGGCAGCGCAATACGCACCGATCGAACAGCTCGCCCTCAGCCCGCAGTGCGGCTTTTCGAGCACGGTGCACGGCAACAACATCGCTGTCGAAGCACAGCGCCAGAAATTGCGGCTCGTGGTCGAAACCGCGGCCGAAGTCTGGGGCTGAGTCGGACCTGAGGAGAGGGCGCCCCGATTGACCCTGGAGTTCCGCGCGGCTATATTACTGACCAGTCAGTCAGTATCGCGCCGTGCCGATCCCCCGTACTCCACCGCCCCCGCCCACCCGCCAGCGGCGCAAACAGGCGCGCCCGCAGGAGTTGCTCGACGCCGCATTGCAGCTCTTCGTCGAGCGCGGCTTCGCCTCGACCCGGATGGAGGAAGTGGCGGCCCTCGCCGGCGCCTCCAAGGGCACGCTCTACCTCTATTACGCGAGCAAGGAAGACCTGCTCAAGGCCGTGATTCGCGAGCGGCTGTCCCATGAGATCGAAGCCGGCGCCGCGATCGTCGCCGCCCACGCCGGCACCAACGCCGACCTGCTGCGCGAGCTCTTCGTGCACTGGTGGCTGCGCGTCTACGACAGCCCGACCTCGGGCGTGTTCAAGCTCATCATCACCGAGGTGCGCAGCTTTCCCGAAATCTCCGAGTACTACCGCAGCGAGGTCGTCGAGCCCGGCAAGCTGTTGATCGGCCGCGTCCTCGAGCGCGGCATCGCGGCCGGCGAGTTCCGTGCCGTCGACGTGCCCACCGCGGTGCAGTCGCTCGTGTTGCCGATGGTGATGCTGTGCGTGCACAAGCATTCGCTCGGGGCCTGCCTCAAGGTCGACGACGCATTCGACCCGCACGCCTTCGTGCGCGGGCATGTCGAACTGCTGCTGCTCGCGCTGACGGCGCCCGCCGCCAAGAGAAAGATACCTGCATGAAACCTTGGATCAAGTGGGGCGTGGCCGCGGTCGCGCTCGCGGTGTTCGGCGCGCTCGTGGCGCGCTCCCTCATTGCGCGCAAGGCGGAACAGGCGCAGTTCGCCCGGCCGCCGGCCGCGCAGGCGTTCGACCTCGCCGCGGCCGACGTGCTCAGCGTGCAGCCGGTCGAACTCGTGCGGACCGTCCCGGTGTCCGGTGGTCTCAAGGCCGTGGACAGCGCGATCGTGAAGGCGCGCGTCGCTGCCGTCGTGCAGGAGTTGACCGTGCGCGAAGGCGACACGGTCAGGCTGGGCCAGCTGCTCGGGCGACTCGACGCGACCGAGTACACATGGCGGCTGCGCCAGGCCGAGCAGCAGGCGGCTGCCGCCAAGGCGCAGCTCGACCTCGCCGAGCGCACGCTCTCGAACAACCGTGCCCTCGTCGACCAGGGCTTCATCTCGAAGAATGCGCTCGACACCTCGGTCATCAGCGCCGAAGGCGCGCGCGCCTCGCTGCTCAGCGCGCAGGCGACGGCCGAAGTGGCGCGCAAGTCGCTGCGCGACGCCGAGATCCGCGCGCCGCTGGGCGGCATCGTCTCGCAGCGCTTCGTTCAGCCGGGCGAGCGCGTCGCCCTCGACGCCCGCCTGCTCGAGATCGTCGATCTGTCGCGCATCGAACTCGAAGCCGCGGTCAGCCCGGAGGACGTCGGCAGCGTGCGCGTTGGCGGCAAGGCCCGGCTTCAGGTCGACGGCCTGTCGCAACCCGTGCCTGCGAAGGTCGCGCGCATCAACCCGAGCACGCAAAGCGGGACGCGCGCGGTGACGGTCTATCTCGCGCTCGATGTGCAACCCGGCTTGCGCCAGGGCCTGTTCGCGCGCGGCGTGATCGAATCGGAGCGGCGCGAGGCCCTCGCCATCCCGGAGTTCGCGGTGCGCATCGAGCAGGCGCGGCCCTATGTGTTCGTCGTCGCCGACGGCAGGATCGCGCAGCGCGAAGTGACACTCGGCGCGCGTGGCGACGCGTCCTTCGACGGCGTACGCGAACAGGCGGTCGAGGTGACGCGCGGTCTGGCGCCGGGCGACATGCTGCTGCGCGGGCGGGTCGGCAATCTGCGCGATGGCACGCGCGTGAGGCTGGCGGCGGCGTCACCGCCTGCAGCCGCGTCGTCGCCCGGGGCGGGGACCGCGCCCGCCGCGCCCATGCCGGCCGCCAGCGCAACCCACTGAACGACGACGCCCATGTGGTTCACCCGCGTCTCGATCAACAACCCCG
>JAMLIM010000100.1 GCA_023954175.1 Rhizobacter sp.
ACATCTCGGGCGAGCATCTGATGAACGCCGCCGACGCATTGCGCGCCGAACATCCGGCACTCGACGTCTGCCCTGTCGTCAGCGATTTCACGCGCCCGCTCGCGCTGCCCCCTGCCGCAGGCCCGCGCGTCGGCTTCTTTCCCGGGAGTTCGATCGGCAACTTCGATCCGCCCCAGGCGGCGGCGCTGTTGCGCCGCTTCGCCACGCTGCTCGCCGGCGGCGGGCTGCTGATCGGCGTCGATCTGGTGAAGGACCCGGCCCTGCTGCACGCGGCGTACAACGACAGCGCGGGCGTGACCGCCGCTTTCAACCTGAACCTGTGGGCGCGTGCGAACCGCGAAGCGGGCGCCGATTTCGAACTCGCGCAGTGGGCGCATGCGGCGTTCTACAACGCGCCGCTGCACCGCATCGAAATGCACCTCGTGAGCCGCCGTGCGCAGCGCGTCGCGGTTTCGGGTGTCGCATTCGATTTCGCCGAAGGCGACAGCGTGCACACCGAGAACTCGTACAAGTACACCGTGCCCGGCTTCCAGGCGCTCGCACGCGAGGCGGGCTTCGTACCGCTTGCGTGCTGGACCGACCCCGCGCGCAGCTTCGCGCTGCACTGGCTCGCGAGCGGCGGGGACCCGGCGCCGCCTCGCTGAATCCGCAGGACGGCGCTGCGAGAGCGCGTCACGCCGCGCATACCTTCTTGCACTTGAACGAGTAGCAGTGGGAGGCAACTCGCGGCACTTTGCTGGCCTTCAGCGCTTCGCGTCGAACTCGCGCATCCGTCCCCTATGTATAGGTCTCAACTATGCGTAGGTCCCCGTCAAGGGGTGGTCGCTGACCAAGCAGGACGCGGCTCGCACGGCATCGAGGGCGTGAGCATCTATACATAGTTCTTGACTGGGCGTGCACTGGCGACTCCACAACCTGGAGACTGCCATGCCTACCAAGCCTCGTTCTCGCCTCGATCCTTCCAGCCGTACTGGCGGTTGTGCCCAGTTGGATCGCCACATCCTGGTCTACCGCCAGTACCTTGCGGATCGCGGCAATGCCGCCGGCTATGCGCGCAGTTGCGAAGCGGCGGTGGCGCACCTGTCAACTTGGATGAAGGATGGCAACAAGCGCCTGGCCGTCGTCGACGAGGGGCTCGTTGCCGAGTTCGTCGACAACCACCTGCCCGGCTGCCATTGCACGACCAGTGCTCGCCATCCAAGCAGCGTGCGTGCCGCGTTGGGCCACCTGCTCGTTGTCTTGCGCGCCGCCGGTGCCATCCCACCCAGGCCACTGGACATGACCGAGGTGGCCCAGGAGCTACGCCGCTACGACCAGTACATGGAGCAGGTGCGAGGGCTTGCCCCGAACACGCGCGATGGAGCGCTGCGCCTCGTCGAAGCGCTGCTGCGCCAGCATTTCGGCGACGACGCCATCCGGTTCGAGGTCGTCACGCCGGAGCGTGTGCGCCGCTTCTTCGCCGCCCAGGCCAAGAACTACAAGACGCCGTCGAGCCTGGGCGTCGTGGTCTCGGCCCTGCGTGGCTACTTCCGTTGGCGCGCGACGCTGGGCGACCGTACCCATGCGCTGGTCGGCGCCCTAGCGTACCCGGCGAACTGGCAGCTGGCGTCGTTGCCCAAGTCGCTGGAGCCGGCCGAGGTCGAACAACTCGAAGCCGCGCTCGGCCAGAGCGGTCCGTCGATGCTGCGCGCCGACGCCATGGTGCGTTGCGCGCTCGATCTGGGCCTGAGAAGCGGCGAGGTCGCACGCTTGAGCCTGGACGACATCGACTGGGAAGCGGGCACGATCACACTGCGCCGCACCAAGGGTCGGCGTGAAGACGTGATGCCTTTGCCTGAAGCGACAGGGTCGGCCATCGCCGCGTACCTGCGCGACGAGCGGCCCAAGACCCGGCACCGGATGGTCTTCGCTCGGCACATGACGCCGCGGGAACGACCCATAGGGCCGGACCTCGTGCGCAAGACCATCCGCCAAGCCTATGCGCGCGCCGGGCTGTCGCACACGCGCTCGCACCTGCTGCGTCACACGATGGCCAGCCGCCTGCTGGCCGGTGGCTCCTCGCTCAAGGAGGTAGCCGACGTGCTGCGGCACCGCTCGCTGAACACGACGTTGATTTACGCCAAGCTCGACAGCGGCAGCCTCGTCGAAGTCGCCCTGCCTTGGCCCGGCAAGCCCGCCGCTGCCGCCACCGGGAGGACGTCATGACGATCGGCCTGACCGCGCTCGTTGAGCGCTACCTCACGGAGCGCCGCACCCTGGGCTTCCAGCTGCGTTCGACCGCCTACAGCCTGCGCAGCTTGGCCGAGTACGTCCGGCGCACCCGCCACCGCGGCCCCCTGACTCTGGAGGTCATGGCCGAGTGGGCGCGTCTGGACACCCATGCAAGCGTCGACCCCCGGACCTGGGCCAGACGGCTGAAGCACTTGCGCTCCTTCACGCGCTGGATGCAGCAGTTCGAGCCCGCCACCGAGGTGCCCGATGACACGATCTTCGGTCGGCTGCCCGGGCGCCAGGCACCGCACATCTACAGCCAGGAGGAAGTGCAGCAGTTGCTGGCTGCCGCGCGCGAACTCGGTCCCAGTCCCGGCCTGCGCGGCCTGGTCTACGAGACGCTGTTCGGCTTGATCGCCAGTTGCGGCCTGCGCCTGTCTGAGGCGCTGTCGCTGAACCTTGGCGACGTGGACCTCAGGCGCGGCGTGCTGATGATCCGGCGCACGAAGTTCGCCAAGTCGCGTCACGTGCCGCTGCATCCAAGCACGGCCAAGGCCTTGGGCCAATACCGCTGGACGCGGGACGTGGCCGGCGCCTCACGCGACGACGACGCAGCGTTCTTCATTGGGACGCGGGGCCGCCTGTTCGGCAAGCCGATGAGCGGTCACCAGGTGGAGCGCGTTTTCGTCACGCTGCGCAATGAGCTCGGGTGGGTCAACCGCGGCACGCACCACGCGCCGCGCATCCACGACCTGAGGCATACCTTCGTTGTCAGGCGCATCCTGCTATGGCAACAGCAGGGCATCGACGTGGACGAGGCGATGCTGTCGCTGTCGACCTATGTCGGGCACGCGATGGTGACCAACACCTACTGGTACCTGCAGGCCGTGCCGGAATTGATGGCGGTGGCCGCGCAGCGCTTCGAGTCGTGCATGCCGGAGCTCAGCCATGCGTGACGGGCACTTCAACCGCAAGGGCTCCCCGCCGAGCTTCCCGGCGCTGGTGCAGCAGTTCTTCACCGAGTATCTGGTCGGGCAACGCGCGCTCAGCCCACGCACAGTGGCCAGCTACCGCGACGCGATGACGCTGTACCTCGGGTATGCGGCCCAGCAGCTGGGTAGGCCGCCAATGGCCATGCAGCTCACGGACATGACGCCGGAGTTGATCCTGAAGTTCCTGGCCCACCTGGAGCGGGAGCGGCACAACTCGGTGCGTAGCCGCAATCTGCGGCTTACCGCATTGAGGGCGTTCCTGAAGTTCGCCGGCCGGCGCGATGTGACGGCGCTGCACGCCATCGAGCGCGCGATGGCCGTGCCGATGAAGCGCTTCGAGCGGCCGCTGCTGGGCCACCTGACGCGTCCGGAGATGATCGCCGTGCTGGGACAGCCGGGCACCGAATGGACATCGCAGCGAGACCACCTGCTGCTGAGCTTGCTCTACAACACCGGCGCGCGCGTCTCGGAGATCGTCGGGGTGCGCGTCGTCGACGTGGTGCTGGACGGGTCGGCCTGCGTGCACTTGCAAGGCAAGGGTCGCAAGGATCGCTCGGTGCCGCTGTGGAAAAGCACCGCGGCGGCCATCCGCGCCTGGCTCCACGCCAACCCGCAACTGCGTGCTTCGGCGGCATTGCTGCCCAATCGAGCCGGGCATCCGATGACACGCTGCAACGTGGCGCAGCGACTGGCACTGGCGGTGCAGAGAGCCGTCGCAGAACAGCCGAGTCTGAAGACCAAGCGCGTCTCCCCGCATACCCTGAGGCACACGACAGCCATGCACCTGTTGCAAAGCGGCGTGCCGTTCAACGTGATCGCGCTGTGGCTCGGCCACGAGAGCACCAACACGACGCACCGCTATGTCGAAGCCAACCTGGAGATGAAGGAGAAGGCCCTTGCCCGGCTCCAGGCGCCCGACATCAAGCTCCCGCGATTCCGCGCCGACGACGACCTGATGAAGTTCCTGCAGAGCCTGTAACTATGCAAAGTGCGCAACGCTTGGACGCGGTCGCCGACCGAGTGGTCGGCCGCGTCGGGCGGGGCGCGACTACACATAGTTGAGTGCTATGCATAGGGGTCGCTATGCAAAGCTATCCATAGCGACCCCAACGCGACCTTCGGCAGCCCCAAATGGCGGCGGCGAAGCGGCCATTCGAGTGTCGCTGCCCTGACTTCGAGGGCCGCGGCATATGTGCATTTCGCGAACAGCAGCGAACGTCGCCTCAGTGAGCCGCTGCGCTGCCTGAGCAGGCCCGGGGCACGGCAGCTCCTGTTGTAGTGCTATGACCGGCGCGCGGTCGCACGCGGAAGCATTCTGGCCAGGCACGAACGGAGCATCGACCCGCGACCGCTCGAGCAGGTTGACAAGTCCCGGATCGCCACGGCGAAGGGAATCGGCGGAAAATTGCCGGCACGCACAGCCTGGACGAGCATTCCTCAATCACGCGTCCGTATTGCCGGGCATTGCGACGTCCTTCTTGCCTTCGTGCTCGTCCTGCAAACGCATGGCGGCGGAGAGCAGGTCGCTGCCCGATCCGGTCCACTCGGTAGGCACTTGCGAGGGCGAGCCTGGGGCCGAACGGAAAGCCATTGCCTGCTCGGGCACGAGGTGGCTTACCGGCGCCGGTGTCGGCCTGCGCTTGCGCGTCAGCTCCTCGGCAATCTGCACGGCCGACGCCGGGCGGCCGCCGAAGGTGGGCCGGATGCCGGGGCTGGCCGCCAGTTCCTCGGCCGTCGGTGAGTGCGGCGCGAAGCCATGCGCGTCGGCCAGCGGCCA
Source organism: Rhizobacter sp. (assembly GCA_023954175.1). GTDB lineage: Bacteria > Pseudomonadota > Gammaproteobacteria > Burkholderiales > Burkholderiaceae_C > CAIKUF01. The sequence goes on from JAMLIM010000100.1 coordinate 4,981, forward strand.
GTACAGGCGGTAGACGTTGTGTTGGTGCTCGAGGTCGTCCAGGATGGCGCCGAAGCGCATGGTCGGCATCATCGCCGACAGCAGGCGCACGCGCGTGGCGTCGACGCGGCGCACGATGTGGTGCGTGTAGAGCTGGTCGGGGTGCATCAGGCCCGTCGCCTGCAACAGCTCTTTGAGCGCATGCAAGGTGTTGGCGTGGTACTGCGCCACGCGCGGCCCCTTGTCCGAGACCACCAGCGCGCGCTCGCGCAACGGATCCTGCGTCGTGATGCCGGTCGGGCAGCGCCCGGTGTGACAGACCTGCGCCTGGATGCAGCCCAGCGCCATCATGAAGCCGCGCCCGGAGTTGCACCAGTCGGCACCCAGCGCGAACATGCGCGCCAGGTCGAATGAGTTGATGACCTTGCCGGCGGCGCCGATCTTGATGCGGTGGCGCAGGTTGACGCCGATCAGCGTGTTGCTGACCAGGTTCAGCCCCTCCTGCACCGGCGCGCCCATGTGGTCGGCGAACTCGATCGGCGCGGCACCGGTGCCGCCCTCGGCGCCGTCGACGACGATGTAGTCGGGCGTGATGTCGGTCTCGAGCATCGCCTTGACGATGCTGAACCATTCCCAGATGTGGCCGATGCAAAGCTTGAAGCCGACCGGCTTGCCGCCCGAGAGCTGGCGCAGGCGGGCAATGAAGTGCATCAACTCGATCGGCGTCGAGAACGCGCTGTGTGCCGATGGCGAGACGCAGTCCTGCCCCGCCGGGATGCCGCGCGCGGCAGCGATCTCGACTGTCACCTTGGCGCCCGGCAGCATGCCGCCGTGGCCCGGCTTGGCGCCCTGGCTGATCTTTATCTCGATCATCCTGACCTGCGGATCGACCGCCTGCTCGGCAAAGCGCTCGGCACTGAAACTGCCGTCGTCATTGCGGCAGCCGAAGTAGCCCGAGCCGATCTCCCAGATCAGGTCGCCGCCGTGCTCGCGGTGGTAGCGGCTGATGCCGCCCTCGCCGGTGTCGTGCGCGAAGCCGTCCAGTTTGGCGCCCAGGTTAAGCGCCATGATGGCGTTCGCACCGAGCGCGCCGAAGCTCATCGCCGAGATGTTGAACACGCTCGCGCTGTAGGGCTGCGTGCAGGGCGAGACGCCTTCGCGCGGCACGCTGGGGTCGCCGCCGATCCAGATGCGGAAGTCGTGCGAATCGATGTGCGTCGTCTGCAGCGAGTGGTTGATCCATTCGTATCCGCTGGCGCCCGTGTCCAGCCGGGTACCGAATGGCCGCACGTCGGGAGCGCCCTTGGCGCGCTGATAGACAACGCTGCGCTGCGCGCGCGTGAACGGCTCGCCGGCCTCGACATCGCCCTCGATGAAGTACTGGCGGATCTCAGGGCGGATGAACTCGAACGCGAAACGCAGGTGGCCGAGGATCGGGTAGTTGCGCAAGATGGCGTGGCGTGTCTGAACGAGGTCGTACGCGCCCAGCACCGCCAGCGCCACCAACGCCACGAAGACGAATGACACTCCCCAGCCGCGTCCGACGGTGGCCATCCAGATCAGGCTCGCGAGCGCCCCGACGACGCACAGCGCAAGCGTGCTGTAGCGGACGGTATGGGTGATGAAAGCCCGAATCTGCATCGCGGAACCCCAGTGGTGGAGGCCTGTTGTCTCTTCGATACGGCGGCGGCGCGGCCGGGCAACTTGGCTGGGCGTGGCCCAGCGCATCTTACGGTGAAAGATGGCGCGATGAAGCAACACGACCCCTGCCCCATGACCCATGACCCATGACCCATCTCAGCCCAATAAGCATCGTGCTTCCGAGGGGACAAATTCTTTCGCCGTGACGTATCTCTTTCACGCGAAGTTGATCAGCCCACGACGCCGGAGCAAGCGTTGGGGGTGGTGCTCGCGCATGTACACCGAAGCACCGATGGCACTGCGGCTGTAGTTGGTGACGCGACGGCATCGGGCGCGGGGGATGTTGGCGATCAAGCCGCAGGCGTGCAGGCGCCTTGCCGAGTGAGATGCCCGGAAGGTGCCCGTGGACAGCGTCATGGCCAAGACTACTTGTACGCCCTCACCCGCTGATGTTCAGTGAAGTGCCGCGAGCCGTCGGCGTTGGTCGCGTCTGAACACGATTCGGCATCAGGCCTGCGTGTAGCGCTCGATCCATTGCCGTCCTTCGGTCAGCAGGAATTCCTTGAACGCCTGCGCGACAGGCGGCAGGCGCTTTTGCCGGCGGTGCACGACGTACCAGTTCAGCATGAGCGGGAAGCCGCGCACGTCGAGCGTCTTCAGGCTGCCGGCACGCAGCTCCTGCGCGATCGTGTGGGCCGACAGGAAGCCGATGCCCATGCCCGCCATCACCGCCTGCTTGATGGTCTCGGTGCTCTTGATCTGCATCGCGATGTTGAGCCGGTCGATGCGCGCGCCGAATGCATCCTGCATCGAGTGCCAGGTGTCCGAGCCGCGCTCGCGCACGATGAAGGGCTCACGCAGCAGGCGGTCCATGCGGATGTCGGCAACGCCGACGAGCGCATGACCGGGGGGCGCGACGATCACGTAGGGGTGCGGCGCGAACGCCTCGGCGACCATGTCCGCCTCCTGCGGCGGCCGCACCATCACCGCGAGATCGGTCAGGTTCGCCGCCATGTGGGCGAGCAGTTCCTCGCGGTTGTGCACGGTGAAGTTGAGCGCGACATCCTCGTGACGGCCGATGAACTCGACGAGCAGACGCGGAAAGAAGTAGTCGCCCGCGCTGATGACCGCGACATTGAGCTTGCCGCCGGCGACACCCTTGAACTGCGTCATCGCGCTTTCGGCCGCGTCGAACTGCGCGATGATCGCGCGGCTGATGTCGAGCAGTTCCGCGCCTGCCGCGGTGAGGTAGATCTTCTTGCCGAGTTGCTCGAAGAGCGCGACGCCGGACAGATCCTCGAGCTTCTTGACCTGCGTCGAGACGGCCGGCTGCGTGAGGTGCAGTTCCTCCGCCGCACGCGAGAAGCTCAGGCGCCGCGCGACCGCCTCGAAGACCTTGAGCTGACGCAGCGTGGCGTGCTTCATCCGGGCGCGTGGGCTGCGTCGGGGGTGTCAGGTGCGGCGGCCCGGCGCCCCCGCGATGCGCGACACGTGCAGCAGGTTCGTCGCGCCGGGTTCGCCGAACGGCAGGCCGGCGACGATCACGATGTCGTCACCCGAGCCCGCATAACCCTCGATCACCGCGATGCGGTTCGCCCACTTGATCATCTGCCCGACCTCGAGGACCTCATCGATCAGGACCGGATGCACGCCCCAGACGATGCTGAGCCGGCGCGACGTGGCAACGAGCGGCGTCAGCCCGAGGATCGGCGCCGCCGGCCGCTCGCGCGCCGCGCGCAGGCTGGTCGAGCCCGATGACGTGTAGGTGACGAGCGCCGCCGGCGCGATCAGGTCGGCAATGCGTTGCAGCGAGATGCACAGCGCGTCGGCGGTGCTCGGCGACGCGGACGGCTGCGGCGTGCCGAGACCGCTGCGGTACGAGGCCGAGGCCTCCACCCGCTCGATGATGCGGTTCATCATCGCGACCGCCTCCACCGGGTGGTCGCCCGACGCCGTCTCGGTCGACAGCAACACGGCGTCGACGCCGTCATAGATCGCGGTCGCGACATCGGACACTTCGGCGCGCGTCGGCGTCGGCGCGTGGACCATCGACTCGAGCATCTGCGTGGCAACGACCACCGGTTTGCCCGCGGCACGGCAGGCACGCACGATGCGGCGCTGCACCTCGGGCACGTCCTCGGGCGGCAGCTCGACGCCGAGGTCCCCGCGCGCGACCATCACGCCGTCGGCAAGCGCGATGATGGCGTCGAGGTCGTCGATCGCCGCCGGCTTCTCGAGCTTGGCCATGATCCAGGCGCGGTCGCCGACGATCTCGCGCAACGCGGCGATGTCGGCGCTGCGCTGCACGCACGAAAGCGCGACCCAGTCGATGCCGAGATCGAGCCCGAACGCGAGGTCGCTGCGGTCCTTGTCGGTGAGCGGCGACAGCGGCAGCACGACACCCGGCAGGTTCACGCCCTTGCGATCGGAGACCGGCCCGCCGACGACGACCGTCGTCTCGGCGTGGTCATCGCCGCAGGATTCGACCCGCAGACGCAGCTTGCCGTCGTCGAGCAGCAGCTCGGTGCCCGGCACCAGCGCGCCGAAGACCTCGGGGTGCGGCAGCGCCACGCGCCGCGCGTCGCCCGGTGCCGGGTCGAGATCGAGCCTGAATCGCGAGCCCGCCGCCAGCTGCACTTCACCCGCTTCGAAGGTGCCGAGCCGCAGCTTGGGCCCTTGCAGGTCGAGCAGCACGCCGATCGGCCGCTCGCACTGCGCCTCGAGCGCGCGGATGACGGCGACGCGCCGGGCGTGTTCATCGCGCGACCCATGGCTGAAGTTGAGCCGGAACACGTCGGCGCCGGCCTCGACGAGTGCGCGAATGATTTGCTCACCCGCCGTCGCCGGGCCGAGCGTGGCGACGATCCTTGCTCTTCGTGCGCGCTGCATTGCGGTGCCTCAGGCGGCCTTGCCGATCTGCCGCACGCTGAGCTGCGCGCGCTCGACCTCCAGGGTCCTTGCGAGCAGCTTGACGAGCGCGAAGACGGTGTCGATGTGCGGCGTCGGCGTCGCGGTCAGGCGGCCGAGCTCGGCGACGGAGCCGACGAGCGCGTCGATCTCGGGTGCGCGGCCGGCCTCGACATCCTGCAGCATCGAGGTCTTGTGCGCGCCGACCTTTTCGGCGCCTGCGATGCGCCGCTCGAGCGAGACCCGAAAGCCGATGCCGAGCTTGTCCGCCACCGCCTGCGCTTCGCGCATCATGTCGGCGGCCAGCTCGCGCGTCAGCGGGAACTGGCAGATGTCGACCAGCGTCGCGTGCGCGAGGGCGCTGATCGGGTTGAACGTGAGGTTGCCCCACAGCTTGAGCCAGATCTCGGAGCGGATGTCGTCGAGCACCGGCGCCTTCATGCCCGCCGCTTCGAAGCACTGCGACAGGCGCAGGAGGCGTTCACTCTTCGTGCCGTCGAGCTCGCCGAGCGGAAATCGATCGCCTTCTACGTGCCTGACGACGCCCGGCGCGATCAGCTCGCAGGCCGGATAGACGACGCTGCCGATGATCTGGCCGAGGGGCATGCTGCGCATCAGCGCGCCGGCCGGATCGACGCTCTTGACGACACTGCCGGCATGCGCGCCGCCGTGCGCATGGAAGTACCAGAACGGGATGCCGTTTTGCATCGTCACGACGAGCGTCTCGGGGCCGAGCAGCTTCGGCAGGTCGCCCGCAATTGCCTCCACCTGATGCGCCTTGACGGCGATGACGACGACGTCCTGCACACCGGCCTGCGCATAGTCGTTGGTCGCGCGCACATTGCGCGCGACGTGTTCGCTGCCGTCCTGCGCGATCAGCTTCATGCCGTCGCGCCGGATCGTCGTCAGATTCGCGCCGCGCACGATGAAGCTCACGTCGTTGCCGGCCAGCGCGAGCTTGACGCCCACGTAGCCGCCGATCGCGCCGGCGCCGATGACTGCAATTTTCATTTTCTTCTCCCTGATTGATGATTCCTTGGCCGCAACATGCGGGCGCCGCGCCGCGAGCCGACACGCTGCGCCGCTTGATCGAGTCAGTCTAGAAGCCGAGTTCCCCGCGGCACGATTCGGCGCCGTCGAACGCGATCGTATTCGGCGCACGGCCGGCGACGCTTTCGCGCACCTGCTGCATGCGCGTCACGATCGCGTCGACGAGGAATGCCGGGTCGTAGGCCCTGAGCAGATGGGCCTGGGCGTCGGACAGGTACAGCAATGTGCGCGCGTTCGCATCGGCTGCGCGTGCGCAGAGATCGTCGTAGGTGTCGCTGTCCCAGTGAAAGCGCAGGCCGAGGCCGTGGAAGCTCAGGTTGAAAGCGTGCCGGTCGAGCTCGACCGCATCGGTCACCTCGCGCTTCGTTTGCAGTGCGTTTGCCATGAGAGTCCTCCTTGAGTGGGCGGTACGACGACGATGACAGGCACCGCGTCTCTGGGCCCAATGTAGGAGGACTCATGAATAATGAATAGTGAAAGCTTTCTTTGTTCTCTATAAGTATTTGAGAATGCATTGTAGGGCAGATATCGAGTCATGCGCCGCACGCCCTCCCCTGGGCGTCAATGCTGCTTCCTTGCCGTGTCAATGCTGCATCAACGCGCGCACATGCGCGGACGCGCCACTCGCCAGGCCTTCCAGGCTGTAGCCGCCTTCGAGTATCGAGACGACCCGCCCCTGCGCACTCTCGCCTGCGACCGACATCAGCTCGCGCGTGATCCAGGCGAAGTCGTCGTCGGTGAAGTTGAGGCCGCCGAGCGGATCCTTGTGATGCGCATCGAACCCGGCCGAGATGATCAGCAGCTCGGGCGCGAACTTCCTGAGAGCGGGCAGCATGTCCTGCGCCATGTGGCGACGAAAGGCATCCGAATCGCAACCGCGCGGCAACGGAATGTTGACGATGTTGCCTGCGATGCCGGACTCGTTGCGCGCGCCGGTGCCCGGGTAGAACGGCGACTGATGGCACGAACCGTAGAAGCGGTCCGCGTGGCGGTAGAACGAGTTCTGCGTGCCGTTGCCGTGATGAACGTCGAAGTCCATCACCGCCACGCGCGACAAGCCGTGCGCCTGCTGCGCATGTACCGCGGCGATCGCGGCCTGGTTGAAGATGCAAAATCCCATCGCCTGATTCGCCTCGGCGTGATGGCCGCAGGGGCGGGTTGCGCAAAAGACGTTCGCCGCCTCGCCGGCGACGACCGCATCCACGCCCGCGCACGCGGCGCCGACGCAGCGCATCACCGCTTCCCAGCTGCCGGGCGAGATGACGGTGTCGCCACTGTCGAGCAGCGCATGACCGTCGGTCGGGCGGCTCGACGCGACGAAGTCGATGTAGTCGGGCGTGTGGATCAGGCGCAGTTGCTCGACGCTTCCCTCCGGCGCATCGCCCCAGGCGAGCGCGGCGAACTCCGCAGCGTGCAGCGCATCGAGTACCGCAGTCAAGCGCGCCGGCGCTTCCGGATGGCCCGGGCCGGGAACGTGCCCGAGGCAGGCCGCGTGGGTGTAGACAAGTGTCGTCATCGGGGTCGCGCAGTGACTGCGTGCTGGCGTTCGGTTCTGGGGGCAGGTCGAGCTTGCCACGCCGGGGTGTTCGATACTGCGGACGCGGGCATACCCGCGTCATTGACCCGGGTCAATGACGGCGAATGACCAACGCCCCGACAGTGCGGGCACCCCACAGCCGTGCCAAGTCGCGCTGCCCACTTTCACTTCAGCCCGAGACCCCCCCATGAAAATCCACGAATACCAGGGCAAGGAACTGCTGCGCAAGGCGGGCGTGCCCGTGCCGCGCGGCTAC
>JAMLIM010000101.1 GCA_023954175.1 Rhizobacter sp.
CGACGGCGGCGAAGATGCAGACGTAGAGCGCCCAGTTGATGAACGGCAGGTAGACCTGCCCCGTCTCGCGCACCGAGGTGTGCGAGACGCGCATGCGCGGCAGGTAGCCGAGCTGCATCGCCTGTTTGGTGACGGAAAAGGCCGCCGTGATCAGCGCCTGCGACGCGATCACCGTGGCGCAGGTGGCGAGCGCGATGAGCGGGTACAGCGCCCAGGTCGGCGCCATCTCGTAGAACGGATTGCGCGCGTTCAGCGGGTGCACGAGCAGCATCGCGCCCTGGCCGAAGTAGTTCGTCACGAGCGCCGGCATCGCCAGCCCGAACCAGGCGAGGCGGATCGGCCGCTTGCCGAAGTGGCCCATGTCCGCATAGAGCGCCTCGGCGCCGGTGACGCACAGCACGACCGACGCCAGCGCGATGAACGCGATGCCGGGGTGACCGAAGACAAACGACAGCGCGTAGTGCGGGCTGAGTGCCCACAGCACGGCCGGGTTCTCGGCGATGTGCATCACGCCCAGCACCGCCAGCGCCAGGAACCACAGCACCGTCACCGGCCCGAAGTAGCGGCCGATGCCGCTCGTGCCGTGGCGCTGCACGATGAACAGCGCCGTCAGCACGACAAGCGTGACCGGCACCACGTAGCGGTGCAGGCCGGGCGTCGCGACTTCCAGCCCCTCGACCGCCGACAGCACCGAGATGGCCGGCGTGATGACGCCGTCGCCGAAGAAGATCGCGGTGCCGAAGATGCCCAGCAGCAGCAGCCGGCGGCGCAGCTTCGGGCGGTGCGCGACCGCGGTCGAGGCGAGCGCGAGCATCGCGATCAGCCCGCCCTCGCCGTTGTTGTCCGCGCGCAGGATGAGGACGACGTACTTGAGGCTGACGACGACCGTCAGCGTCCAGAAGATCATCGACAGCACGCCGTAGATGTTGCCCGGCGTGAGCGGCACATGGCCGTGCGCGAAGACCTCCTTCAGGGCGTACAGCGGGCTGGTGCCGATGTCGCCATAGACCACGCCGACCGCGCCAAGCGTCAGCGTGAGCAGACCTGACTTGCGCTTGGAGGCGGGAGGACTCACTCGGAGAGAACCAGATTCACGGAGCGGGGATTGTGCACCGCAAGATGGGCACACGGCACCCGAGGTTCCACCGCGTGCGCCGCGTGCCGGTCATTGTGTGGCTTTGCGCGCGATTGCGCGGTCTCGTGCGCTCCTGGCGTGATCGCCGCCGCCGTCGGCGGCGTCAGGCGCGCATCGACCCGGCGACGAGATCGAAGCGGAACAGCCGGCATTCGATCGGCCCGTTCCACATCGGCATGCGGCGCGACGCCGCCAGGCGCATCGCCCCGGGCAGCTTCATGTCGGGGCTCAGCACCCAGGCGGTCCAGCCCGGCGTCGGGCCGGTGTAGGCGCGCTTCCAGTGCGCGGCGAGCCGGGGGAAGAAGTCCGGCGGCGTGCTGCGGTCTTCGGCCGAGGGCCGCGGCGCGCGTGGCGGCGCACGTGGCGAAGCGGCCTTGCCGAGCACCTCGATGCGCTCGCCATAGGGCGGGTTGAGCATCAGCGTGCCGGGCAGCCCCGGCGCGAGCGCGGGCGCCGGGCGCTCCAGCGCGTCGCCGCCGTTGAACGTGATCGCCTGCGCGACACCGGCGCGTTCGGCATTGCGGCGCGCGAAGTCGACCATGCGGAACGACACGTCGCTCGCAAAGATCGGCACCGCGCTCGCATGCACGCGTGCCGCCGCCTCGTCCTTCATCTGCTGCCATTGTTCGCGCGTCTGCTCGGCCGCGAAGGGCAGCAGCCGTTCGAAGGCGAAGCGGCGCTGCAGGCCGGGCGCGATGCCGCAGGCGATCTGCGCCGCCTCGATCGCGATCGTGCCCGAGCCGCAGCAGGGGTCGTGCAGCGCGCCGCCGGCGTCGGGCGTGCCGCGCCAGCCGGCGGCGGCAAGCATCGCCGCGGCGAGCGTCTCCTTCAGCGGTGCGTCGCCCTTGTCCTGGCGCCAGCCGCGCTTGAAGAGCGGTTCGCCGGAGGTGTCGACGTAGACGATCGCGCGCTCGGGCCCGAGGTGCAGCACGAGTTGCAGATCGGGGTGGCGCGTGTCGACGCTCGGTCGCTCGCCGGTGGCGTCGCGCAGCACGTCGCACACCGCGTCCTTGATGCGCAGGGCGGCGAAGTTCAGGCTGCGCAGCGGCGAATGCTGGGCCGTCACGTCGACGCGCAGCGTGTGGCGCGGTGTGATCCAGAGCCGCCAATCGACGTCGCGCGCCAGTGCGTAGAGGTCGTCCTCGCGCCGGTACGGGCCTTCGGCGACCTCGACCAGCACGCGTTGCGCGAGCCGGCTCTCGAGGTTGAGCCGCATGACGACATCGACGCCGCCTTCGAGGCCCACGCCGCCGCGCACGGCTTCGACCCGCGTGCCGGGGAGCAGGCGCGTGACCTCCTCGGCGAGCAGGGACTCGACGCCAGCGGCGCAGGGCAGAAAGAGCGGTGCCTGACTCATCGACGAATTCTCATGCCCGCGCGCTACATCGCGCGACGCAGATTGGCCGGCGCGATCTTCAGCGCCTCCCGGTACTTGGCCACCGTGCGGCGCGCGACCTGAATGCCCTGCTCGTCGAGCATCTGGCTGAGTGCGTTGTCCGACAAGGGCTTGGCCGGGTCTTCGGCGGCGACGAGCTGCTTGAGCAACGCGCGCACCGCGGTGCTCGACGCGTTGCCGCCCGTCTCGGTGTTGAGCGACGAGCCGAAGAAGTACTTCAGCTCGAAGGTGCCCATCGGCGTCGCCATGTACTTGGCCGTCGTGCCACGCGAGATCGTCGATTCGTGCAGGCCGAGCTCGTCGGCGATCTCGCGCAGCACGAGGGGCTTCATCGCGATCGCGCCGTGCGTGAAGAAGCTCTTCTGGCGCTCGACGATCGCCTGCGAGACGCGCAGGATGGTGTCGAAGCGCTGCATGATGTTCTTGACGAACCAGCGCGCCTCCTGCAGCCGCGCGCCGAGCGGCGAGCCGGCGCCGCCGCGCGTGCCGCGGATCGCCTGCGCATAGAAGTCGTTGATGCGCAGCCTGGGCATGACGTCGGGGTTGAGCACGACCTTCCAGCCGCGACCGGACCTCTGCACGATGACGTCGGGCACGATGATGTTGGCCTCGGCGCGCGTGAACGGCCGCCCCGGCTTGGGCTCGAGGCGCACGATCAGTGCCTGCGCCTCGCGCAGCAGCTCCTCGTCGGCGCCGGTCGCGGCGGCAAGCTTCTTCATGTCGCGCCGCGCGAGCAGTTCGAGATGCTGGCGGCAGACGAGGATCGCGATTGCCTGCGCCTCGCTGCGCGGCTGCGCGCGCAGTTGCAGGCACAGGCACTCGCCGAGGTCGCGCGCGCCGACGCCGGTCGGCTCCAGGCTTTGCAGCCACTTGAGCGCGCAGCCGAGCCGCTCCAGCAACTCCGCGCGGGCGTCCTCGTCGTCCCCGCTGAGGCGCTCGGCGATGTCTTCGAGCGGGTCGGCGAGGTAGCCGTCTTCGTCGAGCGAATCGACCAGCACCGCCAGCGCCGCTGCGTCCTCGGCCGAGAGCCGCATGCCGACGATCTGGGCGCGCAGGTGATCCTGCAGGGATTCCGACGGCGCGCCGCGCTCGCCCGCCTCGAAGTCTTCGCCCTCCGCATTCGATGCGCTCGCCGATGAGGACGCAACGGGCGACTCGGCAATGCCGTCGAAGTCTTCGCGCTCGGTGCCGTTTTCCCAGTCCTCGCGCTCGGTCGTGCCGAATTCGGCCGTGTCCAGCCCCGGGGCCTCGTCCGGCGCGCCGCTTTCCTCGCGCAGCGCGGCTTCGTCGTTCCGGGCTTCGCGCTCGGCCTGGCGTTCGGTGTTCACCGGCGGCTCGGCGCTGGGCGCGGGCGGCGCATCCGCCCCGCCCTCGTCGCCGTCGACTTCGAGGAAGGGGTTCTGCTCGAGCATCTGCTCGATCTCCTGCTGCAGCTCGAGCGTCGAGAGCTGCAGCAGGCGGATCGATTGCTGCAACTGCGGCGTCAGCGACAGATGCTGCGAGAGGCGAACCTGGAGAGTGGGCTTCATCACGCGTGCCGTGACGCCGCCGGGCGGGGCGTGATCATTTCGACGCGGCGCTACATCCTGAAATGCTCGCCGAGGTAGACCTTGCGCACGTCGGCGTTGTCGACGATCTCGTGCGGCGTGCCTTCGGCGAGCACCTCACCGTCGCTGATGATGTAGGCGCGATCGCAGATGCCGAGCGTCTCGCGCACGTTGTGGTCGGTGATCAGCACGCCGATGCCGCGCCGCTTCAGGAAACCGATGATGCGCTGGATCTCGATCACCGCGATCGGGTCGATGCCGGCGAAGGGCTCGTCGAGCAGGATGAAGCGCGGCTGCGTGGCGAGCGCGCGCGCGATCTCGACGCGCCGGCGTTCGCCGCCGGAGAGCGCGGGCGCCGGGCTGTCGCGCAGCTTCTCGATGCTCAGGTCGCGCAGCAGGCCGTCGAGCAGCTCCTCGATGCGGTCCTTCTTCAGCGCGCGGCCGTCGGCGTCGATCTGCAGCTCGAGGACGGCGCGGATGTTCTCCTCGACGCTGAGCTTGCGAAAGATCGACGCCTCCTGCGGCAGGTAGGACAGCCCGAGCCGCGAGCGCCGATGGATCGGCATGCGCTCGACGCGCTGGCCGCCGATGCTGATGCGGCCCGCCTCGGCGCGCACCAGGCCGACGATCATGTAGAAGCTCGTCGTCTTGCCGGCGCCGTTGGGCCCGAGCAGGCCGACCACCTCGCCACCCTGCACCGCGACGTGCACATCCTTGACGACGACGCGCGCGCCATAGCTCTTCTTCAGCCCGCTCGCTTCGAGGCGCGACGCCATCGACGCGTCGGCGTTCACCGGGCCGTACCCGACGCCGCGGGGCCGAGCGCGGGCGTCACCCGCAGGCTGCTGCCGGGCTGCGAAGCGGCGCTGGCCGCAGCGGCCGGGCTGGACGCCTCGCGCGGGGCGAGCGTCGCCCGCACGCGGCCACTCGGGTTCGCCGGCGTCGCCGCCGATGGGCCGCCGGTGACGCTGAACACTTCGGAGGTGTTGTCGTAGGTGATGAGGCTGCCGGCGGTCTCGTCGGCGAGCGTCGCGCCGCGATAGCGGCGGATCACCGCGCGGTCGATGAAGCGCACGGTGTCGGCCTTGCCGTCGTACTCGATGCGCTCGGCCTCGCCGCGGATCGTCTCGTCGACGCCGTCACGCTTCTGGCTGAAGGTGGCGAGCTGCCCGGGCAGCGCCGTCGCCACGCCGTGCTGGTAGCCGTCCGGCGTCTGGCGCACCTCGATCCTGGCCGCCCGCATCGTCAGCGATCCCTTGGTCACGACGACGTTGCCGGTGAAGCTGCCGAGCTGCTTCAGGTCGTCGTAGCGCCCGCTGTCGGCCTCGATGTTGAGCGGCATGTCGCGGTCCGACTTCTCGGCGGCGGCGGGTGTCGCCAGCAACGCGCACGCCAGCGGCAGCAGGAAAGCGCGCAGCCTGGGGCTGCTGAAGAAGGAAACGCGGGGGGCCTGGGGCATGGGGCACGAAAATTGCGTGCCATTCTAGCCGACGGCCTCCGCGGAGACGGCCTTCAACCGGTGGCGGGTGGCGGCGCTCGCCGTGCCGCAAATCACGAAGGCCAAACCGGGGGATCAGGGCGCAAAGCGCGCCCTGATCGATCCGAAGCGCTCTGCTGCGCGGCTCAGGTCTTCGCGCGCACGCGCTGGATCAGATAGTCCGTCACCGCGAGCGACGCCTGCGGCGAACCGGCCAGCGTGCCCGACGTGAAGTACTTGCCGGCGATCCCGAGCGAGGGCACGCCGTCGATCTTGTAGGCCTGCGCCAGCTGCGCCGCCTGGCGCGCCTTGGTCTGCACCGAAAAGCTGTTGTAGAAGCCCATGAACTTGGCGGCATCGACACCATTCTTCGCCATGAAGGCGGAGATCTCGGTCGGGTTGTCGAGGCGCTGGTGATCGACATGAATCGCGGCGAAGACCTTGCGGTGCATGGCGTCGACGAGGCCCATCTCCTCGAGCGCGTAGTAGATGCGCTGGTGGGCCACGAACGGCTCGTCGCGGAAGGCGACCGGCACGCGGCGGAAATCGACGTCGGCCGGCAGCTTCTTCGCCCAGGCATCGATCATCGGCTCGAAGACGTTGCAGTGCGGGCAGCCGTACCAGAAGAACTCGATGACCTCGATCTTGCCGTTCGCCGGCGTCGCCACCGGCGGCGAGAGCTTGAGGTAGTTCTTGCCTTCGACCGGCGCGCCGCTCTGCGCCAACGCGAGCGGCAGGCCGGAGGCGAGCGCACCGGCCGTCACGCCGGTGCGAACCACTGCGGCCGAAAATTCACGACGCTTCATGCTGGATCCTTGCTGAAATGAAACCTGGAAAGTCGCCGGTGGACTCGCATCCGGCGCGTTTGGTTCAACGCTGCACGCGCACCAGCGCGGCGTCGATGTTGGCGTTGGTGAGCCGCTCCTTGGCGGCGTCGGCGTCTTCCTTGCGTTCGAACGGGCCGACCCGCACACGGTAGACGGTGCGGCCGGCCTGCTCGCGCTCGGTCACCTTGGCGCTCATGCCGAGCAGCCCGAGGCTGGCGCGCTGCTGCTCGGCGTCGTCGCTGCGCGCGTAGGCGCCCGCCTGCACGTAGTAGGTCACGGGCAGGACGGCGGCCACTGCGCTGGCGGCACCGGCATCGGCCGGCATCGCGCCCGGCACAGCGGGCGTTTGCGCGCCGCGCGCCACATCCGCGGCATTCGCCGCACTCGGCGACACGGCGCCACTCGCGCCGGCGGCAGGCCGGGTGGCGCTCTTGCCGGCAAGCGGGGCGTTCGGGTCCCAGTTGCGATCCTTCTCCGCCTGCGCCGCATCCAGCTCGGGGTTGCGTTGCGGCACCTTGTTGATGAAGGGCACCGGCACCTTCGTCACGTACAACGCGACGCCGAGCGCGACCGCGAGGCCGGCGAGCAGCCCGACGATCAGGCCGAGGATGAAGCCGCCGCGCTGGCCAGAACGCTTGACGGCCGAGCGCTTGGCGCCAGATGCGGGCAGTCTCATGCCTCGGACTCCATGGGGGTTTCGACCTCGCGCGCCATCGCCTCGGGCGCGCCGACGCCGAGCAGCGCGAGCACGTTGGCGAGCACCTGGCGCGTCGCCGCGAGCAGCGCCAGGCGCGCGCGCGCCAGCTCGGCGTCCTCGACCAGAAAGCGCTCGGCGGCGTAGTAGCTGTGAAAGGCGGCGGCCAGGTCGCGCAGGTAGAACGCCAGATCGTGCGGCGCGAGGTCTGCCGCGGCGCGCGCGAGCATCGCCGGCGCCTCGGCGAGCTTGAGCATCAGCGCGGTCTCGGTCGGCGCGACGAGCAGCGCCAGATCGGCTGCCGCCAGACGCTCGCCGTCCAGCCCCGCCTTGGCCAGCACCGAGCAGATGCGGGCGTGGGCGTACTGAACGTAGTAGACCGGGTTCTCGTCGCTTTGCTTGACCGCCAGATCGACGTCGAAGATGAACTCGGTGTCGGCCTTGCGGCTGAGCATGAAGAAGCGCACGGCGTCGCGCCCGGTCCAGTCGACGAGGTCGCGCAGCGTGACGTAGCTGCCGGCGCGCTTGGAGATCTTGACCTCCTCGCCGCCCTTCATCACCGTCACCATCTTGTGCAGCACGTAGTCGGGGTAGCCGCTGGGCACGCCCATGTCGGCCGCCTGCAGGCCGGCGCGCACGCGTGCGACGGTGCCGTGATGGTCGCCGCCCTGGATGTCGATGGCCTTCGTGAAGCCGCGCTCGAACTTCGTCAGGTGGTATGCCACGTCGGGCACGAAATAGGTGTAGGCACTGACTTCAGCGGTGGCCGGGTCGCTGCCGGCGGGCGCCGAGCGGCGCATCACGCGGTCCTTGTCGTCGCCGTAGTCGGTCGTGCGCAGCCACAGCGCGCCGCCTTCCTCGTAGGTCTTGCCGGACGCGATCAGGCGGCGCACGGTGTCCTCGACGCGGCCGTCCGCATACAGGCTCGACTCGAGGTAGTAGTTGTCGAAGCGCACGCCGAGCGCCTTGAGGTCCAGATCCTGCTCATGGCGCAGGTAGGCGACGGCGAACTGGCGGATGCCGTCGATGTCGTCGGCGTCGCCGGACGCGGTGAACTCGCGGTCGTCCGCATGGACCGACTTCTTCGCCGCGAAATCGGCCGCGACGTCGGCGATGTAGTCGCCGTTGTAGGCCGTCTCGGGCCATTCGGCGTCGCCCGGCTTGTGGCCCTTCAGGCGCGCCTGGACCGATGCGGCGAGCGTCGCGATCTGGGCGCCGGCGTCGTTGTAATAGAACTCGCGCGTCACGTCCCAGCCCTGCCACTCGAGCAGGTTGCAGATCGCATCGCCGAGCGCCGCCTGGCGCGTGTGGCCGGTGTGCAGCGGGCCGGTCGGGTTCGCCGAGACGAACTCGACGATCACCTTGCGCGCGGCATCTCCGGCCTGCGCCGCCGCCCGGCCGTACTGCGCGCCGGCCGCCAGCACCTCGGCGACGACCGCCTGCTTGGCCGCCGCCTTGAGCCGCAGGTTGATGAAGCCCGGGCCGGCGATCTCCATCGCGTCGACCCACTGCGCGAAGGCCGGCAGGCGCGCGAGGGCGTCGACCAGCTGCTGCGCCAGCTCGCGCGGGTTGCGCTTGAGCGGCTTGGCAAGCTGCATCGCCGCGGTGCACGCAAAGTCACCATGCGACGCCTGCTTGGGCGACTCGAAGGCCGGCGCGAGGCCGTGCCCGGGGGCGAGTTCGGCCAGCGCCTGCGCCAGAGCCTGCAGCAAGGCCTGCTTGACAGCGAGCATCAGCAGGCGGACAGCGGCCCGCCGGATGGGCGAGCGCAGGCGATGGGAAGGTGGAACATGCGGCGCATTCTACGTTTCGCCCCTCGCCTGAATTCCACCTGAACTTCGCTGCGGCCCGCGCCGCGACTTCCGGCACGGACGGCGCGGACTGCACCGCGTTTGGCGTGCAGTTCGCCGCACTGCGATGCGCCCGGCGATGCAATCATCGACGCGCCGGCCGACCTTGCGTCGCGGCTCCGTCCTCGGCCCCGCACGCGCCCCACCATGTCCACCACCTCCATCACCGCGCCCGATCTGCCCGCGCTGCCCGAGCGCATCGGCAAGTACCGCATCCTGCGTCGGCTCGGCGAAGGGGCGACGAGCGAAGTCTTCCTCGGCCGCGACGACTTCCTCGAGCGCGACGTGGCGATCAAGCGCGTGCGCGCGAGTGCGCTCGCCGACACCACCGACGGGCGCTACTACGAGCGCTTCTTCGCCGCCGAAGCCGCCCTCGTCGGCCGGCTGGAGCACCCGAACGTGGTGCAGATCTTCGACGCCGTGGCCGACCCGCACGAGCCTTACATCGTGATGGAGTACGTCGAGGGCAGCACGCTGCGGCCCTATTGCCGGGCGGATCGGCTGCAGTCGCTCGAGCTCGTCGTCGAGCTCGGCTTCAAGTGCGCGATGGCGCTCGGCTATGTCTATCGCCAGGGCCTGATCCACCGCGACGTGAAGCCGGCCAACCTGCTCGTCACCCTGAGCGAGGGCAGCATCACCGACGTCAAGGTGAGCGACTTCGGCAGCGTGCTCAACACCCGCTCCGACGTGACGCAGGTCTATCGCGTCGGGTCGCTCGCCTACATGTCGCCCGAGCAGCTCGACGGCAGCGCGCTCGATTGCCGGGCCGACATCTATTCGCTCGGCGCCGTGCTCTACCACCTGATCACCGGGCGCCCGCCGTTCGGCGCGCAGGAGCAGGCCGCGCTCGTGAACCAGATCTACCACCAGGCGCCGGTTGCGCCGAGCGCGCTGCGCGCGAACGTCAGCACCGGCGTCGACGCCGTCATCCTGCGCGCGCTCGCGAAGCGGCCCGAGGACCGGCATGCCGACTGGGACGCGTTTGCGCAGGCGCTCTCGGCCCTCATCACGAACCGCGAAGTGCCGCGCGGCCAGCTGCAGGGCGTGCTCGACTCCGAGCGCTTCACGCTGCTGCGCAGCCTGGAGTTCTTCTCGAGCTTCGGCGACGTCGAGCTGTGGGAAGTGGTGCACCGCGCGAGCTGGCAGCGCCTGGGCTACGGCCACGCGCTGTACCGCAAGGGCGAGGAGGGGCGCACGTTTCACATCGTCGCCCAGGGCGAGGTGGAAGTGTTTCGCGACGGCCAGAAGGTGGCGCAGCTCGGCGCCGGCACGTCGGTCGGCGAGATGGCCTACCTGGCGCCGAGCGCGGAACTGCGCCTGCACAGCGCCGACGTCGTCGTCAGCAAGCCGGCGACGACGATCTCCTTCACGCCGGAGACGCTCGCCCAGGTCGGCCCGAGCTGCCGCCACCTGTTCGACGAAGCCTTCATCCGCGTGCTGGTGCGCCGCCTGCACGCGGCGCACGAGGCGCTGGCGCATCCGCGGCGCATCCTCTGAACGCCTGACCGCGCGCGGCGCGCATCCGCACCGACATCAGCCGCTCTGCCGCGGCGGCCGCTTGCGCCGCCCGCCACCGTTGCAGCATGATTGCCGCCTCATCAGCCCGCACTGGAGCGCCTTCATGCACAAGCACATCCGCACCTCGCTCGCCGCCCTGTCGCTGGTCGGCGCCGCTGGCCTCTCGAGCCTCGCCCACGCCGCAGGCTTCACGCTGTCGAGCCCGACCATCAAGCCCGGCAGCACGCTGACCAAGGCGCAGGTGTTCAACGGCTTCGGCTGCAGCGGCGACAACATCTCGCCCGAACTCAAGTGGAGCGGCGCGCCGGCCGGCACCAAGAGCTTCGCCGTCACCGTCTACGACCCCGACGCGCCGACCGGCTCCGGCTGGTGGCACTGGGTCGTCATCAACCTGCCGGCCGACAGCACCGGCCTCGCCGAAGGCGCCGGCACGGCCGTCGGCAAGCTGCCGGCGGGCGCGATGCAGGGCCGCACCGACTTCGGCAGCGCCGGATTCGGCGGCGCCTGCCCGCCGCAGGGCGACAAGCCGCACCGCTACATCTTCACCGTCTACGCGCTCAAGGTCGACAAGCTCGACGTGCCCGCCGACGCCACCGCCGCGCTGGTCGGCTTCATGATCAACGCCAACAAGCTCGGGTCGGCGACGTTTACGGCGAAGTACGGGCGGTGATCGGCGGCGCGCACGGTACTTTCGGATGCGCTTTGCGGTGCCTGAAATTGTTCAAGGCTGTTCATCAAGGTGTGAGGGTGTGCCCAACGCGCCAGGCAATCAGTCACTCTTGCGCCCTATCCCTCTCATCTTTGGTGCTTGCCTCCACGCCGGACGGAGCAAGCAAGTTCCCCGGAATCCGGCTCAACCTAGAACTGGAGAACGACATGAGCATGATCCGTAGTTCAAGTCACCAAGCAATTGACAAAGGTTCAATGTCCGAGAACCACGCCGCACAAAGTAGGCTGCGCCGGATGGCGGGCAGACTGTGCCTGGCCCTCTCTATCTTGGGCAGCGCGTCAGGCAACGTACATGCGAACGCGATCATCGTCGGCCATGACATCAACACCTTGGGGAGCTTTGTTGCCGGCAGTCAGGAGAGCGCCTTTGCCGTCAATGTCGCGAACTACCTCACTAGCGGGAGCGCTACAAGGAGCCTCTTGCTGTTCGAATCAAACCCCGGCGATGGAACTCGAGACTTCGCACCCGGTGTACTAGCCGCATTGACCAACGCCGGCTTCGACGTAACGGTCACTTCGAGCTATGAAACCCCGTTTTCGACGTTCGATGCTCTATTCGTCGCGCAAGATTACCCGACGGTTGGGTTCCTCGACAACGCCGCACTGGCTAACTACGTTTCCTCTGGAGGCAGTGTGTATATCGCGGGTGGTGTCGGCCCATCGGCCGCGACTGAGGCACAAGGGTGGAATATGTTCCTAAATCAATACGGCCTCGCGTTTTCCTCCGCGGGCTACAACGGCATTGACAGCGTCACGATCAACAGCTCACACCCGATATTTTCTGGGATTGCATCGCTCGGAAGCGGAAACGGGCAATCAATTCTCGATCTTGGCACCAATTCAAACGCGCAGATCGTTCAGTTTTCAGGCACCGAGGGAGTGTATGCCGTCGTCAGTATTCCAGAGCCTGCAACGGTAGTTCTCTTTGGCGTCGGGCTCTTTGCCCTTATCGGCATGACGAGGCGAGCGATCGCTGCGGGAGGAATCGCTATAAGTACGCCTCAAAAACACACCCTACATCTTTCCGCAACTCGCGAAGGAAGATGAAGTCTGTCGATTTCGCGGCCTGTGTGCCATACCCGACACGCATATGAGCATGCGGCTCGCGGATTTGGTCATGGTCATCGCTCCAGCATTTCGCTCCAGCAG
>JAMLIM010000102.1 GCA_023954175.1 Rhizobacter sp.
GGACAGGCCTGTCGAAGGGCTTCGACGGGCTCAGCCTGAACGGAATTCAGAACATCACCGTGCCAGATCGATAGGTCGCGGCGCAGCGCGGAACTGCGTGCGCTACGATGCGCTCCAAATCAACCGGTCCACCACCGTGAGGAGCCCCAGCCGATGAAACGCCGCGACTTCGCCCTGACCCTGCCGGCCGCCGCCGCGCTGAGCAACCTGCCCCTGGCGCAGGCCCATGCCCAGGCCGGCAAAACCACGCTCACGCTGGGCATGACGCTGGAGCCGCCGGGGCTGGACCCGACGGCGGGTGCCGCCTCGGCCATCGCCGAGATCGTGCAGTACAACATCCTGGAGACGCTCACCAAGATCAACGCCGACGGCAGCGTGACGCCGCTGCTGGCCGAGCGCTGGGAGCTTTCGCCCGACCTGCGCACCATCACCTTCTACCTGCGCAAGGGCGTCACCTTCCAGAACGGCGAGCCGTTCAACGCGCAGTCGGTGAAGTTCAGCTTCGAGCGCGCCGCCGGCGAGAAGAGCACCAACAAGGACAAGCGCACCTTCGCCGCCATGGAAAGCGTGCGCGCCATCGACGACCACACGGTGGTGATCATCAACAAGGAGCCGGACCCGGACTTCCTGTTCTACATGGGCCAGGCCACGGCGGTGATCGTCGAGCCCAAGAGTGCCGACACCAACAACGCCACGCCGGTGGGCACCGGCCCGTACCAGCTCGACCAATGGCGCAAGGGCTCGTCGGTGGCGCTCAAGGCCTGGCCGGGCTTCCGCAACGCGGGCGCCATCAGGATCAAGCGCGCCACTTTCCGCTTCATCAGCGACCCGGCGGCCCAGGTGGCAGCACTTCTGGCGGGCGACGTGGACGCCTTCCCCCGCGTCACCGACCGCAGCGTGCCGCGCTTCAAGGACAACCCGCGTTACCAGGTCATCGTGGCCGGCTCGCGCGCCAAGACGGTGCTGGCCATCAACAACGGCCACAAGCCGCTGAACGACGTGCGCGTGCGCCGCGCCATCAGCGCCGCCATCGACCGCAAGGCGGTGATCGAAGGCGCGGCCGGCGGCTACGGCGTGCCGATCGGCAGCCACTACGTGCCGGGCGCCGCCGGTTACGTGGACACCACCGGCGTCAACCCCTACAACCCCGAAAAAGCCAAGGCATTGCTGAAAGAAGCCGGCGTCACCACGCCGCTGGAGCTCACGCTCACGCTGCCGCCGCCGGCCTACGCGCGCCAGGGCGGCGAGGTGATCGTGTCGGAACTGGCCAAGGTCGGCATCGTGGCCAAGGTGCAGAACGTGGAATGGGCGCAGTGGCTCTCGGGCACCTACAAGGACAAGAACTACGACCTGACCATCGTCAGCCACGTGGAGCCGTTCGACCTGGCCAACTTCACCAAGCCGGACTACTACTGGAACTACCACAACCCCAAGTTCGACGCGCTGTTCAGCAAGATCAAGACCACGCCCAACCTGGCCGAGCGCAACGCGCTGCTGGGCGAGGCGCAGCGCATGCTGGCCGACGACGCGGCGCTGTGCTGGCTTTACCAGCCGCAGTGGATCACCGTGGCCAACAAGCGCGTCAAGGGCCTGTGGACCAGCATGCCGATCTTCGTCAACGACCTGTCGGCCGTGAGCTGGTTCTGATCCAGTCCTGATTTTTGCTATTGTTGGTATAGCTGCTGGCGCCTGCTGCACAAGGGCCAGCGGCTTTTTTCTTGCCTGATGCCATGATTTCCACCGCCGCTTCCGCCTCGCTCGCCGACCTGAGCGCCCACGACCTGCTGGCCGGCTACCGCCGCCGCGCCTTCTCGCCGGTGGAGGTGGCGCAGGCGGTGCTGGCGCGCATCGAGCAGTGGGAGCCGCACATCGCCGCCACCTGGCTGCTGCGGCCCGAGCAGGCGCTGGCGCAGGCCCGCGCGTCCGAGGCGCGCTGGCTGCAGGGCGCGCCGCAGGGCCTGCTGGACGGCGTGCCGGTGACCATCAAGGACAACGTCGCCACCGAGGGCGACCCGACGCCGCTGGGCACGCGTGCCGTGGCCACCAGCCCCGCCGCAGCCGATGCACCGCCGGCCGCCCGTCTGCGCGAAGCCGGCGCGGTGGTGGTGTGCAAGACCACCATGCCGGACTACGGCATGCTGTCCTCCGGTCTGTCCACCTTCCACAAGCTGGCGCGCAACCCCTGGGATCTGCGCAAGACGCCCGGCGGCTCCAGCGCGGGCGCCGGTGCGGCGGCGGCGGCCGGCTATGGCCCGCTGCACCTGGGCACCGACATCGGCGGCTCGGTGCGCCTGCCGGCCGGATGGTGCGGCATCGTCGGCTTGAAGCCGAGCAACGGCCGGGTGCCGATCAAGCCGCCTTACTACGGCCGCGTCGCCGGCCCGATGACGCGCAGCGTCGAAGACACGGCGCTGCTGATGCAGGTGCTGTCGCAACCCGACGCGCGCGACACCATGAGCCTGCCGCCGGCCGCGATCGACTGGACTCGACTGCGACGCGATGTGAAGGGGCTTCGCGTCGGCCTGCTGCTGGACGCCGGCTGGGGCCTCGCCGTCGAGCCCGAAACCGCCGCTGCGGCGCAGGCCGCGGCGCAGGCCTTCGACGCGGCCGGCGCGATCGTCGAGCCGCTCGCGCCCTTCACGACGCGCACGATGATCGACGGCATGGACCACTTCTGGCGCATGCGCTCGTGGCTCGACTTCCAGGCCTTGCCGCCGGAGCGGCAGGCAAAGGTGCTGCCCTACATCCGCGACTGGATCGTCACCGCGCGCGCGTTGTCGGGCGCCGACGTGTTCCACGGCTTCAGCCAGATGGGCGCGATCCGCGACGCGACGATCGCTGCCACGCTGGGGTTCGATTTCGTGCTCTCGCCGACGAGCCCGGTCGTGACCTTCCCGGCCGAATGGGCGAGCCCGATCAACGACCCGCAGCGGCCGTTCGAACACATCGCCTTCACGCTGCCCTTCAACATGAGCGAGCAGCCGGCGGTGTCGATCAACTGCGGCTTCACACGGAGCGGATTGCCGATCGGCCTGCAGATCAGCGGCCGGCGTTTCGACGACATTGGTGTGCTGCAACTCGCACGCGCATGGGAAGAGATGCGCGGGCCGCAGCGGCCGTGGCCCACGGTGCCGGTGTGAGCATGAGCCCGGACGTGCGCGAGCCGCAGGCCGCCCCGCAATGACGGCGGATCCGTTCGGCAACGAGATCCACGTCGCCGACGAAGCGAGCGTGGCGGTGGTGGACGATTTCATCGGCGGCTTCGTCGCCTGCGAGGCGCGCGTCGTGAACATCCTCGGCGCCGCCGAGCACGACGACAGCGTGATCGTGCAGGCCTGCGCCGCGGCGCTGCACCTGTTCGCCGAATCACCCGCCGGCGCCGTCAACGCGCGGCCGCACCTCGCGCGCGCGGCGGCATCGAGCGTGCCCGCAACCGAACGCGAGCGGCGCTTCGCGCGCGCCGTGCAGGCCTGGTGCGAGCAGGACATCGGCAGCGCGATCCGTCTGCTCGATGAACAGCTGCGGGCACATCCGCGCGACCTCGCATCGCTCAAGCTCGCGCAGTACTTCTGCTTCAATCTCGGCGACGCGGCGGCGATGCTGCGCCTCGCGCTCGGCTCGCACGACGCCGCCGCCGACGTGCCCCATCTGCACGGCATGACGGCCTTCGGCTACGAGCAGTGCCACCAGCTGCGCGCGGCGGAACAGTCGGCCCGGCGCGCGCTCGAGATGCAGTCGAAGGAGCCGTGGGCCCACCACGCGCTCGCGCATGTGATGTTGACCGAAGGGCGCATCGCCGAGGGCCGCGCGTTCATGCAGGACGCGAGCGCGCTCTGGGTCGGCCTCAACTCCTTCATGGAGACGCACAACTGGTGGCACCTGGCGCTGTTCGCGCTCGAGCAGCGTGACGACGCCGCGGTGCTCGCCCTCTACGACGATCACGTCTGGGGTGTGTGCAAGGAATATTCGCAGGACCAGATCGGCGCCGTCTCGCTGCTCGCGCGGCTCGAACTCGCTGGCGCCGACGTCGGCGATCGCTGGCAGGACGTGGCCGACCATCTGGCCCCGCGCACGCACGACCAGACGCAGCCCTTCCTCGACATGCAGTACCTCTACGGCCTGGCGCGCGCCGGCCGGCCCGAGGCCGACGCGTTGCTGCGCGCGGTCGAGGACTTTGCGCCGCGCGCGCCGAGCCTCACGCGCGACGCGTGGCAACACGTCGCGCTGCCGGCCTGCCGCGGCCTGCTCGCCCATGCGCGTGGCGAGTTCGCGCGCGCCGCCGAAGCCCTGGGCGAGGCGCTGCCGCGCCTGGAGGCGATCGGCGGCAGCCACGCGCAGCGCGATCTGTTCGAGCAGATCCAGATCGACGCGCTGCTGCGTTCGGGCCAGGCCGAGCGCGCGCACGCGTTGCTGCGGGCGCGGGCCGCGGCGTCGCCCGCATCGGTGCGGCTGCGGCGCCTGTTGTCCGGCCCGGCTTGCGCTACGCTGTCAGGAGCGAACGGCGAATCTTGAGCAGAATCATGCCTGCAGCGAGACCGAACAAGAAAAGTGGCGAACGATCCGAATGACACCCTGCCGTGGCGCTCTGCGCTGCGGCATCAGGCAACGCGTGGCAGGCGACTGCCGCGCGCGCCGCACGTCGGCCGGCCGGCCTGGCACGCGTGCCTGCCGGGGCTGGCCGTCGCTGCGCTGCTCTCGGGCTGCGTCGTCGGGCCCGATTTCAAGCCGCCCGACGCGCCGACGGTGCCGGAACCGGCGCGCGCCTACTCGGCGACGCCGCTGCCGGCGCAGACGGCCGGCGCAGCCGGCGCCGGCGGCGCGGCGCAGCGCCTGGCCTGGGGCCAGGATGTGCCGGCGCTGTGGTGGCAGCTGTTCGAGTCGCCCGCGCTCGACGAGCTGATCCGCTCGGCGCTCGCGCACAGCCCGACGCTCGCTTCGGCGCAGGCCGCGCTGCGCCGGGCGCAGGAGCTGTACGACGCCGACGCCGGCAACAAGCTCTACCCGCAGGTGAACGGCAAGCTCGGCGCCAATCGGGCCAAGTTCTCCGACGCCACGAGCCCGCCGGACGGCGGCATCTTCAACCTCTTCAATGCGTCGGTCGACGTCTCCTACACCTTCGATCTGTTCGGCGCCACCAGGCGCGAGCTCGAAGGCCTGCAGGCGCAAATCGAGTACCAGCGCTTCCAGGTCAGCGCGACCTATCTGAGCCTGAGCGCGAACATCGTGACGACGGCGATCCAGGAGGCGTCGCTGCGCGCGCAGCTGCAGGCGACGCACGAGATCATCGACTCGCAGGCACAGGCACTCGCCCTCGTGCGCAGGCAGGCCGAACTCGGCGCGATCGCGATGCAGCCGGTGCTGGCGCAGCAGACGCAGCTCGCGCAGGCGCAGGCGACCGTGCCGGCACTCGAGAAGGCGCTCGGCCAGACGCGCCATCAGCTTGCGCTGCTCGCCGGCCGCCTGCCGGGCGAAGACGGCCTGCCGGAGTTCACGCTCGAGTCGCTCCACCTGCCGCAGGAGCTGCCGCTCAGCCTGCCGTCGGCGCTCGTGCGCCAGCGGCCCGACATCCAGGCGAGCGAAGCCTTGCTGCACGCGGCGAGCGCGCAGGTCGGCGTCGCCACCGCGAACCTCTATCCGCAGATCACGCTGTCGGCCAGCGCCGGGTTCGCAAGCCTCGGGCTGGGCAACCTGTTCTCCGGCAGCAGCCCGGTGTGGACGGTGGGCGCCGGCCTGCTCGCGCCGCTCTTCAACGGCGGCGCATTGAACGCCCAGAAGCGCGCCGCCGAGGCCGCCTACGATCAGGCGCGCGGGCAATACCAGCAGACCGTGCTCGGCGCCTTCCGCAACGTCGCCGACGCGTTGCGCGCGATCGAAAGCGACGCCCTCGCGCTGCAGACCCAGGTCGCCGCCGCCGACCTGGCGCGTCAATCGCTGGAACTCGTGAACCGCCAGTACGCGGTGGGCGCGCTGAACTATCTGGCGCTGATCGACGCCCAGCTCGCGGTGCAGCAGACGCGCATCGCGCTGGTGCAGGCGCAGGCCGCGCGCTACGCCGACAGCGCGGCACTTCTGCAGGCGCTCGGCGGCGGCTGGTGGAACGCGCCGCCGCTCGAACTCTCCAGCGGGCCGGCCGCCTTCGCGCCACCCGCTTCGCAGGCATCGCAATGAGCGCGCCTGCCGCCGCAACCCGGGGCCCGACCGGCCCCGCCGAACCCGCAGGAATCTGACCGATGGCTACGACAAAGCGGCCAAGCATGCGCAAGCGCCTGTTCATCATGCTCGGCCTCGTGCTGCTGCTGGTCGGCGTGCTCGCGCTGTTCAAGTTCCTGCAGATCCGCAAGCTGATCGCGAGCATCCCGAAGCCGCAGGCGCAGGTGGTGACGGCGATGAAGGTGCAGAAGCAATCCTGGCAGCCGCAGCTCAACGCGGTCGGCTCGCTCGTCGCGGTGCGCGGCGTGACGGTCGCGAGCGAGATCGCGGGCCTGGTGCGCGACGTGAAGTTCGCGTCGGGGCAGGACGTGAAGGCCGGTGCCGTGCTCGTGCAGCTCAACGCGGACGCCGAGATCGCGCAGGCCGCTTCGCTGCAGGCCGCGGTCGACCTTGCCAGCTCGGTGCTCGCGCGCGACCGGCTGCAACTGCAGGCGAAGGCGATCAGCGAGGCGCAGATCGACGCCGACGTCGCCGACCTGAGCGCCAAGCGCGCCAACCTCGCGCAGCAGCAGGCGACGATCGCGAAGAAGACGATCCGCGCGCCGTTCGACGGCCGCCTGGGCATCAGCACCGTCGCCCGCGGGCAGTACCTCAACGCCGGCGAGAAGATCGTGACCTTGCAGACGCTCGATCCGATCCACGTCGATTTCAACCTGCCGCAGCGCCAGCTCGCGCAGATCCGGGTCGGCCAGCGGGTGCTGCTGTCGAGTGACGCCGGTGGCGGCGCGATCGAGGGCAAGATCACCGCGATCAGCCCGCTGGTCGACGCGACGACGCGCAACGCGCTGGTCGAGGCGACCGTCCCGAACCCGAAGAAGACGCTGCTGCCGGGCATGTTCGCGCGCGTCGACATCGACAGCGGCGAGGCGAAGCCCTACCTGACGCTGCCGCAGACGGCGATCACCTACAACCCCTACGGCTCGACGGTGTTCGTCGTCGAGAGCGGCGAGAAGCCGACCGCCAAGCAGGTCTTCGTCACGACCGGCCCGACACGCGGCGACCAGGTGGCGGTGACGAGCGGCATCGAAGAGGGCCAGCAGGTCGTCACCAGCGGCCAGCTCAAGCTGAAGAACGGCACCGAAGTGAAGATCGACAACAGCGTGCAGCCGGCGAACGAAGCGAACCCGACGCCGCAGGAAAAGTGACGTCCCCGCCATGAAGTTCACCGACCTCTTCATCCGCCGGCCGGTGCTGGCGATGGTCGTCAGCCTGCTGCTGCTCGTGCTCGGGCTGCGCTCGCTCTACAGCCTGCCGGTGAACGAGTTCCCGCAGACCGAGAACGCCGTCGTCACGGTGAGCACCACCTACTTCGGCGCCGACGCGCAGACCATCGCCGGCTTCATCACCCAACCGCTGGAAGCCGCGATCTCGCAGGCCCAGGGCATCGACTATCTGTCGTCGTCGAGCACCTCGGGGGTGTCGACGATCACCGCGACCCTGCGCCTGAACTACGACTCGAACCGCGCGCTGACCGAGATCAACACGCAGGTCAACTCGGTGCGCAACCAGTTGCCGCCGCAGGCCCAGGTGCCGGTGCTGACGGTGCAGACCGGGCAGACGGTGGACGCGATGTACATCGGCTTCTACAGCGACGCGCTGCCGACCAACAACATCACCGACTACCTGGTGCGCGTCGTCAAGCCCAAGCTCGACGCGGTGCAGGGCGTGCAGACGGCCGAGATCCTCGGCGCGCGCAACTTCGCGCTGCGCGCCTGGCTCGACACCGACAAGATGGCCGCCTTCGGCGTCACGGCGGCCGACGTCAGCGCCGCGCTCGCGGCCAACAACTACCTCGCCGCGCTCGGTTCGACCAAGGGCCAGATGGTCACCATCCCGCTCGCCGCCGGCACCGACCTGCACACGGTCGAGGAGTTCAGGCAGCTCGCGGTGAACCGCAGCGGCGACGCGCTGGTGCGGCTGCGGGACGTCGCCGAGGTCACGCTCGGCTCGGAGAACTACGACTTCAACGTCGCCTTCAGCGGCAAGCGATCGGTGTTCATCGGCATCAAGGCCGCGCCCGACGCCAACATCCTCGACGTTGCCAAGCGCGTGCGCACGCTGTTTCCCGAAATCCAGCAGCAGTTGCCGAGCGGCCTGGTCGGCGAGATCGTCTACGACTCGACGGAGTTCATCAACACCTCGATCCAGGAGGTGGTGAAGACGCTCGTCGAGGCGCTGCTGATCGTCGCCGCCGTCATCTACCTGTTCCTGGGGAGTTTCAGGGCGGTTGCGGTGCCGCTGATCGCGATGCCGCTGAGCCTGATCGGCGCCTTCTTCGTGATGCTGGTGCTCGGCTATTCGATCAACCTGCTGACCTTGCTCGCCCTGGTGCTGGCCATCGGCCTCGTCGTGGACGACGCGATCATCGTCGTCGAGAACGTCGACCGCCACATGAAGGAAGGCCAGACGCCGATGAACGCGGCACTGATCGCGGCGCGCGAACTGGGCGGCCCGATCGTGGCGATGACGGTGGTGCTGATCGCGGTGTACATCCCGATCGGCTTCCAGGGCGGCCTGACGGGCGCGCTGTTCACCGAGTTCGCCTTCACCCTGGCCGGCGCCGTGACGGTGTCGGGTGTGATCGCGCTCACGCTGTCGCCGATGATGGCGTCGCGCATCTTCAAGCCCGAGCAGGACGAGGGCCGCTTCGTCAAGGCGATCGACCGCGTCTTCGACAAGGTGCACCGCGGCTACGCGCGCGCGCTGCACAGCGTGCTCGACACCTGGGTCGTGATGATCGTGATGGGCGCGCTGCTGATGGCCGCTGCCGGCGCGATGTTCGTGATGTCCACCTCTGAGCTGGCGCCCCAGGAGGACCAGGGCATCGTCGGCGGGCAGGTGGTCGGCCCGTCGACGGCGACCACGCAGCAGATGCAGACCTATGCGCAGCAGATCTTCGACGTCGCCAAGGCGCTGCCCGAATACGAACAGATGTTCCAGCTCACCGGCGTGCCGAGCACGAACCAGGGCTTTGCCGGCGTGCTGTTCAAGCCGTGGGAGCAGCGCACGCGCAGCGCCAAGGAATTGCAGCAGGCGCTGCAGGCCGGCTGGAACAACATCGCCGGCGCACGCGTCGCGGCGTTCCAGTTCCCGCCACTGCCCGGCTCTTCGGGGCTGCCGGTGCAGTTCGTCATCTCGACCACCGAACCCTTCGAGAACCTGAACACGGTGGCGCAGGAGGTGTTGGCCAAAGCGAATGCGGCGCAGCTGTTCTATTTCGCCGACACCGACCTCAAGATCGACAAGCCGCAGGCCACGCTCGTCGTCGACCGCGACATGGTCAGCGCGCTCGGGCTGACGCAGCAGCAGGTCGGCGCGACGCTCGGCGCGGCGCTCGGCGGCGGCTACGTCAACTACTTCTCGATCGCCGGGCGCTCGTACAAGGTGATACCGCAGGTGCAGCAGGTCGACCGGCTGAACCCGTCCGAGGTGCTCGACTACCACATCAAGACACCCGCCGGCAGCATGATCGCGGCCAGCACGGTGGCGCACCTGACGCACCAGGTGGTGCCCGAATCGATCAGCCACTTCCAGCAACTCAACTCGGTGACGATCATGGGCGTGTCGGGCCAGTCGCAGGGCGACGTGCTCGCCTTCCTGCGCAAAGCGCTCGACGAAGTCGCGCCCAGCGGCTACACGGCGGACTATGCCGGCCTGTCGCGCCAGTTCATGCAGGAGTCGGGCGGCTTCACGCTGACCTTCGGCTTCGCGGTGATCATCGTCTTCCTGACGCTGGCGGCGCAGTTCGAGAGCATGCGCGACCCGGTCGTGATCCTCGTCTCGGTGCCGCTCGCCCTCTTCGGTGCGCTGATCTTCATCTTCCTGGGCTTCGCATCGATCAACATCTACACCGAGGTCGGGCTCGTCACGCTGATGGGGCTGATCAGCAAGCACGGCATCCTGATCGTCGAGTTCGCCAATCAGCAGCAACGCCAGGGCAAGTCCAAGCGCGAGGCGATCGAGGAAGCCGCCGGCGTGCGCCTGCGCCCGATCCTGATGACGACCGCGGCGATGGTCTTCGGCGTCGTGCCGCTCGTCATCGCCTCCGGCGCCGGCGCCGCCGGGCGCGAGGCGATGGGCATCGTCATCTTCAGCGGCATGGCGATCGGCACGCTGTTCACGCTGTTCGTCGTGCCGGCGATGTACATGTTCATCGGCAGCGACCATGCGCGAACGCGCGAAGCGGCGGGCGACGAAGCACCCGCGCCGCTGCCGGCGCCGGACGGCATGCAACCGGCGAAATGATGCGCGGCTGACTGCTCCCGCGTCCATCACGGCCCGGCACTGGTCGCGGCGCGAAGTCCGCGCCTTCGCGCCGCAAACCGCTTCGGTCGACGCAGCTTAACGAAGGACTAATGCTGCTGGTGCCCAATGCGGCACATGATGAACCGAAAGGCCTGTGGCCGAACCCCTTGCAGCGGTCGCGCACGCCGGCCGGCTGCGCGCGCGTGCAGCGCATTCGCCCACGCCGCCTGTGCCACATCGATCGATCCGGAGTCCTGCTCATGAACGCATTGAAGACCGTCACTTCCGCCGGCCCCGCGCCCGACATGCACCACCTCGCATTCCGAAACCTGCGCCAGCACCTGCAGACGAAGATCATCGGCCAGCAACATCTGGTCGACAGCCTGCTGATCGCGCTCCTCGCCGACGGCCACCTGATGGTCGAAGGCGCGCCCGGGCTCGCAAAGACGACCGCGATCAAGGAGCTCGCCGCCGCGCTGCAGGGCGACTTCCGGCGCCTGCAGTTCACGCCCGACCTGCTGCCCGGCGACCTGACCGGCACCGACGTCTACCGGCCGGCGACGGGCGACTTTCATTTCGAGCCCGGGCCGCTGTTCCACAACCTGATCCTCGCCGACGAGATCAACCGGGCGCCGGCCAAGGTGCAGTCGGCCCTGCTCGAAGCGATGGGCGAGCACCAGATCACCGTCGGGCGCAACACCTACCCGCTGCCGCGGCCGTTCATGGTCATGGCGACGCAGAACCCGATCGAGCACGAAGGCACCTACCCGCTGCCCGAGGCGCAGCTCGACCGCTTCCTGCTCTACGTGCGTATCGGCCATCCGGATGTCGTCGCCGAGCGCGAGATCCTGAAGCTCGCCCGTGCGCAGGCGAGCCAGACACCGGGCGCGGCGCCGGCGCCGCCGCTGCAGCTCTCGACCCAGCAGATCCTCGCCGCACGGCAGGACGTGCTCGCGATGCACATGAGCGCCGCGGTGGCGGAATACATCGTGCAGCTGGTGCTTGCGAGCCGCGACCCGGCGCGCTACGACGCGGCGCTCGCGCCGCACATCGCGTTCGGCGCCAGCCCGCGCGCGACCATCGCGCTCGACCGCTGCGCGCGCGCCTACGCCTGGCTGCAGGGCAAGGACTATGTCGCGCCCGACGACGTGCAGGCTGTCGCGCACGACGTGCTGCGCCATCGCATCCTGGTGTCGTTCGAGGCCGAGGCCGAAGGCGTCACGTCCGACAGCCTGATCGACGCGCTGCTGCGCCTCGTCCCGGTGGCCTGACGATGAAGCTGTTCGCGCGCCGACGGCCCGAGGCAGGCGCCGAGGGTGGCGTTCGTAGCATGCGTACCGTGCGCGACGTGGGTGCCGTTCGTGAAGCTCACGACGATCTCGACGATCGCGCAGCCGCCGCCGCGGGCATCAACCCGGCGACCTGGGCCAGCGCGCAGGAGCTGATCGCGCTGCGCCGCCACGCGGGCCAGATCGGGCTGCAGTGCGCCGGCCCCGCGCGCGCGCAACGCGGCGGCGAGCATTTGTCGCGCTTTCGCGGTCGCGGCATGGACTACCAGGAGTCGCGCGCCTACAGCGATGGCGACGATGTACGCAGCATGGACTGGCGCGTCACCGCGCGCACCGGCGTGGCGCACGTCAAGGTCTACCAGGAGGAACGCGAACGCC